>JBAPZR010000507.1:0-27817 GCA_049285335.1 Xanthobacteraceae bacterium | reverse complement strand
GAGTTGGAATAGGCCGATATAGGAGCCGGTGCGCTGTTTGGGATCGAAATCGGATTCGATCTTGGCGACGGTTTTCATGAAACTGAAATCGAGACCGAAAGCGTCCGACACGCGCTTGATCTCCTCGACGGGCGTTCCGACAGGGATATCTTTCAACGCGCTCAGCACCGTGTCCGCCGGCTTAACATCGGGCGGCACTTCTGAATAGGCGTAATAGGCAAGATAAGAGAGATCGAGCTTTGGGGGGACCGCGTCCGCCCGGTGATCCTCGGTGCCTGCTGGGTGATCCTCCGCGGGTGCCGGATGATCCTCGGCACCTCCAGGGCGATCCTCGGCGGCGGCGGGATGATCGTCGGCCGCGGGCCGGTCGGTTTCCAGTTTCGCCAGGGTTTGCGGGACAGCCGCGGCGGGCGTTATTTGCTCGTCCGATTTCGTCTGCGCGCTATCCAGGCGATCCATCTTTTCCAGATGCAAGGCCGCCGGCTCGCGCTCTGAAAACGGATAGGCAAACGCCATTGCGGCAACGATGCAGCTGAACTGCAGGGACCGCATTATCATATTTTAGTTCCCCCAACCCGCGCCGCTTCATCAGCGGCGCGCCCCGTGCGAATCACAATAACACCGCCCGAGCATTCTCATTGTCACTGTGACGCCACAGAAAATGAGAAAATCGGCGGGGCATCGCCAGATGCAGCGTAAGACACTGATTTTACAGCACAATATTCAACCATTCCGAGCGCCACTATTGGGCGCCCGGCGCTTGACTAGCCTTCCAAAAAATACCGATTTTTCTGTTGAGGCGGCCGATTGCACGCGGCTGATTCGGTGACGCGCCTTCTTTGCCGGCGGCGTTATGGCGGTTGCTCGCCGTTCGCCTTACGAGACCGCAATGACGATCTTTCCGAAATGTGCGCCCGCGGCCATGTGCCGATAGGCCGCTTGGGCATCGTTAAAGGCGAAGACCTTGTCGATGACCGGCTTGATCGCATTGAACTCGATGGCACGATTCATCGCCTCGAACATCTGCGTCGAGCCGACGGAAATGCCCTGGACATTGGCGCGCCGCGCGAAGATCAAGCCCGGATTGAGCTCGGTCGCGCCGCCGCTTAAGCCGCCGATCAGCGTGACCTTGCCGCCAACGCGGATAGCACCAAATGAGCGCGTGAGCGTCGCCGCGCCGCCGACTTCAACAACATGATCGACGCCAAGCCCGCCGGTGAACTCCATTGCCGCTTTTTCCCAATCCGGCGTGGTCTTATAGTTGACACCGAGCGCCGCGCCGAGCGCTTTGGCGCGTTTGAGCTTCTCGTCGCTCGACGACGTGATGATGGCGCGAATCCCCATGGCGTGGGCGAATTGCAAGCCGAAAATCGAGACGCCGCCGGTGCCTTGCAGAAGAAGCGTATTCCCGGCTTTGAGCTTGGCGTGCTCCATCACCGCGTTCCACACCGTCACCGCGGCGCATGGCAATGTGGCGCCTTCTTCTAGTGACAGATGCGGCGGGATTTTCACCGCGCCATCTTCCTCCAGCACCGCATAGTCGGCGAGCATGCCGTCGATGCCGCCGCCCAGCGCGCTCTTATGCACGTCCGCCGCAGGCTCGCCGCCGCTCCAACGTTGGAAGAAATTCCCGGCAACTCGGTCGCCGACTTTAAACTTCGTCACGCCCGGGCCGATCTCCGCCACCTCGCCTGCCCCGTCCGATAGCGGGATGATGTTCTCGCGCACCGGCATGCGATAGCTGCCGCGCGCGATGGCAAGATCGCGGAAATTGAGCGAGCACGCTTTAACTTTGACAAGAATCTGCCGATACGCCGGCTTGGGATCAGGACGCTCGACTTCGGCCAGCGCATCGACGCCGGCGCCGCCCTTCGGCAACTGATAGGCTCGCATATTGTCCTCGCTCCGAATTGCTGCAGCTACTGATTATTTTCTCTCGACGGCCGCTGGCGCGGTTGTCCGCGTTGCAGGCGATTGAGCGGTTGCTGGCCTCCCGGACGGTTCGGTTGCTGACCACTTGGACGCTGATTGTTCGGTTGGGGGCCGCTTGGACGCTGGTTGTTCGGTTGTTGGCCACCTGAACGATTTGGCTGCTGACCGCCGGGGTGCGGATTGTTCGGTTGCGGACCGCCCGGACGCTGATTCATCGGTTGCGGGCCGCCCGGACGCCGCTGATTGTTGGGCTGCGGACCACCGGGACGCTGGTTGTTCGGCGTGCGCAACTGTTGCCGCCGGATGATCATCTGTCGCCCGATCGTGTGAGAAAGACTCAGCCGCTGGAGCACGCCGCGGTCGCGCGCCGACTCCTGAGGCGGTATTTGATACGGCACCACCGCGATGCGGCCGCCTGGTCCGGCGCGAACTATGAATGCACTCGACCCCTGGGTTAGGGCGCCAAGGCGGCCGCCCTGTCGATCGAAAACGTCGATGCTGCCGACATGACCGTCGCTGTCGGGATAGAGTTTCACCGTCGGGGCGGCGGCGCCGGCGCCCTGCGGCACATCGACAATGCCGGTCGTGCCGCGGATGCCGAGCGTCGCCTGCGGCGTCGTGATTTTCATGTCACCGGTCTTGGCGACCAAACTGGCGACGAAGGCCGCGGTGCCGGCCGCCACATTCAACGACGCGGCATTGCCACTGCCGCCTTCCTGGTAGACGAATTGGTCGATCACGATGCGCGTATTGGCCGAAAGGCTGAATGTCGTCTGGTCGTCGAAGGTAATGCCGAGTGTGGAATTCACGTTCGTCTGCAGAGTGTCTTGTTCATAGATCGGGTCGGCGACCTTCAATGCGGCAGGGGCCGCATTGGTGCGGATCACGGTCGCCGTGCCGGCAAGCGTTGCCACTTGGCCGATTGAATTGTCGGCAGCCGCAGGCGATGGCGTTTGATTTGACGGCGTTTGATTCGCCGGTCCTTGATTGGCTGGTGGCTGATCCGAGGGTGCTTGATTTGGGAGCTGGTTCTGACCCCGCGCCGCCCAAGGCCAAAGCGTCGGCAAACCTGCGATGGCGCCGCCGAACAGCGCAAGAAAATGCCGCCGCTTCATAACTCCCATCCCATCGCGAAGCGCCTTCTCACAGCCCATGGCAGCATCGCAATCGCTCAATTGCAATCTGAATTTTGACCGTGCGCGGCCAGTCAGTGCAACAGCGCGGCAAGCTCACGCGCGCCCGGCTTTGCGGCTTCCAAGTCCATGCGCGCATCGGTCGCCGCAATCAGCTTGGCGACGACATTGTTACGTTGCGCGACTGGATTATCTAGGTAACCGCTCGGCCGAAAGAAATTCGCAGTCGGCACCCGGTCGCGCCATTGCAATGGCATGGTCACCATATCGAAACCGTTGCCATCGCCGGTCAGGTTCAACATTTCGAGCTCGGCGGCGCTAAGAGGTCGCGAAAATCCTCTTCTGCGGGCGAACACGACCGAATCCAGAAGCTTTTGCGTTTGGAGCATCGGGCCGACGTCGAGGTCGAGATTGAGCACGTGCAGAGCGAGACCCTTCTGCGTATTGGCGAGGATCTCATGCTGATCCCAGGCATCCGGAACACTGCGCGCGAAAGTGACCATCCTGCGTAGGGCCTCGATCTTGCCGTCGAGCGCCTGCCGCTCGCTTCCCGCCGTCTCGTCGGCCATGGTCTGAAACTCTTTGATGAATTCGCCGCCCTTTTCCGCGAGAATTTCCACCGAATTGGTCGCCAGCAATTGATTGTAGCCGAGCGCCGTAGTGATGGCGCGGCCGTGCTTGTTGTATTCAAGCCCGGCCTCAACGTCGTAGTTTCCATTTCCCGTCGCCTCGAAGGCGTAAATGCGCACGATTTGATCTTTAGTCAGTCCGGCGGCGAGCGCCACTTTGGCGTAGGCGCTTTTGAACTCGCCGTCGCTTTGCGGCAAACGCGGCGTGAACTTGAATTCCTCCCTCGCGGCGGCCAAAAAATCGTTGACCACCGGCACATAGGTGGGACGCGGCGGCACTTCGGGCTGGAACGGGTTTTTCGGCTTGGGCGGTCCTCGATAGACCGGCGGCTGCGTGAGCACGTAGTCCTCGATCGAGAGCGCTTCGCCGCGGGCGCGCTTGGCGTTGCGCACTTTCCGTTTTTCGACGATCGAATTCCAATACGAGTTCGCGGCAACGCTGTAGCTTTGCCATGCTCTATTGTAGTCATCGAGCGCACGGCGGTACTGCGCCATGGCCGCCGCAGGATCGGTGGGCGGCGTCACAACGGGCGGCGCGGTCGGGCTTTGCGCGCAAGACATGCGCAGCGTGGCCAGCGAGATGACGAGACCCACAGCCAGTAAACAGCACCAGCGGTAATTTGTCGGAGCGAACGTCATTCGTTGTCCCGGCGCCCCTTCGGCATGGTTTAAACGGCGCCGGTACCAATTATCCGATTCTATGACACAACGAGGGCGGCACTTCGCCGCCCCCGTCCGGTTAAACCATTATTCGAAACGGAGAATACCGGTCTGATCGCTACTTGTTGACCGTGTTGGCGGCTGCGGTGCAGGTCGCCTCGTCCTGCGCACCAGTGCCGCCCGAGCAACCGATCGCGCCGATCAGCTTGCCGCCTTCGACCAACGGAATGCCCCCGCGCGAAGCGATCACGTCGTCCAGCGTCAAAAGATAGTTCAAGCCGAATTTTTGCACGCCATCCTCAAATGCGCGGGTCGGCCGTCGATAGCGCGCGGCGGCGCGCGCCTTGTGCTGAGAAATAGGGATCGAAGCGAGCTGCGCTCCGTCCATGCGGCCAAAGGCAATGAGATCGCCGTTGGGATCGACCACCGCGACATTCATCTTCCAGCCACGCTTGTTGGCTTCGGCAACAGCCGCCTGAACCAGGCTCTGCGCACGTTCCATCGTAATCGGCGTACCAAAGGGAATATCGAATGGCATTTTTTCGGGAATGGCATTCAAATCGGGCGCGCCCGAAGGCGCCTGCGCTTGGGCGTGGGCAGCGCCCGACGCGAGCAAACCAACCGCGAACGCAATGGCTGTGAACGTACGCAACATCATGGATAATCCTCCCTAAACGGCAGCACTGTCGGCGCCGCCCCGATCATCCTAGCACTTTCATTTATCGGAGAAACAGCCGCCCACGGCAGAGCAGGCGGGATCATGCGACGAAGGCGCGAACGTCGCGTTCAAACCTTCTGTCAACCATGGATGCAAAGATTTCAACCCTCGCGGTGCCGCGCTCACGCAGGCACTACGCATTTGGGTGCGAACAGCGCGCTTGAAAAACGAACGGCCTTAGCCGAGGGAGCGGACCAAGGCCGTTCTGATGCCGGTTGGCGCCCCATCATACGCCCCACCCCCGACACTGACCCAATCATGGCAAATCGAGGTTGATCGATGGTTGACGCGTCTAGAGCATGATCCTGAAACGTGGGTACCGGTTTTCGGAAAAGCATGCCCTGGACGTGATCCCGGATCATGCGCAAACACAACCTAAACCGCGAGAATGTATGCGATCATAGGTTCCTTACCGCGCTTGCGGCGCGCGCGACAGATTCTTCTCCGCGAGATCGTCAAGATAGCGGCGCCAATATTTCTCGTGGTTCTGTCCAAGCTCGAACAGATAATTCCAGCTGAAAATTCCGGTCGAGTGCATATCGTCGAAAACAAGCCGCACCGCGTAATTGCCGATCGGATGCACTTCCAGGATCTGCACCTCTTGTTTGCCGGCAACGGTGCGGCGTTCGCTGGGCGAATGCCCCTGAACTTCCGCGCTCGGGCTTAGGACGCGCAAATATTCGGCGGCAAGATCGAAACTTTCACCGTCATCGAAAACGACGGTCAAGGTTTTGCGATCCTTGAGCAGGCGAAGTTCTGTCGGCCAGCAATCCATCGTCACTCGACAATATCCGTGTGAGGCGTCTTAGTGTGGTGGCTTTGAAGTTCCTACGGTCCTGCGGCACACTCGTATAGGAACTTCAAATCCAAAACCCACACTAGAACTATAAACTTGCTAGTGTCCTTTCGATTCCGAAGTTCGCTAAGAGCCTGCTGCAAGGTGTGGCGAACTTCGGAATCCGGACACTAGTAATAACGCGGCAGGTAACGAATGGGCGTCATAAAATATTGACGCAACATGACATGGACAAAAGTCATCAGTCCAGCGTGATATGGCCGTCGTCTATGACCTTCTTCCACTTCGCGAATTCGGACTTGGTGAATGCAGCGCTTTCGGGAAGATTCGTTCCACGCGGCGTTAAACCGTATTTGGCAAACGCGGCCTTCAATTGTTCATCTTGGAGCGCCTTGCGGACGCCATTGTTGAGCGTGGCAAGAACATCGGGCGGCACTGCCGCCGGTGCATAGAGGCCGAGCCAAAGGTCAACGGAATAGCCAGGCAATCCCTCTTCCGCCACCGTCGGCAGATTGGGATAGACCGGCGAGCGCGTGTCGCCCGTTGTCGCAAGCGCAATGACCTTGCCTACGCTTGTAAACGGCAGCGCTCCGGCGATGCTCGAAAATAAAATCTGGACCTTGCCGCTCATGAGATCGGTGTAGGACGGGCCGACACCCTTATAAGGCACGTGGACCGCGTCGATCCCGGTGCGTTGCGCCCACATCGCCGCCGCAAGATGCGGCGTGGTGCCGACGCCGGCCGAGGCATAGTTGAGCTTGCCCGGATTGGCCTTCCCATAGGCCACGAGATCGGAATAGGTCTTGATGCCAAGCGCCGGCGTCGCGACCAGGACTTCGGGCGATGAGTTGACGATGGAAACCGCCACCAGATCCTTGAAAATGTCGTAGGGCATCGACTTTTGCAGGATCGGATTGATGACATAGGCGGGATCCATGATCACGATATTGTAGCCATCCGGATCCGAATGAGCGACGTAATCGACACCGACGATACCGCCGGCGCCCGGACGGTTCTCGGCCACGACGGTTTCGCCCAAGGCCTCGCCGAGCTTTTGCGCCACCACGCGTCCGGCGAAATCGATGATGCCGCCAGGAGCATAGGGCATGATGAGATGGATCGGCCGCGACGGAAACGTTTCGGCGCGAGCGGCGCCAACGAACGGCAGCAGCAATGCCGACCAGAGCAGAAGACGCGCGGCGGCTCTAAAGAGGGTCATTGGCTTCTCCTGTTTCGGCACAAAGTTTGCTCTCCTGAAAGATGATCGTCAAAAGTTCATCCTGTCGCACTTTTATTTGCCGACCCTTTGCCAATCAGCTCGACAAGCTTGTAGGGCGCAATCGGCGTTTGCGCGATGCGAACGCCGAACGGCGAAAGCGCGTCTTCGATCGCGGATATGATCGCAGCAGCGGCCGGAATAACGCCCACTTCGCCGACGCCCTTGACGCCGAGCGGGTTATGCGGCGACGGCGACTCCTTGTAAAGCGTCTCCAGATTCGGCACTTCTGTCGCCGTCGGCAGAAGATAATCCGCAAATGTCGTCGTGACGGGCTGGCCCGCGGCGTCATAGCCCATCCATTCGAACATCGCATTGCCTATACCGTGAGCGATGCCGCCGTGAACCTGCCCTTCCACGATCATCGGATTGACGCGATAGCCGGCATCCTGCATCGCGATGTAGCGTAAAATGCGCACGCCGCCGGTCTCGATATCGACTTCGACTTCGACGGCGTGGCAGGCATTCGTATAGGCTAGCTTGTCGATGCGAAATGTTGCGCTCGCTTCGAGCCCCGGCTCGATGTCCTTGGGAAATCCGTAACCCGGCGCGCCTTTGAGCACGCGCGCCAATTCGCCGAGCTTTACGGCAAGCTGCGGCGCGCCGACCACGCGCACTTCGCCGTCGACGATTTCGAGATCTTCCTCCGCCGCCTCGAGCATGTGACTGGCGAGCTTGCGCGCCTTGGCGGCAACCGCCGCCGCCGCGATCTTCACCGACGAGCCGGCGGTGACCATCTGCCGGCTGGCAAACCCGCCGAGGCCGAGCGGGGCAGCAGCGGTGTCGCCGGCGATCACGGTGACGTCTTGCGCGCGCACGCCAAACGCGTCGGCGCAAATCTGCGCGAGCGCGGTGCAAAGCCCCTGCCCCATCGGCGCGGCGCCGGTCGAGACCGTGATGTGACCCGTCGGAGAAACGCGCACCTTGCCGAACTCGAACGGCCCGCGTCCGGTGCCCTTCATGCCGTGCGCGAGACCGATGCCGATATGGCGGCCGGCGGCGCGCGCCTCCGCCTGCCGGCGTGGAAAGTCATCCCAATCGATTGCGCGCAGAAGCTCGGCCTGGCAGTCCGGATAGTCGCCGCTGTCGTATTGCACCTGCTCGCCCGAGCGCGCTTTCAGCGGCTTGAGATACGGCATCTTTTCCGCCGGTATCAGATTGCGCCGGCGCAGTTCGGCACGGTCGAGCTTAAGCGCCTGCGCCAGGCGATCCATCATGCGTTCCATCGCGAAGGCAGCTTGCGGATAGCCCGCGCCGCGCACGGACGATACCGGCGCTAAATTGGTGTGGACTGCGCTCACATCCATCGCCAGCGCCGGCACGATGTAAGGGCCGGTGAGCGTGGTCGCGGAATTGTAGGGGATGTTCACGTCTTGCAGCGCATAGGCGCCGATATCGTGGATGAGCCGGCCGCGCACGCCGCGCACGCGTCCGTCGGCATCGGCGGCAAGCTCGATCGACCAATATTGGTCGCGCTCCTGCGCCGCGTTGGTGAAATGCTCGCGGCGATCTTCGATCCATTTGATCGAGCGGCCGAGCAAGGTAGCCGCGGCCACCACGGCGACATCCTCGGAATAAACGCAAAGCTTCGGCCCAAAGCCGCCGCCGACATCGGGCGTCGCCACGCGCAGTCGGCTCTCGTCAAGCTCGATATAGTCGGCCAACGCGGTGCGCAAATCGTGCGCCTTCTGCGTCGAGGCCCAGACAAGCGTCTCGCGATCCGAAATCTGTGCGAGGATTCCCCGACCTTCGATCGAGTGCGCCGCGCCGCGATGGATCCAAAGCCCCTCCGCAACGACATGCGCGGCTTTGGCAAAGGCGGCCTCGATATCGCCGTAACCGACCTGATAGGAAATGATCCGGTTCGAAGCGAGCTCGCGGCGCACCGGCGGCGCTGGCTCGATCCGGCAATCGACGGCCGGGGCAAAAATCTCGTAATCCACTGACACGAGCGCCGCGGCGTCCTCCGCCACATAGCGGTCATTCGCCACCACGATCGCAACCGGCTCGCCGACGAAGGACACCTCGCCATCGGCGAGCGCAAACGGCCAGCTTTGATCGAGCTTGGTGCCGGAATTCGACGTCCGGACCATCCGCCGTTGCCGCATCACCGGAGCAAGATCGTCGAGCGTGAGCACCGCCACCACGCCGGGCGCCGCGCGTGCCGCCTCAAGATCGATAGCCCGGATCAGCGCATGCGGGTGCGGGCTGCGCGCAAAAGCGGCGACGAGGGCGCCGGCTGCGGCGATGTCGTCGACAAAGCGGCCCCGCCCCGTCAATAAAGCATGGTCCTCCAAGCGTGGGAGGCGCGCTCCGATCGTTTCGCTCACTGATTGGCGCTCGATATCGCTTTGGTCGCCCTGCCGAGGACGTCCTTCGGTGTCGTGTAGACTTCGGCAAGCAGCGCATCGATCGTGGCCGCGCTCACCGGATGAACTTCGAAACTCAGCTTCTGCGCCTCGGCAAGAAAATCGGGGTCGGCCATGGTCGCGTCGAAGGCCGCGATCAACGCCGCCTTGCGGTCCTCGGGGATTTCAGGCGGCGCAACAAACGGCCGCGCCATTGCCTGGCTCGCCAACAAAAGCCTGATGATCTGGCGCTGCTCCGGTCTGGTGGCGAGATCGGTCGCCAGCGGCACCGACGCGATCTCAGGTTCTTTCTTTAGCGCCGCCTGCACGATGATGTTGACCGAATGGCTGGTCAGCCATTCAGCATGCCGGGTGCGGATCGTGCTCCACGATAGGCCGCACAAGCCATCGACTTCACCGCGTTCCATTGCCAGCACGACGTCGTTCGTCCCTGGATAGCCGGTGACGAGCTGCACCTTGGCGCCGAAGACATTCTTATAGAGCAATGCCCAAATGTCGGGATCGGAGTCGGCGCCCAGGCCGCCAAGCTTGAAGGGCTTGGTTACGAAATCGTCCCACGTCTTGATCGGCGACGTGTTCCACGTGACGCAGGTCGTATCGTCGTCGGTCACGCTGCCGAGCCAGGTGAACTTACGGCTGTCGAAGTCAGCCTGTCCGAGCAGCGGCGCAATTCCCATGCTGCGCGAAAACGTTCCAATGACGGAGCCGTCTTTCGGCGCGACGGAAAAGATGTAGTTGGCGGCCCGCAGGCTGCCGGCACCGGTCATTTGTTGCGGGATGATCGACGGTTCGCCTGCGATGTGCTTGCCCATATAACGCGCCACGAGCCGCGCATAAGCATCGTAACCGCCGCCGACGCTATAGCCGATGACGAGCGACACGGTACGGTTCTTGTAAAAATCGCCGACGCTGTCCGCGGCACCGACCCTCGAGAGCGCAAACAGCGCGACGAGAGCGAGAAGCGATTGACCGGCGAACTGAAGCTTGCGCATAAACGCGTCCCGCCACACCGTTGCGCGCGAATGATACCTAAATTCGTTGCCCGCTGAACAGGCCGACAAGCCTCGACCGAATGACGCGGACGAGAAGCGTCAAGCCCGAGATCGGCTTAGCGGATGACGGCGCAGGCGGCCCATCATGGGTCGCAACGCTCTGCGTCTGCGCCAAGTGCGCGCGCAGATTATCGGCGAACTGCCCGACGAGCTGGGCCGCCGCAGCCTGGATCATGCCGACGCCGCGGCCATATTGCGCGACCGCGCCGGACAGCGTCAGATCGGTATGGATCAGCACCTTCGAACCGGCTGCGGCCGGCTCGATCCGAAACATCGCCGTCGCATTGGCGCCGCCGCGGCCCTTGGCGTCGCTGCCCTCCGCCTTCACCCGCGCGGTGTGATTGACGTCGTCGACATTGTCGAAGGCAACGCGGCCGTCGAACGTCAAAGCGACCGGACCCAGCCGGACGGCAATCTTGCCTTTGAAGTTTTGCGGATCCACAATTTCCGTAAGTTCCGCGCCGGGCATGCACGGCGCGATACGCGGAATGTCCATGAGCAGAGCCCAGGCTTTTGCCGGAGGAAGCGGCACATCGAACGAATTGTCAAATTCCATTCTTCCTCTCGCCAAGGCATGATCCGGAAAAGCTTGCCCCGGACTTGATCCGGGGTGGAAGCCGGTTTTCATGCCTCATCAAATACCCCGGCAGCCAATCATTTCCGGTGCGCCAATTCGGCTCCAAATCCAGCGCCCGCAGGCGAGCAAGCGATCGTCATCGTAGCGTTGCGCGATCAATTGAATGCCGACCGGCAGATTGTTCGACCCGCGATGGGTCGGCAGCGTCATGCTGGGCGTGTGCAAGGCCGTCCACATCGCCTGCATGCTGGGATCGCCGGTGAAGGCGAGCCCTTTCGGCGCCTCGCCCGGCACGCATGGCGCCAGCAGCACATCGATCCCTTC
Organism: Xanthobacteraceae bacterium; assembly: GCA_049285335.1. Taxonomy (GTDB): domain Bacteria; phylum Pseudomonadota; class Alphaproteobacteria; order Rhizobiales; family Xanthobacteraceae; genus BOG-931. Next base: position 16,351 of record JBAPZR010000507.1, on the reverse strand, counting down.
GAACACTTTGGGCAGTAGCGCGCGGCATTCCTCCACGCGCCGCCACGCCGCAACGTAGTCGGCGCGCGAGGTCTTTAGGCCGTTCTCGATGTAACGCCGCATTTGCGGCGACAGCGCTTCGCGATGATGATCCCATTCGAATGCCATGCACGCGGCGCGCTCGAAATGATTGATGGTGCCACGCGCGAGCGCGTGCAGCCCGGCAAATGCTTCCGGCAGGTCGATGTCGCGGACCGTGGCGCCGGCCTTCCCAAGCGCGGTTGCCGCATCTTCGACAGCAGCTTTGGTTTCAGGCTGTGCCGTATTCCAATTTTCGGTACGGCAGAGCCCGACGCGCGGCGCGGCCTTCAAAACACCCGGCGGCTGCGGCTCCTGCATGCGCAAAACCGCCGTGAGCAGCTCGATATCGTCAATCGAACGGGCGATCCATCCGATCGTATCGATGCTCTCCGCGGCGGGCTTGACGCCTGCTTTGTTGAAACTGTTGTAGGTCGGCTTGTAGCCGAACACGCCGCAAAACGATGACGGACGCAACACCGAACCGCCGGTCTGCGTACCAAGCGCGGCCGGCACCATGTCGTCGGCGACTGCCGCCGCCGATCCGCTCGATGAGCCACCCGGCGTATAGGTGGCGTTATGCGGATTGGTGGTTGCGGACGGCGCCATGCCGGCGAGCTCGCAGGTCGCGGTCTTGCCGAGAATGACCGCGCCGGCGCGGCGCAAAAGCGCGACGCAGGCAGCGTCCGCCGGCGGCCGGTAGCCGCGATAGATCGGCGAACCCATTTCGGTCGGCATATCGAACGTGTCTATGATGTCCTTGACCCCGATCGGCACGCCGTGCAGCGGGCCGCGGCGGCGCTCGCGATCGAGCGCACGCGCCTGAGCGAGCGCCAAATCCACATCGAAATTCACCCACGCCTTGACTGTATCATCGCGTGCCGCGATGCGGTCCAGGCAATCGCGCGCGACGGATTCGCACGTGACCTCGCCCGCCGCGATGTTTGCTGCAATCTCGGTCGCGCTCAACTCATTAAGCGCGCGCTTGGTCTTTGCGTCCATCGGCGGTTGCCGCTTAATTCTTCCCAGAACGGCCGGCGGCGTCGCCGGCGATCTTGCCGAAGACGGTGCCGGACATAAGGCCCGATCCGCCGGGATAGTTGAAATAGAACAGGCCACCGACCAGTTCGCCCGCGGCATAGAGCCCGCGGATCGGCTGATAGTCGGTGTTGAGCACTTCGGCGTCGCTGTTAATGCGCAATCCGCCGAATGTGAACGTCACCCCGCACGTCACCGCATAGCCTTCGAAGGGCGGCGTATCGATGGTGTTCGCCCAATTACTTTTGTTGATGGCAAGACCGCTTGTGCAGCGGCCATCCTTGATGTTCGGATTGAACGGCACGTCGGTCTTGACCGCGGCGTTCCACGCCTTGATGGTTTTTAAAAATTCGGCAGCGTCCACGCCTTCGAGCTTCTGCGCGAATTCCTCGATCGTATTGGCCGTAACTTTGGTGATTTGCCGGATGCGGTATTCGTCGCGCTGCAGATGTTTGACTTTTTGATCGAACACCTGCCAGGCAAATTGTCCGGGCTGTTCCAGGACCACGCGGCCATATTTGGCATAAGTGTAGTTTCGAAAATCCGCGCCCTCGTCGACGAACCGCTTTCCGGTCGCGTTGATCATGATCGAGAACGGATAGGAGTGCTTTTGAAACTGATCGCCGACGGAGAGGTCGCCGAATTCCGGCGCGTTCATTTCCCACTGCACGGCATGGCATCCCGACCAGTTGCCGCGCGGCGCGGCGCCGATATCAAGCGCCATGCGGATGCCGTCGCCGGTGTTGTAGCGCGTGCCGCGCACCTTCGCGAGGTCCCATCCGGGACCGAGATAGCGCGTGCGCCATTCCGGATTGGCTTCGAAACCGCCGCAGGCGAGCACCACCGACTTGGCGCGCAGCTCGCGGACCTCGCCATTGTCGCGTACACGCACGCCTTCGATGCGGTTGCCATCGAACAAGAGGTCGAGCCCGCGCGTCGAATAGTGGATCTCGATGCCGCGCTTTTTCGCCGAGTCGGTGAGCATCGCGATGAGGCCGGGCCCGCCGCCAACCGACTCGACCGTTAATCCGCCCCAAAATTTGAACTTGCCGTCGATCTTAAAGGCTTGCCGGCCGTAAATGGGGATGAGCCGCACGCCCTTGTTGCGCATCCAGTTCAGCGACTCGAAGCTCTTGGTGACGAGAAGTTCGATGAGATCAGGATCGGCGCGGTGCTGCGTGACCCGCGCCATATCGTCGAAGAATTGATCGGCGGTGTAAGTGCCGAAATCGGTAGTCTCGATCTCGCCCGGCGTCAGATCGGGAACGAGCGTCTTGATGTCCTCGACACCATTATAGACGACCCGGATCGATCCCGCCGTGAAGCGGCTGTTGCCGCCGGCTTCGTCTTCTGGTGCGGCTTCGAGCATCACTACTCGCGCGCCTTGCTCCTGCGCCGCCAGGGCCGCGCAGAACGCCGCATTGCCGGCGCCGACAACGATCACATCCGTGGTTGGACTCGACATTCAACTACTCCGCTGCCTGCGCGACTCCGCCATGGGCCTTCGACCAGGCGGCGGGATCCTTCATGAATTTCTCGGCTTCCTTGAGTTTTGCCTTGTCGAATGAGCCGCTCTTTTTGGCCACTTCGAGAACGTCCCACCACGTCGCCAGCGAATGCAACGTGACGCCGAGGTCGCGCAGGATCGTTTTGCCTTCGGGAAAGATGTCGTAGAAGAAAAACACGAAAACGTGCTCCACGACCGCGCCGGCCTCCCGCAGGGCCTTGCAGAAATTGACCTTGCTGCGGCCGTCAGTAGTCATGTCCTCGACCAAGAGAACGCGATCGCCGGCATTGATCTGACCCTCGATTTGCGCATTGCGGCCGAAACCCTTCGGCTTTTTGCGCACATATTGCATCGGCAGCATCAAGCGGTCCGCCATCCAGGCCGCGAAGGGAATTCCCGCCGTTTCGCCGCCGGCGACCGCATCGAATTGTTCGAAACCGACGTCGCGCATCACGGTCGCCACGCCGAAATCGATCAGCGTCTGTCGCACGCGCGGAAAGGAAATGAGGCGCCGGCAATCGGTATAAACCGGACTTGCCCAGCCCGACGTGTAGATGAAGGGTTTGTCGGCCATGAAGCGGACCGCGTCCACTTCGAGCAGCATCTTCGCCGTCAACTCGGCGATCGCCGCCTTGTCGGGAAAGCCTGTCATTGTTTTCGATCCATAGTCTGGGACATTCCAGAACCGGGCGCAGCGAGGGGGCCGGAACCCATAATCACCATCCGTGACTATGCACTGCGGGCTCGCCACGTTTTGGCGCCTCGAAACGTCTTGGCGCCCGGGAGCGAAAGCTACAATAGGGCTTCAACTCACCACTTTCCAGGCGATGCTTTCGCCGCCGCGATAGATCAAAGCGCGCTCGTCAGGGCCTTGGACCTTGACCTCTTCCGGCGCGGTCCACGACACCTTCTCAAGCGTGATCGTATCCTCGTTGGGCGGCATGCGGTAATGCCTGGCGCCGTTGACCGACGCAAAAGCTTCGAGCTTGTCGAGCGCGCCCTCCTCTTCGAACACCTCGGCATAGGTCTCGATGGCGACCGGCGCGTTGAACATGCCTGGGATGCCACTGACCGAAACCTTTTTGGCATAGGGATGCGGCGCGGAATCGGTGCCGAGAAAATAGCACGCCTCGCCCGAGGTCGCGGCCTTGCGCAGCGCAGCGCGGTCGCGCGCCGTTTTGATCACTGGCATGACATACATATAGGGCTTGAGCCCGTGGCCGAGCCAATCGTTGCGCGTCAAGACCATATGATAGGGCGTGATGGTGCCGCCGAGCTGCGGCGCCGCGGCGTGGACGAAATCGACGCCCTCCTTCGACGAAAGATGTTCGAGGATCATGCGCAGGCCGGGAAATTGCTTTATCCATTTCGACAAGAGCCGGTCGATGAACACCGCCTCGCGATCGAAAATATCGACGTCGGGCGCCACATATTCTCCGTGCATGAGAAACGGCATGCCAATCTTTTCCATGCGCTCGAGCACGCGGCTGACTTTGGCATAGTCGGTCACGCCGAATGCCGAGTTCGTGGTGGCGTGAGCGGGATAGAGCTTCACGCCCGTAAACAAGCCGTCGCGAAAGCCGCGCTCGACATCGTCGGGATCGGTGTCGTCGGTGAGATAGCAGGTGATCAGCGGCTTGAATCTCGAGCCCTGCGGCAGCGCCGCTATCACTCGCTCGCGATAGGCCTTGCCGTCCGCCGTCGTGCGCACTGGCGGCACGAGGTTTGGCATCAAGATGGCGCGGCCGAAATTCTTGGCGGTGAACGGCAACACCGCTTTGAGCATTTCGCCATCGCGGACATGCAGGTGCCAGTCGTCAGGCCTGCGGATCGTGATACGCGCGGTCATCGCAATAAATCACCCGATTGGCGCCGCGGCGGCGGCAAAGGTTTCCATCGGCGGATCGTCGATCATCGCGCCGGTAAGATCGGCCACGCGGGCAAAACCCCGCTTGGCGCACCATTCTTCGAGGCCTTCGATGATCGCGATCATGCCGGTGGGATTGCGGAAGGTCAGATAGCCGATCATCACCGCGGTGGCGCCGGCGAGCATATATTCCACGGCATCCTCGACTTTAACAATGCCGCCGCAGCCGATGATCGGGATCTTCACCGCCTTGGCGCATTGATAGACCATCCGCACGATGATGGGCTTGATTCCCGGCCCGGACAGGCCGCCGAATTTGTTGCCGATCGCCGGCCGCAACGTGTCGGTATTGATCTTCAGCCCGAGAATGGTATTCGCCACGACGAGTGCATTGGCGCCAGCGCGCTCGGCCGCCTTGGCCACGGCGACGATGTCGCCGGCATTCGGCGACAATTTCACCCACATCGGCTTGTCGGTCGTGGCGCGGATCAGCTTCACGACATTGTAGGTGTGCTCCTCGTGGAGGGCGAAATTGCCGCCCTTGGGGTCGCGAGTCGGACAGGAAATATTGACTTCGAGCACATCGATCGCCGATTTCGCCACGTCACGCGCCATCGCCTCGAAATCTTCGATCGTGGTCGCCGAAATCGAGCCAACGAGCGGCGGCATGAATCGTTTGTAGTCCGGAACCTGGTGCTCGAAGAAATAGTCGATGCCCTTGGTCGGCAGGCCGATCGAATTGATCATCCCGCCTTCCACTTCGGCCGCGCGCGGCGGCGGATTGCCGGCCCGGTATTCGCGCGACACGGTCTTGGCGACGAGCGCGCCGAGCCGATTCAAATCCATCACCTGGGCAAGATCGGTCGAGAAACAGCCCGAGGCCGGCATGACGGGATTCTTCAGCGTCACGGCGCCGATCTTGACGGTCATGTCTACCATCCGATCGCCTCCTGCATGTCGAACACCGGACCTTCGATGCAGACCCGGCGCAATTCCTTCTTGCCGCCGACTTCGAAGGTGCGAACGCAGACGTAGCAGGGACCGAGCCCGCATGCCATCACCTGCTCCATCGCCACCTGACCCGGAATGCCGTTGGCCCGGCCGACACGCTTCATCAACTGAAACAGGCGGTTCGACCCGCAGGTGAAGAACGCGTCGGCGCGCTTCTCCGCAACAAGCCGCGCGAGAATTTTCTCGACGTTTTCGACGGCGCTGGTGCCGTCGGTGTCGAGCACCGTCGCCACATCGCCGGCCTCGCGGAAGAAAGCATCGGCCATGACGAAATCGGCATTGCGCGCCGAGAGGATCGCGGTGACTCCGACATGGGCATCGCGCGCCAGCTGCGAAATCGGCCCGAGCGTCGCAATGCCGACGCCGCGCCCGAGCACGATGATGTGACGCCAGGCTGGATCGAGCTTGAAGCCGACGCCGAGCGGCCCGACCATATTGAGGTCGTCGCCTTTTTTCAGAGTCGCGAGGCCTCGCGTGCCGCGGCCGACGCATTTGTACAAGAATTCGATCCGGCCGCGATCGCGATCGATGCGGTAGGCGCTCTGCGGGCGGCGGAAGAAGAGTTCGCCGACATCGGGCGACGGACAAAGCAGATTGAAGAACTGCCCCGGCGTGACCGAAAGCGCCTTTGGCGAGGCCTCGACAATGAGGTGCTTGTATTCGGCATTGACCCAATCGTGCGACAGAACCGGACAGAGCGATTCCTCGGCCGGAATGTGCGGAGCCGCCGCGGCCCCATCGCCCTTGCCGACGATCACGGGGTTGGACGCAAACGGCTCGCCAATCATCGGTCAGGGCTCATTTTGTAATCGCAATTTCGCCGGCGCTTCTTATCGGGGCCATCCGGCTTCTGGCATGAACTCGGCGTGTGCCAAAATCAATATTTTTTCCAATTTTTGGACAATACTATAAATATTTAAATTAAATCAATAGCTTACCGTGGAACCGAAGTTACGCTGCGACAGCAGCGGCCGCCTCCGCATCCGGCTGGCGATAGGCCTCCAGACGCGGCAGGACCTCTTTTGCGAACAGGGTCAAGTTATCGACGGTCTGCGTCGGCGAGAGTTCGCCGCCATGTCCCATCATCAGAAGATTGCCCATGCCGCCGCAATGCTCGCAGAAATCGACGATCTGATCGTAGACCTGATCGGGCGTGCCGCAGAACAGAATGCCGCCGTCGATCAGCTCGTCGATGGCGGCGCCGTGCATGTTGATGGGACGGCCATCCTTGGTGAAGCCGCGCGGCGGCGTCTCGCCGCGCAGCAGCCTGGCATTGTCCTCGACCGGCAGGTAGCCGGGCGGATTGCGGAACGGCGGATAGACGATGGCGCTGGTGCGCAGATAGCCAGCGATCAGATGACCGCGCTTGCGCGCTTCTTCCTCGTCTTTGGCAACGGCCACGAGGCCGAGATAGGCAAAGCGGTCGGCACTGGGCGCTTTACCGAATTTCGCCAGGTAGCTTTTGCGATAGGCGTCATAGATTTTGCGCGATCCGTAACCAGTGCCGAGCGTCGCCATGACATAGGCGCGTTCGCCGAGGACGCGGGCCTGGCTGGTGCTGCCGGTTGTCGACCAGATCGGCGGATGCGGCTCCTGCCACACCCGCGGCCAGACGTTCACTTGCCGGTAGTGAAAATATTCGCCTTCCCAGTTGAAATTCGCGTCATGCGTCGTCATCGCCTTGATGATAAAGTCATGCGCTTCCCAGAATCGCTCCATGAGCTCGACCGGATTGCGATTGGAGGCGGCAATTTCGTAGGGGATGCCCTTGATGAAGCCCATATCGAGGCGGCCGCGTGAAATGACATCGATCGTCGACAGCTCTTCGGCGACGCGCAGCGGATCCGGCCGGTGGCCGATCGGATAGCCGAGCACCAGAAGCCGCGCTTGTTTGGTCGCGCGCGCCAAAACCGCCAGTCCGATCACCACCGCCGACGACATGCAGGTCGCGCTCTGATGATGCTCGTTGAGCATGATGTGAAGGCCGATCTCATCGCAAATTTGATATTCGTCGTAGTAGCGGTGAAACAGATCGGCGGCGATGCGCGGATCGCACTTGCGATTGGGAAGAATGACGCGCAGCGACCCGGAGTGATCATTCCAGGTGGGGTAATAGGGTTGTTCGCTGAACTGATAGACTCTCATCGTCGTTCCCTACCCTTCGGTTATTCCGGGTTCTTTGCGTTCCGCCAAAGCGAGATCCATGAACGCCAAGACACGTTCGGAAAATTCTACCGGCTGTTCCTGATGAGGAAAGTGGCCGGCTTGCGCGATCGTTTCAAATCGCGCGCCGGGAACCAATGCGCAATAGGCGCGCCCATAGGCTTCGCCGACCATGCGATCGTGCAGGCCCCACAAAAACAAAGTCGGGACGCGGAGGCGATGCAGCCGGCTTTTGAGGCGCGGATTATGGAAATATGGGCTCCACGCGAACCGGGCCGTCGCCTCGCGGGCGCGCGCAGCGGCGCGAGCTTCGTTGTCGGGCAATGATTTGTAGTCACGTCGTCCGACATTCGGCACGCAATAGACGATCTCGAGGTAGTCCTGCTCGGTCAGCGCGAAAATGTCGGCGATGTCGCGCGTTTCGCGGCTGCCGATTTTCACGCCGACGGCGTTGGCCACGACGAGCCGCGACAGCCGCATGGTCGATTTCACCGCGATTTCGGCGGCGATCCAGGCGCCGAACGACACGCCGACAAGCGTGACGTCGCGAAGGTCGAGCTGATCGAGAAGATCGAGATAAAAGTAGGAAAGGTCGTCCACCGTGCGCATGCCGTGGGGCAATTCCGAGCCGCCGAAGCCCGGATGTGTCGGCGCAATGACGTGCGCCGATTTGGCGAGCTCATCGATCGCGGCCATTGCCGGTTCAATGCCGTTCTCGGCATGAAGGAAAAGAACGGGCCGGCCAACCCCGCGCTCGATCACATCGATCCGCGTGCCTTCGACGACGAGCGAACCGGACGTGACCTGACTTGCCTGAAGCATCCCCTCTCCCGAGACTTTTCAATTCTGAACCGTTGTTCTACCACGGCAAATCCATTTTGCCATTGCGCGCGGCTCAAGGCAGGAAGCAAGAAAATGACGGACGGCAATATTACGCTCCACCGCGGCGTCGCCTATGCCAATCACGACGGCGTCGAACTGTTAGGCGATCTTTATCTGCCGAAAAGCACAAAACCGGCGCCGGCGCTGATCGCGGTTCACGGCGGCGGCTGGATCGCGGGCGTGCGCGGCGCATTTCAATATTGGGGCCCGTATCTTGCCGCGCGCGGCATCGCGGTGTTCGCCATTTCCTATCGGCTCGCGACCAAGACCAGCGCCTTTCCGTAAGCCGTTCAGGATCTGCTGGCCGGCGTGCAATTCGTGCGCGGCAAGGCGAGCGCCTTTGGCATCGATGCCGCGCGCATCGGACTGCTCGGCGCTTCCGCAGGCGCCCACCTCGCTGCGCTTGCCGCGCTCGGCGGCAAGACATTCGCCGGCGGCTATCCGCAGGACCCATTCGCCTCGGTCGAGCCGAGCATAAAAGCGCTGATCGGCGTCTATGGCATCTATGATGCCGCCGCCATGTGGAACGCCTACCAATTGCAAGGCGGACGCGACAACAATATCGAGAAGTTCATTGGCGCCCCGCCCACGGCAAATCGCCGAATTTATTTCGACGCCTCGCCGATCAGCTACGCGACCTATGCCAACAATGCTATCGGCGTCCTTCTCGTCACCGGCACCGAGGACGACCTTGTCGATCGGAAAACCCAAACCGATCCGTTTCAGCTCGCGCTCAAGCAGGCCGGTTTCTTCGTTCGCCCCTGCATCGTGCCCGGCGCCCCGCATTATTGGATGAGCGATCCGATCGAAGAGACGGGCAGTTTTTCCGGCTTTCTGGCGCCGCGGCTTCTTCGTTTTCTCGCCGAGCGATTGTGACGGCCGGCAAGTACGAAGCCTTCACTTCTTGTTTTCCAGAAGCATCGTTCCTTCCTTGCGGATAAGCGGCTGGACCGCCTCGGCGATTTTCGCGAGCAGCCAGGGCAGGTAAACCTGCAGGGTCACGTGGTCCTCGGCGACATCGATCGTGCCACTGACCGCCTGCCCAATCGCGCTGACGCGGAACTGCAAGCTGTCGCCGGTCCAGACTTCCTCGTCGATCGAGAACAGATGCCCGTAACTGGTGCGAACCCCGCCGAGACCGGATTTCAAGCGGCGAACGGCTTCATCTTTTCCGAGCTGGTGCGGAATCGATACGATAAACGGCTTCGACATGACTGCTCCAATGACGGGTCCATCGCCGTATAGGGGCAGTAATCCATTAGCGATATCAATCGCTTATAGGGTAATGCCCAACGATTGTCCGATATAAGGCGTGCTGGTAAGCGCCCGTCTTGGACATAGGTAGTGGCGACCAACCCGAAATAAAGCACCGGCGGCCGTGCTGGTCCTTAGAAGCGTCTCCCCCCGGGCCGCAAAGCCTTCATTTCCTGCATTTCCCGCCCCATTTCTCTCTATGGACGGTCCAAACATAGTGTGAGGCGTAACATGACCAATCTTCTCGAGCGGGACCAACACCAAACGCACTTTGACGTTATGGCCATGGCAACAGTCGTGAAGCACCTGTTGAATGATGCGCCGCCGGACAAACGCGAAGCGGTACTGTCAGCCGCTCATTCCATGATTGCACGCGATTTGGCCTCCGATCTGGTGATGTCGCTCGGCCACACGACGGAAATGATGTCGGAAGTAATGGAGCTGAAGGCTAGAGCCATCTACCGCTTCACGCGCAACATCACCAACAATACCAACCCCGAAGATGCAGCGGACCTCTTGTTTCGCCATCACAGCGGCATTGGCGGCAGTGGCCATCTCGATGAATACCTGGAACGGCCGGCGAGGTTGGCGGTAGCGCGTTCCAATCACTCGTGAACGAGACTCATTCCCTCATGTGCGTCGCGTGCCTGTGGCCCAACGCCGCTTCCTGTCACGGATAGTTGTCAACACCGCCACCACAACCCCCATTGGTATTGGCACCGCCACCGCCACAGCCTGCGCACCCTCCACAGCCTCCGCAAGCTCCACCGCGTCCGCAGCCATAGCCGCGTCCGTAACTCCGGCCGCTACGGGCCAATCTTAGTTGCTGGGTGAGCGGGGGTGGTCCAGTGTTTTCTTTGTCGAAGACATAGAACGTCGCCAAGCTGACGTCGGAGATTTCCTCCTCACCAAGAAAGATTTCGTGACTCTGTGAGTGCGACGGGACGTTCGCCGTTGCTTCGCGGGTTGATGCTGACGCGCCGCTTACCAGCGCGAGAGATACACCGGCGATTCCCAACGCAGATAAGGCCGTACTCTGACGGTTACTTTTCGAGAATCGCTTCGACATGGCACAAATCTCCTAACCTGGCCCGGCCAATCGCTAACTCAGCTTGTCGGTCGTCGTTCCGGATCACCCCGCGAGTGGCGCTTGGGCTCCACGCTTCTCAATCAACAAAACAGAATTGCACCGTGACGAGGCGCGGCAGATCGCGGCCAACGCGGCGAAGCTGCGCCCTGCTGCTTTCCACCGTAAGGTTCTTAGGAACGCGGTGGCCCGTATTGATAGCCAGAAGGCGACCCGTATTGAGGGTTAGGAGGCGGTCCGTATTGAGGGTTAGGAGGCGGTCCGTATTGATAGGCGGGTGGTGGCCCATATTGCGGAGCGCCGGGTGGTGGCGACCCATAGGAGGGCTGCGACGCGTAAGGAGGCGGCGACCCGTAAGGAGGCGGCGACCCGTATTGGGAGGCGCCAGGAGGCGGCAGGTTTTGGGATTCGACGGGTGGCGCCCCGTAGCCATAACCAACTGAAGGCACAAGATCCGGGGGCACGGTAGCCGCATCTCGCGCACAAGACGAAATGAGGATCGCGGCCATTGCGACAAATACGCAAGTGATGGGCGGCAGGAACTTGTTCATTCGACTACAACCCTTAAGGAGCGTTTCTTCATTACCAGCGACTCCTAATAGGAAGCTTTCTGAAAGGCACAAAATCGAGACGGAGCGTTACCCGCCAGATAAATTTATTAATTGCTGGTTAATAGTTGATTAGGAACAAGCGAAAACGCTGGCGGGCCGGTCCTTAGGGCTGCAAGTTTTTGATCTAGCGCAATCCAACTGCTGAGAGGTATTCTTAGTATTGCGTCGGGAAAATTGCTGTAGCGCTGGAGGGCGCAGGATTATGTCACCCGACGAAGTTAGAGCGTGCTACCGGCTGTATGCAGCCTACTACACATCACATGAAATCGGTCCTTACCGAAGAGTGCTGGCATCGCTACTTAGCGCGTTGCGCCATGGCATTCTCAAGGATTCGTTCGCGCAAATAGTTTGGGCTGAACTCAAGACGCAAAAATAAGGCAACACAGCCTCGCCTTAATTCCCGCCATTTGCGCGATCGTCCGCGATCATGCGGACAAAAGCTCGCATTCAATTATTCTGAGGAAGAGCAAGACCGCCGATCGACTGCGAAAATGCTTGCGAAAGAGGAAGCAAGGCGGATCGCGGTCAACATCACCAAGCCGCCGGAATTGTTGAAACGATGAGCCTTCGCAAACAAGAGCGCGAAGTGAACCCCTTCGCTCAACTCCGCGCTCCCGCACGTGAGTAAGTACTACGACTGACTCTTCAACCAGGCATCGACGTCCTTACGGACCATATCCTTGGCCAGGCCATACCGCTTCTCGATGATGCCCTCGAGCTGCTCGCGCTGTCCGTTGACCATGGTTAGATCATCATCGGTAAGCTTACCCCACTTCTCTTTGATCCGGCCTTGCGTTTGTTTCCAATTTCCTAGGATGCGGTTCCAGTCCATAGTCGTCACCTCCGAAATCCGGACGCCCCCCGCGAGGGGAAGAACGTTGCGACGTGTCGGATAGTTCCGATAAAGTTGCTTGGTTCAATGGATCGACCAAGGCTTGAGCGCGGGGCCCGTCAGATTGCGCCCGCCCTCATCGCAGCTCTTCCTTTGCCCCTTTGAGGCTTTTGTCTGCGGCCTCGTGGAAACACCAAAGCAACTGCGACAGCACAAACACGCAATCGGGTGGCTCTAGATCATCAAACTCCGCTCTTAATACTTCTTGGATGCGTTCTAATGCTTGAACGCACCGCCCCGGATGTGATCGCATAGTAGATCCCCCTGCGATCATTCTACCACTCATTGGCCGCCGCGCTTCGCGCCCCTCAGCATTTTGTCGTGGATAACATGCCGCAAAAGCGCGGCGGATTGCATTGTAGGCCATGTAGCTAGTGACATAAAAAAGATCCGGGACCGGCGGGCGAACCCCGAACCGAATAGAAAGGCCGCCATGTGATCGCAACGACGGCTAGTGCGCCGCTAGTCAGGCGGCCGATGCATGCCCGCAAGCGACTCAGGGTGCTTCGCGATTCAAGATAGCGCGACGTTCTTCCTCGATTTGATGGTTGGCGGACTCCTGGCGCCGTTTTCGCGCGGCCCTCGCTAGCTTGATTTCTTGGTAGACGCCCGCCAAAAGCCCCACAATCACCAGGACCGACAACACCGCGACAATGCCCGCGGAAGCGCCGAAAGACTCGGCGAAGGATGTCAATGGAGAAATCATCGCAATCCGACACTATCGAACTCATTGAGGCAAATAAGGGACGCAAGAGTTGGCCGTGTTGTGGCAGAGAGCTGATATTTCAATCCACATCAACCGAACAACAAATCTACATCCTTTTGCCAGTCAATACTGGGAAACAACCAATCGCTGTCGTCTATTTTTTTGACCAACGTCAGCAATTCGGGCGGCAACTCTTTGGAGACCTCGTAATGTTCTTTGAGGCCTTGGCTAACCCATTCCCTCACGACCCACCACGTGGGCCCCTCGTAAAACGAGTACCCCTCGTAGAATGAATGCGCTTGCCACATGCTGGACACCCCATCTTTGGGCGCCCTCACGGAACGTATAACCCAAATGGCCTAAGTCGGTTCCCCGACGCAAGATCGCCCCTCAACACAACATGTATGAGGCCACTACCTCGTGTCCTCGACAACTAGTCGCGCGGACACGGATAGTTAGGCCGCAAATTTCGCCGCTCCCGCCGTCTCGCCCACAAGGCTTGTCAGCGGCCTGATGCGAAAGGCCAGAATCATGGTCGTGGCCGCCACCAGCATGATCGCCACAGCGAGCAAGAGCGGCGCGACGAACGCGCCGGTTGCTTGCGCGATGACGCCGCTGAGATAGGGCGAAACCGTCGCGCCGATGATGCCGAAGAAATTCATGATGCCGCCTAGCGTGCCCGTCTGGTTCGGGGCGACATCAGTGCAAATCGTCCAGTAAGGCACGACATAAAATGCCAAACCGGCATTGGCGATGATGATCATGGTCACCGCAACCGCGGTCGACGAGGTCGTCGCGGCAATCAGCGTCGTTACCGCATAAATCGCCGCACCTAACGCGATGAAGAATTTGCGGTGAAAACCGGCTTGGCTATGGCCCCTCTCAGCCAGCCAATCCATCGCCCAACCGGCAAAGTTCGCGCCGATGAACGAAACCAGGAACGGCAATGCGCTCAGCGCGCTCGCAGTCACGAGCGGAATGTTGCGGTAATGGCTGAGATATTGCGGCAGCCAGGTCAGGAAGATGTATTGGCAATAGGGCAAGGCGAAATAGCCGATATAAAACGGCCATAGCGCCGGGCTGGAAATGAGCAGCCGAGGCGGCACCGGCGCCTGCGCTGCGCGTTCTTTAGCCTCGCTGGTTTCCGCTTGTGCGCCGTGCGGCACGGGATCGGCGAAATTTTTCGCGTAGAGCCACCACGCCGCTGCGCCCAGCAGTCCCAGAAGGCCGAACACCACAAAGATGTAAGTCGGTGAACCGGTCGCTTGTAGAATCAAACCGGCGAAGAATACGCCGGCCGCCGGGCCGAGCTGCGCGCCGGATTGCATGAAGGCGGCGAACCGGCCGCGCCTCGCTGCGGAAGGGATCGCACGCGCAACGGCGGCCACGCTCGCCGGAATGTATGGCGCCTCGAAAGCGCCGAGCAGGACTCGGAAAGCGGCGGTTAGCCAGAGCACCGTTGGCGCGAGCGGCGTCAGCAGGACCCAGATCGACCACCCGGCCATCGAAGCCGCCAGCGTGCGCCGTGGACCGACCTGATCCGCGATCCAGCCGCCGACCGGCTGGACGATGAGATAACCGAGCGAGAAGGCGCTCAACATCAGCCCGATGGTCGACGGCGTCCAATTGAGTTCCTTTGCCCAGGCGGCGGCGGCAACGCTGAAATTGCTGCGGTCTGCCCACAGCAGCACGCTGCCTGCGAAGAAAGCAGCGACCGTCGTCGGCCAATTGATCGGCCGTGCCGGCGTCGGCTTTGCGGCCGCGACGGCGGGCTCGGTGTTCGCTGACATCGGCATTTTCTCCCTGAGCTTTGCTTCTTGCGGCGGCGTCTTTTGCGAGCCGCCGGGGCATTGCCCACATCCGGCCGGCATCATAAGGCCTCACGCGCCGCGCGCCACCGGCAAAGTGGGAACAAGCTTCGAGGACCCGCCGGTAGCCAACCACGCCCAAAATTTGAGCAAGGACCTGCCTCGCTAAGGCCATACCGCCATTTTTCCGTTCGCGTTACGCTCTGGCGCGGAGATTGCTTGGCCCTTTGTAGCGCCGCATTCGGAACACGGGCGGCCAAGCCGGGAATCGGCATGTTCGACGAAATGACGGGAAGCGTCGACACCGGGAACGCCGTTCGCACGGCCTATGCGGAACTGTCGCGCTGGCTCAACGAGGTCAAACCGGACCTGCTCGATTTGCGCCGGCGCGAAGCGGAAGTGGTGTTTCGGCGCATCGGCATCACCTTCGCGGTCCATGGCGACCCGGAAGCGCAGGAACGGCTCATACCCTTCGACATCATTCCGCGCATTCTCACCGCGGACGAATGGAAGATCCTGCGCCGTGGCCTCGAACAGCGGGTCAACGCGCTCAATGCCTATGTCAAGGACATCTACAACAAACGCGAGATCGTCAAAGCCGGCCTTCTGCCAGCCGACCTGATTTTTCAGAACCCGGTATTCCGGCCGGAAATGAACGGCCAGAGCGTCCCGCACGACATCTATATCCACATCGCCGGCATCGACATCGTGCGCGTGGATCCGAAGACATTTTACGTGCTGGAAGACAACGCCCGCACGCCGTCCGGCGTCTCCTATATGTTGGAAAATCGCGAAATCATGCTGCGACTGTTTCCCGAATTGTTTTCGCGTTATCGGATCGCACCGGTCGAGAATTATCCGGATGAGCTTCTGGAGACGCTCAAATCGGTCGCGCCGGCGACCGCAAGTGCCGACCCAACCGCCGTGTTGCTGACGCCGGGCGTCGCTAATTCCGCCTATTACGAGCACTCCTTCCTCGCCGACAAGCTTGGCATCGAACTGGTCGAAGGGCGCGACCTCACGGTGAGAGACGATGTCGTCTACATGCGCACGACGGAAGGTCTCAAGCGCGTCGACGTGATTTACCGGCGCATCGACGACGACTTTCTCGACCCGCTGGTGTTCCGCTCCGACAGCGCGCTTGGCGTGCCCGGCCTGATGTCGGCCTATCACGCCGGCAACGTGACGCTTGCCAATGCGGTCGGCACCGGCATTGCCGACGACAAAGCGGTCTATAGCTACGTGCCGGAAATCATAAAGTTTTATCTCGGCGAAGAGCCGTTACTCAACAATGTGCCGACTTGGCGCTGCCGGCAATCCGATCATCTCAGATACGTCCTCGACCATGTCGACGAACTGGTCGTGAAAGAAGTCCATAGTTCCGGCGGCTACGGCATGCTGATCGGACCGAAAGCCGACAAAGCGACGATTGCCGCATTCCGGACCAGGCTGAAATCCGCGCCGCATA
>JBAPZR010000506.1:0-3149 GCA_049285335.1 Xanthobacteraceae bacterium | reverse complement strand
ACGCTACGAGCGTCGGGCATTCTCCAAACGAAGGCGAGCGCTACGGGATCTCTGAACCGGCACGGTTTGCGAGAAAAACAAATGTGTGACTGCTTGAAGTTGAATTTGGGTTCGTTCTGCCATTTTGATGATGAACGGCTGGCCAACTCCAATGAAAGCTTAGGATCGTAAGCGCTGTGCTGGCGAGCGTCTGGCCAATCCACGAGAGTGTGGTTTAAAGCCCTCGGCAAGTGTGCTTTCGGTCAAACCCGATGAGGATCTTTCAATGGTATCGCGCGCGCGCCAAGAAGCAACCAAGGGACCTAGAAAGGTCCGCAAGCGACCTGGGACTAGTACCCGGTCGAGGTACGTCTATGCAGTCCTCGTGGATGGTGTGGTTCGCTATGTCGGCAAAGGCCGAAACGGGCGGATGTATAGCCACCTGATTGAAGCGAAGCGGTCGGCGGCGCGATGCGCGCCGGATACAAGCGGCCTGTACCCGCGAATGCATAGAAAGCTCGTCGAAGCAGTCAGGGCTGGGTCTCAAGTGACCCAGAGCTTCATCGTCTCTGGCCTGACGGACAAATCCGCTCACCGGCTTGAGAGCCGGATCATCGGCGAATTTCACAAGCATCGAGCCGGCCAGCTATGGAATACGATCGACGAGCGATTTATGGACCCGCGGTTCTTGCCGGACGCATGGGATGACCCAGAGCACCCGCTTTACAAGCTCCCGCGCCCCCTTGTTGCGCGAGCGACGCCACACGATCTGAGACCACGGCAAGTGGGTGACCATGTTTGAGGGCCCACACAAATTGCCGTTCGGCGAACGGACCGCTGAAATATTGATGAAAATCGCTCGGGACCCAAGCGGTCCCGCAAGTCAGAAACCGCGCTCCACGCCATGTTGCGGCCGCCGTGGCGGCCGTTCAGGCCGACGGCTCCGCCAAGCTAACTCAGGTAGCATACTGGCACGCTATCCAAGGCTACCTTCGGCCTGGCGATGTCTTGTTCGTTGACAATGGCACGTCCTACGCTCTCTTCGGTCTCAAATTCCCGCCGAAATGCACCTTCATCGGGTCAGTCAACTGGGGGTCGATCGGCTACTCCGTCGGAGCCCTACTCGGCGCATTGACCGCAGCGCCGGAACGTCGTCACCTGCTTTTTGTGGGCGACGGCTCGTTCCAAGTTTCGGCGCAGGAACTGTCGACCATTCTGCGACACGACTACAGGCCGGTGATCTTCCTGATCAACAACGGCGGATACACCATCGAACGCGGCTACCTCGGCAAGACGGAACCCTATAATGACGTCGCCAACTGGGCCTATGCCGATCTGCCGAAAGTATTCTGTCGCGACACCTCCGCCCGATCTTTCGTCGTCAAGACCAGCAGGGACCTACAAGACGCGCTCAGCGCACCGAACGACACGATGATACTCATCGAATCCGTCATGGACTCGTACGACGCTCTCGCGCCGATCACTAACAGCAGCAACAAGGGAGCCGATCTCAACTACGGGCCTCGCGGAAATAGAAGTCCTCAGCGTCCTGCATCGCTGCGATCATTCTGGGAACATGCCAGCCGTCGTCCGCGAAGGCGCGTGCAATGGAGTCCCGCTGTCGCTGCGGGTTGTCGATCTCTTCCGGCGAGGCCGGCGGCCGCCGGTGCGCGAAAAGGCCGTAAAGTGTCGGCCCATCACTCGTCGAATAGAGTATGGCGGCCTTGCCCGGCTTGTCGTAGATCACGGCCTCGCGACGCAGTCCGTACTTGTTCGGGAGCTCGCAAACGGCAAAGCAGTAGCCCAAATAGCGGCTGAAGCTCGCCTCGGGCCCGAACACCAGGGCGCGTGTCGTCGAATGCAGACCCTCGCCGGACACAACCAGATCGAACCGCTCGCTTGCGCCGCTCCTAAATCCGACTTCAACCCCATTTGGCCCGTCGCTCAGCAAGGCGATCGCATCGCCAAAGCGATGCTTCACCTGGGAGCGGATGAGCTCGAAGAGCAGTGAGGTCAAAGCGCCCCGTGCCAGTTCCACGTGTCGATTACCTTTGCGAGGCGCCAAGTCATCAAGGTTGAGCCGGGCAACTTGCCGGCCTTGCGCATTCACGAATGTGACTCGGCGCGTAGCCACATGCTCGGCCCGAACAGCAGGCAGGATTCCCATCCGATCGATGACGTCGATGGCCGTACCACGTATGTCGATCGCATATCCGCCGGTACGGATGGTGGGGGCCCGCTCAACGAGCGTCACGCCGAAACCGTACCTCGAAAGCCAGTAGGCCAGGGCTGGGCCAGCGATGCTCGCACCCGTCACGAGGACAGTTCTGGCATGTCCGCTATTCACGACCGTGGTGGGCGTTCATGGTTCCGCATTTTGCTTTTTTCCCCCGCACAATTGAACAAGTAATCAGCTTGCTAATCTATCGCTGCTATCGAAATCGGGTGCGCTGCCACTTAAAGTCTAAATGTACGGAACCGTACTGGCCGCAGCATCGTTGAAGTTAATTAGGCGCTCCCGCACCTCAAGAAAGCGGACGCCTTGGAAATTCCGAAACGGAACTATCCAAATTCGCCCCAAGCTTTAGCTTGGCGGGTAAAGGCTGCGCTCGTGTCTGTATCAACCGCCAACGGTGCCCATGCTGCGGTCGTTCTCGTAGTCGAGGATGAGTCCCTCATCCGATGGAACATCGCCGACCATCTACGGCAAGCGGGCTATACCGTTGTCGAGGCCGCAAGCGGCGAAGAAGCCGTCGCTATATGTAAGTCGGATACGTCAATCGACATTGTTTTCACCGACATCCATCTCATCGGGTCAGCGAGCGGCTGGGATGTGGCTGAACGTGTTCGCGCGGATCACCCGAATGTCTCAGTGCTTTATACTTCGGGGAAATCGATTGACCGTGGACGTTGCATTCCGGGCAGTGCTTTTCTCGCCAAGCCATATCGGTACGACGATGTCGCAAACGCCTGCGACCGGCTGCAGACCAAATAACCGCTTTAGGTCATAAGCGGACATGGTGGGCGCTTTTGCGATGTCTGCCTTACCCCCGAATGACGCGTCGTCAGGGCACAACGTTAGTCGCGTCGTTATGCTCTCCAACGCTCTTGTTCTTGGCAGCAGAGCAAGATTCAAAAGCAGATAAACTGCTTTGTGCAGACGTCTGCAC
>JBAPZR010000505.1:0-1817 GCA_049285335.1 Xanthobacteraceae bacterium | reverse complement strand
GTGTTTACACATAGGAGGATATAGCAATGGTTGGAGAACAGAAGACTAGAAGCTTAGGCACTATACCTGTCTCTAAGCTTTCCCGACTGCCTGAGTGGAAAGACTACGTAGAGGCAGCCAAGGCTTTCTCGGCGGCTAAGAATAACGCTCAGAAGGCCAAGACAGCAATGAAGGATGCCCTTAAGCGTGGCTCTAGCGAATTACGGGACATTGAAGGCCTAGAGTTTAACTACGTAGACGGAAACAAGGAAATTTACGTGTACGAACAGCTACAGCAGCCTAGCAGGACCAGGGGCAAAGAAATCGCCTTTGGCGGCTAGTAGCTCTACCTAAACGGCTAGGGGCGGATAGTCCCGGTGTCTGTTGAAATTGGTGCGGCAGGCGCCATTGGTTGAATCCTATGCTGCCAGATTGTTGGTGCCAACGTGGTTGTCACCGAGCAGTGAATGCTGATGGCGCTGCAGCGCTGCCCTCAGAATCGGAAGCTGCTTGTGGGCCTTCAAACGGCGAAAGCTTTTCTCGGCCTCCAGCATTGCAGTTGCCGTCCATCGCAAGGCCATTCGTGCATCGCGCCAGCGTTTGACGTTGCGGCAAACCTGCCGCAGCACGGCAATCAGGCTCTCGATCGCATTGGTGCAACCGAGCGAGCGGCGCAGTTGGTCAGGCAGGCCCAGCCGGATCACGGTGAGTATTTCATCGAGCCCTTCGAGGATAGAAGCCGAGACGCCAGGAGCATCGTGATCGAGCCGCCGCGCCAAGTTCTTAAGAACACGTTCGGCCTGCTCGGCGGTCGGGCTGTCCCAAGCCTGACGCAGCACCTTCTTGACGGAAGTGTGCAACGACGGGTCGAGCCGCTCGATGATATTGCGCCCTTTATGGATTTGGCACCGCTGGATCAGTGCGAAGTCGCCGAACGTGTCGCGCACCGCGCGGCTCAGCGCTTTGGCTCCGTCGACGATGAACAAGCGGGCGATATCCGGTTTAAGCCCGCGCGCAACCAAGTCGGCCAGCAGCGCCTTGACCACGGCGGTGTTCTCCGTCGCGCCTAAGGCCACCGCCAGCACGTGTTTGTCACCAGCTCCGTCGATGCCGACCGCCGCCACCACGACATGCTCATCGACCCGCAGCCCGTCGATTTGGATCACCAACAGGTCGAGCGGGGACAGGTCAGCCGCGAGCCATTCCCTCAGCTTCGCCGTGCTCAGCGCCACAAACCGCCGCGACACTGAGGATTTTGCCGTGGCGCGCATCGCCCGGCCGGCCAGATCGCCGTCCGGCAATCGGATCGAGCGCGCATATTTGCGCGTCGCCACGCCGATCAGCATCTGGTTAAACGCCCAGCGCGACAGCAAGTCCGCATTCTGGATCGCCCTCCAGCTCGCAAGCTCCACTTCGGCACCGCCGCGCTCACGCACGCGTGGCCGTCGGATCGCCGCCTTGCCACCGTGCCAGCCGACCTCGCTGCCGATCATGCCCCATCGATAGCCCTGCCGCTCCGCGTACCGTTGGTAGCGCTTGCCACAAAACTGTTCCGCATCAGCTGCAAGCATCGCCTCAATGGCCGCAGTCCCAGCCTTAAGACACAGTCGGTCGAAGCTGCCGTTAAACTCCGCAAGTCCCTCGATCACCAAAGGCGGCAATGCCAGCGTGCCCGACGCCGTCAGCGCCGTCCCTTGGTTGACCCTCCTCAATTCGATATGCTTCGTCATGGCGTCGATCTCCTCGCTCTCGGTTTGCGATTCGCAACCTCAAGCCTAGTGGCCTGAGGCGATCGACGCCTGCCTCCCTCTATTTCAACAGCGACAGGGACATTCCGC
>JBAPZR010000504.1:0-1904 GCA_049285335.1 Xanthobacteraceae bacterium | reverse complement strand
GGTATAGGCTGCGGCTAGTGTATTTTCGTAATCTCTGCGGCTCGTGGTAATCTGTCCGTCGCAACTGCACCACGGATTGAGGGGAGCAGTGTTAGAACGCGCCCAGCGCCGCCGCCTTGCGGCTATTCTTTCCGCAGATGTGGTTGGCTATAGCCGCCTCATAGGTCAGGACGAAACTGGAACGTTACTGCGCCTGAAAGAGCTGAGGCGGAACGTCATCAATCCCGCTATCAAGGATCACCACGGCAGGATCGTCAAAACGACGGGCGACGGCATCCTCATCGAGTTTCCGAGCGCGGTAGAGGCGGTGCATTGTGCTGTGAGGGTCCAGCACGCGACAGCCGAGGTCGAAGAGAAAGTCCCACTTGATCGCCGCATCGCCTTTCGGGTTGGAGTGCACCAAGGCGACGTGGTGGTGGAAAACGATGATCTCTTTGGAGACGGGGTGAATGTTGCCGCACGTTTGGAAGGGTTGAGCGAAGCCGGAGGTGTTTGTGTCTCGGGAAGAGTGTACGAGGATACGGTAGGAAGGTTAGACCTCCCATTCGAGGATCGCGGGGAACAGCAAGTCAAGAACATTTCGCGTCCCGTCCGCGTGTATGGCTTGGGAAGGGACGCCATTGCAGGCCTACCACCGATGTCACGCTCTGAGGACGCAGCGGGTTTGACGGGCAACTTCCGTCAGCTCGCCGCGGACGTTTTCGCGTGGCCACCGACAAAGTCTACGCGCTGGGCCGCTACATCATTCCTGCTGCTTGCCGTGACCGGCATTGTCATTTGGCAGATCACGGATCGACACCGTGTTTCCGACCAGGCGGGCGTTGGTCGCAGCGTTGAGACTTCGATGCAGTTCAGAGGTCCAACGATTGCGGTTCTTCCATTCGACAATATGTCGGGCGATCCAAGTCAAGACTTTTTCTCGGAAGGGATTAGCGAGCAACTCACCACGGTTCTCAGCCGGTTTCATCAACTACACGTATTGGCGCGGAATACGACGTTTGCTTACAAAGGCAAAGCGGCGGATGTGCCGGAACTCGGGCGCAAAATAGGCGCCGATTACGTCATCGAGGGCAGTTTTAGGCGTGTGCCCGATCAGATCAGCGTTACGTCGCAACTCATTGATGCGCACTCAGGTACTCACGTTTGGGCCCAGACGTACGATAAACCCACGGCTTCGACGAACCTTCTCGCAATACAGGATGAAATCTCAGAACGTATAGGTGCGGCCGTCGGTGATACTTGGACTGGTGAGGTGGCAAGGGCCGAGTTGGATCGAGCGCAAACCCAAGCTGCCACCGATCTTACGCCTTACGAATGCGTGCTCTACGCATACCAACGGGTTACGGTAGGAACCGCGGTAGAACCTGTGCGGCGCGCGCGCACGTGTCTGGAAGCCACTGTAAACCGCGATCCCACCTACGCGGATGCATGGGCCATCCTAGCGCGGATACTGTCGCTGCAACGCTGGTACGGTACTGGGCTCCCATCACCCGATGCAGATGACATTGACAAGCGAGCCTATCTTATTCCCCGTATTGTGGAGGCGGGTAACCGGGCCGTAGACCTTGCGCCAGAGAGTGCATCGGCCCACGTTGGACTTTTTGAGGCTTACTTCGTGACGTGTCAGCCCGAGAGGATGCGCGTCGAAGCCGATAGGGCACTCGCCATCAACCCAAATGATACGGGAGCCCTCGGAGTGATGGGCAATCAACTAGCGTATTCTGGGGAATGGGACTACGGGGTTCAACTCGCAGAAAAAGGCATTGCGCTCGCCGGGCCATCCGCGCCGCGCTGGTGGTGGTGGGCAATCGGAAAGAACTATTACCGTCAGGGAGAATATGCAAAAGCCCTTGAGGTTTTTCGCCGTTCCTTCGTTGAGGAGAACTGGTTGGACCACCTTCACC
>JBAPZR010000503.1:0-20117 GCA_049285335.1 Xanthobacteraceae bacterium | reverse complement strand
GTCTTCATAGTGCGCGGGGAAGATGTCGATCACGTCGCCGCGGACGCGGAAGGTGCCGCGCGCGAAATCGGCCGAGGTGCGCTTGTATTGCAGCGCCACGAGATCGGCGATCAACTGCCGCTGGTCGATGCGCTCGCCGCGCTTCAACGCAAAGGTCATCGCGGTATAGGTCTCGACCGAACCGATACCGTAGATGC
The DNA here is from genome assembly GCA_049285335.1 of Xanthobacteraceae bacterium. Taxonomy (GTDB): domain Bacteria; phylum Pseudomonadota; class Alphaproteobacteria; order Rhizobiales; family Xanthobacteraceae; genus BOG-931. Next base: position 19,920 of record JBAPZR010000503.1, on the reverse strand, counting down.
ACGACACCGAAGCGACGATGATGACGTCGTCGCGTTCGAGCAGCGACCGCGTCGCCGCGTGCCGCATGCGGTCGATGTGCTCGTTGATCGAGGAATCCTTCTCGATATAGGTGTCGGTGCGCGGGATATAGGCTTCCGGCTGGTAATAGTCGTAGTAGCTGACAAAATATTCGACCGCGTTGTCGGGAAAGAAGTTCTTGAATTCCCCGTAGAGCTGCGCGGCGAGCGTCTTGTTGGGCGCAAGGATCAGAGCTGGGCGCTGCGTCCGCTCGATCACCTTCGCCATGGTGAAAGTCTTGCCGGAGCCGGTGACGCCGAGCAGCACTTGTGTGCGGTCGTGGCGCCCGACGCCTTCGACCAGTTCGTCAATCGCCTGCGGCTGGTCGCCCTTCGGATCGAAATCGGATTTGATGGTGAGGGGGAATCCGCCCTCGGATTTGTCCGGCCGCGGCGGCCGGTGCGGCGTCCAGAGCTGTTCGCGAAACTCCACGCGGCCTTCGCGCAACAGGCGTTCAAGCGATTGCTGACTCGCCGCGCTGCCGAACGCTTCACCTGCGCCCTGCGGTGAGGTCGGTCGCGCAAAGCGCGATCGGGTGGGTGTGTCACCATATTTGATCACTCCACCCCGCTCATCTTCGGGTCGCGAGCCTTCCCCTCCAGGGGAGGGTGACGAAGCGGCGTCGTCCTCTTCCTCCGTCTCGATCCCCAAGGCGCGCGCCAAATCTGGATCGAGTTCGCCGGGCGAAATCGGCGTTCGTCCGACATAGCCTTGCTGCGGCGGCTCGCCGAAACCGCGCGCCACCGAGGCCCGGGCGCGATGCGCATCGGCGAAATCGGCGCGACGATCCCACGAATTGTCCGGGGGCGGCTGCAATCCGCTGCGCACATCTTTTCGCGCCTCTTGCGGTGTGTGGAAATTTTGCTCTCCTCGACCCGCCTCCCTGGCGGGGGAAGGATCAGAAGAACGCTGCGCGCTCGATTTGATTCCCGTCTGCGCGCCAATGCCGGCGCGGCCCTGGCCGATGGCCGGATTGAGGAGTTCCGCCAGCGACGGGTCGAGCGCCGGCGTGTCCGGGCGCGCCGCTTTGGCTCGCGTCGGCTTTGCCGGGTCTTTCTTCGAATGCTTGGCCGGATCGCGCGCATGCGGCGCGCGCGGCCGATCGGGTCGTTTTGCCATGCGCACAATATGGGTCGAGTCTCGGAACGAGGAAAGTGAGGCTTGTCATTCCGTATTGCCGTAAACGGGTTCCTCGTTTCACTCGGCCCCGGAAGGACGGCACTAATTCAACCTAATGCCCGCGCGTTCGATCACCTCGCCCCATTTCCTGGATTCGGACGCGATCAGGGCGGCGAATTCCTTGGGCGTTCCGCCGGCCAGCTCGTCGCCGATCGTAGCATAGAATTGGTTCATGGCCGGAGCGTGGAGAGCCCGGTTGATGGCGGCATTGAGCGTATCGACGATCGATTGCGGCAGGCCCGCCGGCGCAATCACGCCGGCCCAGGTCGGCGCGGAATAGCCGGGGACGCCGGCCTCGGCGACGGTCGGTATTTCGGGAAATCCGGGCGATCGATGGTCGCCGCTCACCGCGAGCGCGCGCACCGCGCCGGAGCGCGCAAACGGCGCGATGGAATTGAGGCTCTCGAACATCACCTGCACGCGCCCGGCCATGAGGTCGTTGATCGCCGGCGCGCCGCCCTTGTAGGGCACATGCACGATTTGCGTGCCGGTCATGAACTTGAACAATTCACCGCCGACATGGCCGGGCGACCCATTGCTCGATGACGCATTGAGAAGCTTGCCAGGATTCGCCTTGGCATAGTCGATCAGCTCTTGCACGGAATGAAACGGCGTCGTCGGCGATACGGCGAGCAGCAACTGGCCGCGTGAGACGAGCGCGATTGGTTGGAAGTCGCGTTCCACGTCATAGGGCAGCGGCGCGACCAAGTGACTGGTGATGGCGAGCGCGCCGATCGGCCCCATGCACAGCGTATAGCCGTCCGGCGGCGACTTCGCCGCGAGATCAAGCCCGAGCGTGAGCGCGCCTCCCGGCCGATCGTCGACGACGACCTGCTGATGAAGCTCGTCCGACAACGCTGCGGCGAGCACGCGCGTGAGCGTGTCGGTCGAACTGCCGGCGGCCTGCGGCACGATCATGCGGATCGGATGATCCGGATACTGGGCGGCCGCGCCGGCGGCAAGCCAAAACGGCGATAGCGCGAACAAGACAGAGAGGATGAGGCGGCGCATCAAGGAGGTTCCGGCACGCGGGCGAGGCGCATAGAATAGTCATGACGTCGCGCCTTGTCTTGGCGCCTTGTCTTGGCGCGTTGTCTTGGCGCTTTGCCTTGGCCGGCTGGGAAGGTTTGGCCAGCGAGAGACGCGCCAACGCGAAAAGCTTCGTCCGCGGGTGGCCGCGCGCTCATGGTTGCGGATGAAAGGGGAGAAGACGTCCATGAACGAAACCGCGTCGCCGCTCGACTTTGCGCCGCTTCTCGCGCCCGGCCTGCCGCCGCCGGCGGCCAAATGGAACGGCTTTGCCACATACAATTTCATCGGCGGCCATAACGACGCCGACCAGGTGCCGCTCGAGCGTTTGATCAAAGCGATGAACGACGTGCTGGCGCGCGAGGGCCGCACGCTCGCCGCTTACGGCGTTGCCAGCGGGCCGCTCGGCTATAAGCCGCTGCGTGAATTTCTCACCCAGAAGCTCAAGCGCACCGCTGGCATCATCTGCGATGCCGACGAAATCCTCATCACCTCCGGCTCGCTGCAGGCGCTCGATCTCGTGAACGGGATTTTGCTCACGCGCGGTGACACCGTGCTCGTCGAACAAGCGACGTATCAGGGCGCGCTGACGCGCCTGCAACGGCTCGGCGTCGAAGCGGTCGGCATTCCGCTCGACGGCGATGGCATGCGCATGGATGCGCTTGCGGCCGCGCTTGACGGGCTCAAGCGCCGCGACGTGCGGCCGAAATACATCTATACCGTTCCAACCGTGCAGAATCCGACCGGCACGATCTTGAGCGAGGCGCGGCGACAGGAAATGCTGCGGCTCGCGATGGCGTACGGCGTGCCGATCTTCGAAGACGACTGCTACAGCGACTTGATCTGGGACGGCAGGCGGCCGCCCGCGCTCTATGCGATGAGCGCGCACGGCGGCGTCATCCATATCGGCTCGTTTTCCAAATCGATCGCGCCGGCTTTGCGTGTCGGCTACATCGTCGCGCCGTGGCCGCTTTTGGCGCGCATGCTCGCGCTCAAGACCGATGCTGGCTCCGGCGCCTTGGAACAGATGGTGCTCGGCGAGTTTTGTCCGACGCATTTCGACGCGCATGTGCCCGTTCTTAAGCGCGCCCTGCGGGCAAAACTCGAAACCCTGATGGACGCGCTCAACGAGCAGTTCGGAACCGCGGCCGAATTCGAAGATCCGAAAGGCGGCATTTTCCTTTGGGTCAAACTGCCGGAACAGGTCGATACGCTAAAGCTGTTCGCGCCGGCGCTCGCCGCCGGCGTCGCCATCAATCCCGGCGCGGAATGGTCGACCGATCAAAGCTACGGCAAAAACCGCACGCGGCTCTGTTTTGCCAATCCGTCGCACGAAACAATCCGTGCCGGGGTCGCGGCGCTCGCCGAAGTGTGCCGCCGCGAATTCGGCGTGCCGGCGCGGATTGCCAATGTCGAACGCCGGCCGAGGGGGTAGCTTCCATCAAAATCCGCGCGTGATCTGACTGACATGCTCGACCTCCGGCGGTGCGGCGAAGCAATGACCGACGAGCTTGCGCCATTCCTGGAAATCGGCCGAACCGCGAAAATCGACGGTGTGATTTTCGAGCGTCTCCCAACCGACGAACAAGCGATAGCGGCTGGGCTTTTCGATCGAACGCTGCAATTCCATGCTGCGGCACCCCTTGGCGCGCTTGAAGATCGGGACGGCATTTTTCACGCCGTTCTCGAACTCGGCTTCGGTCCCCGGCTTGACGTCGATTTGCGCGATTTCAGTAATCATCGTCGGTCCTTCTTTTGAAAGCAAAGCCGCCCGGACAAACCGCGGTCAGGTGTAAAACCTAAGTGGTCTGCCGCCGCGATAGATAGCAGGAATGCACGCCCCAGGCTTCCATTGCGGGCCACCGGCGCGTTAATGTTCGCCACCATCATCCAAACATAAGGCTTGCCATGATCGACGTACATTATTGGACTACGCCAAACGGCCACAAAGTGACAATTTTTCTCGAGGAAGCCGGATTGGAGTACAAAATTATTCCGATCAACATCGGCAAAGGCGAGCAGTTCAAGGGAGAGTTCTTGGCGGTGTCGCCGAACAACCGCATCCCCGCCATCGTCGATCATAAGCCGGCCGATGGCGGCAAGCCGATTTCGGTCTTCGAGTCCGGCGCCATTCTGCTCTATCTCGCCGAGAAGACCGGAAAATTCATCCCGAAGGACTTGCGCGGCCGCACTGCGGCGCTCGAATGGTTGTTCTGGCAGATGGGCGGTCTTGGTCCGATGTCGGGACAGAACAATCACTTCAGTCACTACGCGGTCGACAAGATTCCATACGCGATGGATCGCTACCGTAACGAAGTCAACCGGCTCTACGGCGTGATGAACAAAAGGCTTGCCGGCCATGAATATCTCGCCGGCCCTTATTCGATCGCCGATATGGCTTGCTATCCGTGGATCGTGCCGTGGGAGAGGCAAGGCCAAAACATCGCCGATTTCCCGCATCTCAAGCGCTGGTTCGAAGCGATCAAGGCGCGGCCGGCGGTGATCAAGGCCTATGAATGGACGCCGAAGATCAATCCCGGCCAGGGCGGCATCCGCACCGCGGAGGAGCGCGCGATCCTGTTCGGCCAGACCGCGCAGTCAGTCTCCGCCATGGCGGACGCAAAACACTAACGCGGTAAAGTATCGGCGATAATGGCGATCGCTTCGTGCCGTCGATCACAACGGCTGCCATCGCTTCCGAGCAAATCAGGGTGTCAAGGGCAAAGCCGCCACGCGGAGCCGAAGGCGCCCTTGACTCTCTGATTTGTTCGAAAAAAGGTAGCCGTGCAATCGACGGGTTTTTTCGAGTGCCCCTTAAGCCGTAAACGCTTCAGCTTGAAAACAATTGTGCTCTTAACGATTGCGTTCGTTAGGCGTCTTGAAACTTACGGCGAGGCGCCGCCGAGATAGCCGGCGATTTTCCAGGTGCCGCCCTGTTTAGTGTAGCACATTTGATCGCCGCCCAATGGCGCCACCGCTTGACCGTCGACGAAGCCAGCTTTCCCCGAGGGCGTGGCGACATGGAGCAAAAACGGCTCGTTCGGATTTGACGGCGGCGTGGTATCGGGCAAGACCCGCACCAGGTTCATGCCGAGCTTTTCGATCACCGGCGAGCCCAGCTGCGCTTGGGCGTGCACCTCTACGCCGTCTTTGTTGGGATAGCCCCATTCGGTCGGATCGGTGCGCGTTGCCTCGGTGAGCGTCTCGAAAGCTTTGGCATCGAGATTGGGATCGGCCGGCGCGCAGAACACGCCGTCTTGCTGCGGCGACTCCGCCGCCGATGGTTCGTTGGCAAAACCCGCCAGTGTCTCCCAACCGGAATCGTCCTGCGCGTCGAGGCCGACCGCCTTGACGAGATTGTCGAGGCTGGATTTGTGCGGATCGGCGACGTCCTTGTCCTGAATCCAGAAGAAGTTCTGCGCCACGATCAATGTGCCGAGCGCGGCGCGATCCTTGTGCGCCGCGGCCTGAGCGAGCTGATTGCGAAAGGCCATAAAGCCCGGGTCGTTGATCGGCGCGGGCGGCGTCACCGCGACGGGCTGATAGGGTTTGACCGGCGCCGGCGGCAGCGGTTTGAAACCGCCCGGCGGCAGCGGCAATTGACCCGGCTGTTGATCTTGCTGCGCCACGCTTGGATGTCCCGCGAGCGCCAGTGTCGCGGCAGCAAACATGAAAACGGCAATCAGCGGACGGCGCATGGAATTGTCTCCTCCTTCGTCGGTTTTCTTCATCGGCGCAACGATCGAAGTTTTAGCGCCGAATTGCGACAAGGCCGCGGCCATGATTGCACCGGCATTGCATTAATAAGATTTCGGCAACCCCAAAACCCTTTCGGCGATGAAGCAAAGAATGAGTTGCGGCGAGACCGGTGCAAGTTTCGCAATCATGATTTCGCGAAAATAACGTTCGACGTGATATTCCTTGGCGTAGCCGTATCCGCCATGGGTCGCGATAGCGGTTTGGCAGGCTTTGAAACCGGCTTCGGCAGCGAGATATTTGGCGGCATTCGCCGCCGGACCGCAGGCGATGCCGTGGTCGTACTGCCAGGCGGCTTTGAGCATCATGAGGTCGGCCGCTTCAAGTTCCATCCAACATTCGGCAAGCGGATGTTGGATCGCCTGATTTTTTCCGATCGGCCGTCCGAACACGACGCGCTCCTTGGCGTAGGCACTCGCTCGCGCCAGGGCGGCGCGCCCAAGCCCGATCGCTTCGGCGGCGACCAGAATGCGCTCCGGGTTAAGCCCGTGCAGCAGATATTCGAAGCCGCGGCCGTCCTCGCCGATGCGGTCCGCGGCCGGCACTTCAAGCCCGTCGATGAAGAGTTCGTTGGAATCGACCGCCTTGCGTCCCATTTTCGCGATCTCGCGCACCGTGACGTGGCGGCGGTCGAGCGGCGTGTAGAACAGGCTCAGGCCTTCCGTCGGCTTGCGCCCTTCGGCGATCGGCGCCGTGCGCGCGAGAATCAGCATTTTGTCGGCGACCTGCGCCGTTGAAATCCAGATCTTCGCGCCCTTGATGACGTAGACATCGCCGCGGCGCTCGGCCCGGGTTTGAATTTTCGCCGTCTCAAGACCGGCATTTGGTTCGGTCACCGCGAAGCAGGCTTTTTCCTTGCCGGCGGCGATCGGCGGCAGGATCCGGCACTTTTGCTCTTCGCAGCCGTAAATCACCACCGGGTTGAGCCCGAAAATGTTCATGTGGATCGCGGAAGCGCCGGACAGGCCGGCGCCCGATTGCGCGACCGCCTGCATCATCAGGGCCGCTTCGGTGACGCCGAGGCCCGAGCCGCCATAGGCTTGCGGAATGCAGATACCGAGCCAGCCGTCGTCGGCAAGCGCACGATAGAATTCTTCCGGAAATTTTCCGTCGCTGTCGCGCTCCAGCCAATAGTCGCCGTCAAAGCGCGCGCAGACTTTTTCGACCGCGCCGCGCACCGATTGCTGAAGTTCAGTCAGAGCGAAGTCGATGGGGTTTGCTCCGGGTCAACGCGCATTGTCGGCCGCAATGCGCCACCATCACTCCGCCGCCTCCAGAGGCGCGTCGATGAAGCCGCCGGCCTGACGCCGCCACAGCGCCGCGTAATGGCCGTTCTCGGCGAGCAATTCGCGGTGCGAGCCTTGCTCGACGATGCGGCCTTGGTCGAGCACGACCAGCCGATCCATCTGCGCGATGGTGGAGAGCCGGTGCGCAATCGCGATCACGGTTTTATCTTGCATCAGCGTGCCGAGGCTCGATTGGATTGCCGCTTCGACCTCGCTGTCGAGCGCCGAGGTGGCCTCGTCGAATACCAGGATCGGCGCGTTCTTGAGGATCACGCGGGCGATCGCGATACGCTGGCGCTGGCCGCCGGAAAGCTTGACGCCGCGCTCGCCGACATGGGCGTCATAGCCGCGCCGGCCGTGCCAATCTTCGAGGTCCGGGATAAATTCTTGGGCATGCGCCAAGCGCGCCGCGCGCTCGATCTCTTCATCCGTCGCGCCCGGCAGACCGTAGCGGATATTGGCGCGGATTGAACGGTGCAGCAGCGACGTGTCCTGCGTCACCACCGAGATCTGCGCGCGCAAGGATTCCTGCGTCAGGTCCGATATGTCCTGGCCGTCGATCAGGATCGCGCCGCCCTCGAGATGGAAAAATCGCAACAGCAGATTGACCACGGTCGATTTACCGGCGCCGGAGCGTCCCACCAATCCGATCTTCTCGCCGGGCTTTATGGTCAGGTTGAAATTCTGCAGCACGCCGGTCTCGCGGCCATAGCCGAAGCTGACGTCCTTGAAGTCGATCCGGCCGGCACGCACCGTGAGCGGCCGCGCATCGGCGGGGTCGGGCAGCTGCAGCGGGCGGGCGATCGTCAGCATGCCTTCCTGGACGACGCCCACGTCCTCGAAAATCTCCGTGATCCGCATCGCGATCTGGCGCGACATATTGGTGAGCTGAAACGTCAGCGGCAGCACCATGGCGATGGCGCCGACCTCGACCGCGCCGTATCGCCAGAGTACGAGCGCGAGCGCGCCCGATCCGGCAATGAGGAACGCATTGAGCAGATCGAGGATCGCGCCGAACGCCGTAAGGAGCCGTTGCGCCGCCAAGAACAGGCCGACGTGGCGGTCGACCGCTCGGCGCACATATTGGTCCTCGTCGTTGGCGCGGGCGAACAGCTTTACCGTCAGGATATTGGTGTAGCTGTCGACGATGCGCCCCATCAGCGCCGAGCGGGCCTCCGAGGAAACTTTGGAGCGCTCGCGCATGCGCGGCACGAAGTAGACAAGCAACATCGTATAGGCCGAGAACCAGAGCAGGATCGGCACCGCGAGCCAACGGTCCGCGGCGGCGGTGAGTCCGATTGCGGAAGCGCCGTAGACCAGAATGTACCAGACGGTGGTGATGGTGGCGGTCAGTGTCGAGCGCACCGACGGGCCGGTCTGCATCACGCGATTGGAAATGCGGCCGGCGAAATCGTTCTGGAAAAACGCCCAGCTCTGCCGCACCACGTGCCAATGCGATTGCCAGCGGATCAATCCGGTGAACGGCGCGGCGATAGCCTGATTGGTGATGAGATAGCGCGTGAAAGTCACCGCCGGGCGGAACACCAGCACGACGAGCGCCATGCCGAGGAGCCAGGGCCAACCGAGGGCCATGAAGCGGTCTGGCGGCGTCTTGGTCACCATGGTGACGACGCGGCCGATGAACCAGGGCACGGTGCTGTCGCCTAACGCCACCAACAGCTCGACCACGAACAAAGCGGCGAACAGCCATTTGGCCTGGCGGGCGAAGTGCCACAAAAAGCCAAGCAGACTCGGCGGCGGTTCCGGATTTTCCGGCGCCGCGGTGGGTTTGAGGATTCGCTCGAAGCGCGAAAGCATTTCGGTGGTTACTAGTGTCCCGATTCCGAAGTTCGCCACACCTTGCGGCACGCCCTTAACGAACTTCGGAATCGAAAGGACACTAGCAGGTTTATAATTCTAGTGTGGTTTTTGGATTTGAAGTTCCTATGCGGGTGTGCCGCAGATACCATAGGAACTTCAAATCCACCACACTGTGCGCCTATGGCCGCCGTCAATTGCGGCGGAAAATCGAAGCGATGAAATTGCGGCACAGATAACGAGTCAATGCTGCTGACCTTTTAGCCCGCCACGGCCCGTGCCATCGTCTGCAGCGGGGAAACGCCAAAGGGAAGCCATGATGAGAATGCGTCTTGCCGGCGCGCTAATCGCGCTTCTGGCAACTGTCGCCACTCTCTCGGCACAGACCTATCCGTCGCGTCCTATCACCATGATGGTCGGTTTTCCGCCGGGCGGCCCGACCGATACGCTGGCGCGCATCATGGCCGACAGCATGCAGCTGTCGCTGGGGCAACCCGTCGTCGTCGAAACGCTGAGCGGCGCCAGCGGCACGCTGGCGAGCGGGCGCGTCGCTCACGCCACACCAGACGGTTACACGATCGGCATCGGCCAATGGTCGAGTCATGTCGCGGCGCCAGCGATCTATCCGCTCGACTACGACATGTTGCGCGATCTTCAGCCGATTTCGCTGCTGGCCGCTTCGCCATTGTGGATCGTCGGCAAACCGACGCTGCCGCCGTCAACCGTGACGGAGCTCATCACCTGGCTCAAGACGCGGTCCGAGACGACGACATTCGGCACCGTGGGTGTCGGCAGCGCCAGCCATCTGTGCGCGCTTTATTTTGCGCAGAAGACCGGAGTGGCCTTGCAGTACGTGCCGTATCGCGGCGCCGCACCGGCGATGCAGGATCTGATCGGCGGCCAGATCGACTTGGCCTGTCTGGAGGCAAGCTCGGGCCTTGCTTATGTGCAAAGCGGCAAGCTCAAGGCCTATGCCGTGTTCAGCGATCAGCGCTGGGCGAAAGCGCCCGATACGCCGACAATGATCGAATCCGGCATACCGGGAGCGGTGATCACGTTCTGGCACGGTTTGTGGACGACCAAAGGAACGCCGAAGGACGCCGTCGACAAGCTGGACGCGGCGGTGATGGCCGCGCTCGCCAATCCCAACGTGCAGCAGCACCTTGCGGCTCTCGGCCAGGTGATTTTCCCGGTCAGCCAGCAAAATCCGGCGGCGCTCGCGGCGTTTCATAAAGCCGAGATCGACAAATGGTGGCCGGTCATCAAGGGCGCCGGCATCAAGGCTGAATGAAAGGACGCATTGCGCGCTCGTGACGCCGCGCGCAGGTCGACTCCGTTTCAGCGCGAGAGCAAGTAAATCGGCGCCTGCGCGCGCGCCATACCGATCGACACTGCGGTCGCGGCGATGACCAGCGAAACCGCGAGCGCGACGGTGGCGAACAACGCGATGCCGCAGCGGCGGCTGGCGAAGGTCGCGTGCGCGATGGGGGACGCGAAACCGACCTTCACGGTCAGCTCTGTCATGGTGAGGGTCTCATTGGCGATGGCTCATTGGCGATTCGCGTGTGGCATCCGAATCAGAATCTGCATTAGCGCAAAAAATCGCACGACAACTGGGGCGAAGCCTTTGAAGAACAAAGGCGATTGTGTGATTTTTGGTTAATGAAAGGTTAACGCGCCGGCGCCTCACATCGCCGGCACGGCGGCGGCCGGGCGAAACTCCATCGGCACGTGGCCGGGTTCGTGCGCGACGCGATCGAGCCAGGCGCGGATCGCCGGAAACGGCGCGAGATCGTAGTCGCATTCCTGCGCGATATGCGTGTAGGCGTAGAGCGCGATGTCGGCGATCGAATAGCTGTCGGCGACGAAGTAATCGTACGCCGCGAGATGTTTTTCCATCACGCCGAGCGCGCGATTGCCTTCCTCCATCCAATCTTCCAGCGCGTGCTGCTGCAATTCGCGGCCGCCCTTGACGAGCGTGAGCCAGAAATAGGCGGCGCCGAGATTGGGTTCCAGGCTGTGCTGCTCGAAGAACATCCATTGCAGCGCTTCGGCGCGGCCGATGCGATCTTCTGGAGCGAGCGGCGTGCCGCCCGCGATGTACCAGAGGATCGCATTGGATTCGGCGATATAGCGCCCCGGCGCGACTTCAAGGAGCGGCACTTGGCCGTTCGGATTCTTGGCGAGGAATTCCGGCGTGTGGCTTTCGCCTTTGAGAATGTCGATCTCGACCAGGCGATACGGGACCTGCAGCTGCGCCAGAGCGAGCCGCGTCTTGTAGCTGTTCCCCGAACGCTGCATCGAGTAGAGCGTGAACATTGCCGGTGTTCCAGTTCCCTGCCGCAAGCACTGCGCCAGTCTCGTTAGTGTTACGCCTCCAGCGCGGCAATGTCATGGCACTCGGTTGTGGCGGGACCCGTGTTGGTGGCACGCGCCTCTGTTCCGCGGGTTTTTGTGCAAGCGGCTGCCGCGACAAAGCCGCCCGGATTTGGCGGTGTGTTGCTGATGAAACGCGGTAGTTCGGGAATGCCGCAGAAGTGAGGGTAGGGCGGGGCTTTTAGGCTTGCCTATGCGCCATAGCAGCTATACCAAACGGCCGTCTTTGAAGATGGAGAATCGCAAATGGCCTTTCTCGCGGACCAGATCATGCGCATCAAGCCGTCGGCAACCATTGCCGTCACGGACAAAGCGCGTGCGCTTAAAGCGGCTGGCCGCGACGTCATCGGGCTCGGCGCTGGCGAGCCGGATTTCGATACGCCGGAGAACATCAAGGAAGCTGCGATCAAGGCGATTCGCGACGGCAAGGCGTCGAAATATACCGCCGTCGACGGCATTGCCGAGCTCAAGGCGGCGGTGGGGCGCAAGTTCAGGCGCGAGAACAAGCTCGACTATAAGCCATCGCAGATCACCGTCGGCACCGGCGGTAAGCAGGTGCTCTACAACGCGCTGATCGCCACGCTTAATCCCGGCGAGGAGGTGATCATCCCCGCGCCGTATTGGGTGAGCTACCCGGACATGGTGCTGTTGGCCGGCGGCGAGCCGGTTTCGGTCGTGACCACCATGGAGACCGGCTACAAGATGAAGCCCGAGGCGCTGGAGCGTGCGATCACGCCGAAGACCAAGTGGATCATCTTCAACTCGCCGTCGAATCCGACCGGCGCGGCCTATACGCGCGACGAGCTCAAGGCGATCACCGACGTGCTCGTTCGCCATCCGCACGTCCATGTCATGGCCGACGATATGTACGAACATCTCGTCTATGACGATTTCCAGTTCTACTCACCGGCGCAGCTCGAGCCGCGGCTCTACGAGCGCACGCTTACCGTCAACGGTGTCTCGAAGGCCTATTGCATGACCGGTTGGCGTATCGGCTATGCCGGCGGCCCCGAGAAACTGATCAAGGCCATGGCGATGATCCAGTCGCAATCGACCTCCAATCCCACGGCGGTGGCGCAATGGGCGGCGGTCGAAGCGCTCGACGGGCCGCAGGACTTCATCGCCAAGCACAACAAGATCTTCAAAGAGCGCCGCGATCTTTGCGTCTCGATGCTCAATCAGGCGCGCGGCATACAATGTCCGAAGCCGGAAGGCGCCTTCTACGTCTACCCGTCATGCGCCGGCACGATCGGCAAGACGGCGCCGACCGGCAGGAAACTCGCCACCGACGAGGATTTCGTCACCGAGCTGTTGGAAGCCGAAGGCGTTGCGGTGGTGCAAGGCGAGCCGTTCGGGGTGGGCCAGGCGTTCCGCATCTCGTACGCGACGGCGACGAGCGCGCTCGAAGAGGCCTGCACGCGCATCCAGCGTTTCTGCGGCAATCTGCGGTGAATCGTCATGGCCGGGCTTAGCCCGGCCATCTCGCGTCGAAAGGCACTGCCTACCGGATCGGGATGCCCGCGACGCCCGCGGGCATGACGGCCGCCGTCACCCGGTCGGCGGCGCAATCTCGTCGAGACCCTTCTGCCGCGACTCGGGGCCAAGGAAGACCACCGACACCGCTGCGATCACGAGCACGACCGCGAGGCTCACGAACACCGCTGTCAATCCGAAGCCCGTCCGGATCAAAAGAATTCCGGGTACGATGCCCGCAGTCGCGAGCCGGCCGACACCCGCAGCCCAACCGAAGCCGGACGCTCGCGCATTGGTCGGGAACACTTCGGATGCGAAAATCTGCATCGCGTTGCCGGCGACTTGGATGAAGAACACCATGATGAAACCGGAGACCAGGAGTTCGACATCGGTCCCGGCATTGGCGAATATCACCGCCATGATACCGGCACCGATGAATGCGACGATCGAGGTGCTTTTGCGCCCGAATTTATCGAGCGTGTACATCATGCAGATACTCGCACACGGAACCGCGAGATTCATGATCAGGGTGTATTGCAACGATTTGGTGATGGTAAAACCTTTGTCGGTCATGATGCCGGGCAGCCACGAGCCAAGCCCAATCGCCACGCCAAAGAACGCCGAGAAGCAGATCATGCCGGCGATGACGCGGGTCGGGAATTGCCTGAACACCACCGCGAACGGATCGCTCTTGGTGTCGCTCGCCGCGTCCGTGGATAGCGGTTCCTTTGGTCCGGCAATGCCGAGCCGGCCAAGCACATCGAGAGCGTCTTTGCCCCTGCCATGCGTCGCCAGGAAGCGTGGCGATTCCGGCAGTGTAAACCGCAGCACCCAGACAATCAGCGCGCCGATGCCGAAGCACATCCACACGCCGCGCCAGCCGATCTGATCCCTAAAGGCAAGCACGAACAGCGTCGAGATCGGCCATACGCAGGCGCCGCCGACGAAATGAATGATCGCCAGGATACGGCCGCGGATGCGCTTGGGCGAATATTCGCCGGCATAGGTGAAGCACAGCGGCTGTTCCGCGCCGAGCCCGAGGCCGGCGATGAAACGGCAAGCAACCAGAAGCGTGATGGTCGGCGCAAAGGCGCCGAGGATGGTGAAAACACCGAATAGCAGCAGGTTGAACTGATAGACGAACCGGCGCCCAAATCGGTCGGTAAATTCGCCCTGTGCGGCGGTGCCGATGAACATTCCGAGCGTCGTTGCGCTGACGATAAGGGCGAAGCCGGGCGCGTCGGTAAAGCCGGAGGCCTTCATGTCCGGAAACAGCGACCCTTGCACGATGTAGTCTATGACATCAAAGAAATATCCGGCCGCAATCAGCGCGATGATTTTGACATGCAGCGGCGAAATCTTCGCGTCATCCAGCGCCGAACCGACGAATGCCTCGACTGTCTGGGCCATTGTGTTCCTCCCCCTGCGAGCACTTTTTGGCGTCTTCGGCCGCTTGAGCGGCGCGCGATCGTTCGCTCCGTCAACTCTGGAAGGGCGCGGCGTCGCTGTCAATGCGACGCAGCTGCGGCGCGAACATGTTTGCGGCGCCGCGATCAGCCGCCCTCGAACTGCAGGAGGTACAGGCCGGCATTGGAATCGGTGACATACATCACGCCCTGGGCGTCGACGAAACAGTCGCAGGATTGAATGACCTTGGGCCGGTTCGGCCGCGGATCGAACATGCGCTCGGGGTCGGGCGGCACGAAGAAACCGATTTCGCGCGGCGCGAATGGGTTGGCGATGTCGTAAGCGCGCACGCCGGCATTGTGCAGCGTCGCAAAAATAATGTGGGAACTTTGAAACGCGCCAGGGCGGTTCTCCCACAGGTTATGCGGGCCGAAATGGCCGCCCTTTTTGCAATAATCGGCTTCGTCGGGGATCGGCATTGTCGCAATACTGACGGGATTGGACGGCTCGCGGACATCGAAAATCCAGATATAGCGGAGCCCAAGCTTGCAGTCTGCGAAATTGGCTTCGTCCGCGACGACGAGCAGATTGCGGTCCGGCAGCGGCAAGGGCGAATGCGTGCCGCCGCCGAACGGTGGGTCCCAGTTGCGATGCGCCACCATGGTCGGCTTTCTCGGATCGCCGACATCGACGATGGCGAGCCCGCCGTCGCGCCAGGCGCTGTAAGCGAGATCGCCGGCGACGAGCGCGTGGTGCAGCGCATAGCGTTTGCCTTTCGGCCAGTTCGGCGTCTCGCCACCGGCCGTCCACATGCCCGGCAGCCAGAATTTGCCGACCACCTCCGGCTTGGTCGGCTCCGCCATGTCGACAATCACAAGCACATGGTCGGAAAATTCCGGCAGGTGCACCGAGACGTAAGCGTAGCGTCCGCCGACATACCAAATACGATGCGGTCCCAGCCCGCCAAGCGGCAGGAAAGCGATTTCGCGTGGTGCGTCGCCGCGCGCGAGATCGTAGATGCGAAGGCCGCTGGTGAATTTCTGGCCTTCGAGCGCCGCGGCCGACGAGCCGGCAAAATAGGCTTCCTGACTGACCTGCATCGTCCATACGCTCGGCCCATTGACCGCCAGCAGCAGGTTGTCGTGAGCCTGCAAATGATGCGCGCGGGTGTTCGGCGGGCAGGGCAGGAAATTCACCGGCTTGGGATGCTTGGCGTCGCGCACGTCGATGATGGTGATGCCGTTGGAAAAACCGTGGCCGATATAGGCGTAGCCGCGATTGACCATCACCTGCACGCCGTCGCCGCGGCCGCCCTGGTCGGTGTGGCCGAGAAACTTGATATTGCGGCTGGCAACGGCGGTCATCTGCGTTTCTCCCCTATTCGCTGCGGCGCTATTTCCGACTCCATTCCTGCGACACTATCGCTCCGGCGCAACAATGGGCCCGGCAGTAAATTCCATCCGGCTATGCTAGGGTCATAACTCATTATTTGCGCGTCCCTTCGGGTTGCAGCGGCTCGCGGAAATAATGAGTTTTGACCCTAGGCAAAAGGTATAGTTCAAGCGCTATTGCCATGCTCGCCGAGCCTATTTTAATCGCAGCCATGTCGGTAAAAGGCTAGGCCAAGCGAGCCTGTTCGAGCACGGCCATCCGGCCATCGCAAGAACAGACCACGGCGGGAACGGCTTGAGCCAATCTCATCCAGGGAGGAAGTTTGACATGCCCAAGAAGTCAACATCGCGATCAACGTCGCGATTAATAACGCGACGCGGCCTGGTAAAAGCCGGTCTCGGCGCCGGCGCGGCCGGGCTGCTGTTGCGTCGTACGAGCCTGCCGGTTCTCGCGCAGACGAGCCAGGCGCTCGGGACCTATCCGGCGGGAACGAGCGGCAGCAGCATTTTCATCGGCGGCGTGTTTCCGCTGACCGGACCCTATTCCGCTTCCGGAAAAGACGAGCAGCTTGGCTTTCAGATGGCCATCGACCATCTCAACAATGGCAGCGCTATCACTGCGCAGATTCCGTCGCTGAAGAATGGCGGTGGACTTCTCGGCAAGAAGATCGAGTCGGCATCGGCGGATTCCGAAACCAAGCCGGACACCGCGGTGCAGGCGGCAACGCGCTTTATCCGCGACAACAAGGCGATCATGTTCACGGGTGGGGTAGCGAGCTCCGAATCGATCGCGATGATGAAGCTCGGCCAGCGCGAGCACGTTATTTTCATGGTCGGCAATAGCGGCTCCAACGATACGACCGGTAAGGATTGTCAGCGCTATGGTTTCCGCGCGCAGCCGTCGGCTTATATGGCGGCAAAAGCGCTGGCGCCGGTTCTGGCGAAGGAGCTTGGGAAGACCCGCAAGGCCGCCTATCTGGTGCCCGACTACACCTACGGCACCAGCGTCTATAACTCGATGAAGCAGTTCACCGAGCAGACGGGATGGTCGACCGTCACCGAGCAGTTGGCGCCGCTCGGCACCACCGATTTCAGCTCGTATCTTCTCAACATCGCCAATAGCGGCGCGGACGTTTTCGTCAACGTGGCGTTCGGCGCCGACGCAACCGCTTCGACCAAACAGGCCGAGCAGTTCGGCATCCTGTCGAAGATGAAATATGTCGTGCCCAATATCTCGCAGTTCCAGGCCAAGGAACTCGGCGCGCCGATCATGGGCGGCACCTATGGCACACAAGCCTGGTGGTGGACCGAACAGGACACCTATCCGCTGGCAAAGCTGTTCGTCGAGGAATTCGAGAAGAAGAACCACTACAAGCCGGATTGGGGCGCGAGCGAAGTCTATATCCAGATCATGGTCTGGGCCGACGCCGTGGCGCGCGCCGGCACGTTCTATCCGATCGAGGTCATCAAGGCGCTGGAGAGTGGCCACAAGGTGCCGTCGATCTATGGCGACGTCTATTATCGCGCCGAGGATCATCAGATGGTGCGACCGGTACCGGTGATGGTCGGCAAGAAGCCCAGCGAGATGCAGTCGCCGGACGACTTCTTCCGTATCGTCGAGCTGGTGCCGGGCGAGCAGGTGCTGCCGCCGATCCCGGAGACCGGCTGCAAAATGCCCGACATCAACACTTGATCGGCAGCGCTCACAGGATCACGATCACGGACGGCCCCGCTCGCACGGGGCCGTTTGTCGTTGTCCCTTAGGCTTTCGCGATGCCGACGCTTGCGCAATTTTTATCACAGGCCTTCAACGGGATCGCGTTGGGCAGCTTGTTGGCGCTGATCGCCAGCGGATTGAGCATCATTCTCGGCACTTTGGGCGTGCTGAATTTCGCGCACGGCGCCATGTTCATGCTCGGTGCCTATACCGGCTTCGTCGTGCTGAGCCATTGGGATTCGTTTGCCGGCGCGCTGGGTCTCGGCGCGCTGGTGCTGCTGGTGGTCGGATTTTGTCTCGAGCGCGGGCTGATCCGATTCTATTACCGGCGTCCACCGGAGGATCAGATTCTCGTCACCTTCGGGCTCGGGATCATGATCATCGAGGCCGTGCGCTATGTCTTCGGCCCCTTGAGCCAGCGGGTGCCGCTGCCGAGCTGGGGCCAAGGCATCGTCAATCTCGGCTTCTTTATTTATCCGCTCTATCGCGTGCAGGTGATCGGCATCGTCGCGCTGTTGTTGTTTGCCTTCTACCTTCTGCTCTATCGCACGCGGATCGGCCTGGTGGTGCGCGCCGGTATCGAAGACCCGCTCATGGTCGAACTTCTGGGTACCCACGTGCGGCGCATGTTTCTGGTGGTGTTCTGTCTTGGCGCCATGGCGGCCGGCATCGCCGGCGTCATCTACGCGCCGCTCTCGGCCGTCATTCCCAATATGGGCGAGCCGTTCCTGGTGCAGTGTTTCGTCGTCATCGTCATCGGCGGCCTTGGATCGTTTCCCGGCGCGGTCGTCGGCGGCCTTGTCGTCGGCGAGATCCTTTCGCTGACGACCTTGTTCGATCCCGCTTATGCGCAGGCTGCGATCTATGCGGTGATGACGCTGGTGCTGATCGTACGGCCGCGCGGCCTGTTCGGCACGATGGGGCGGGCGTAATGGCGAGTGCCAACTGGCGTGGCGTGCAGCGGTGGCTGCCTGAGCTTGCGATGGCGGCAAGCCTTGCCATCCTGCCCTTCGTGTTCGCGCGTTGGCTCGGCTCGGTCGATTTGCTCACGCGCATTCTGATCTGGGGCGTTTTCGGACTGGGCTTCGATCTGCTCTTCGGCCGCACTGGACTGTTGTCCTTCGGCCAAGGCGCGTTCTACGGCACCGGCGGGTTTGTCACCGCTTATTTGTTGACGGCCGGCTTGCTCAACAGTGTCTGGCTGGCAATGGCGATCGGCATTGCCGCGGCGGCCGCATTCAGCGTCGTGGTCGGTTACCTGGCGTTGCGGCGGGTCGGCATCTACTTCACGATGATCACGCTCGCCTTCGGCGAATTGGCCTATTTTCTGGAAAACTCTCCGCTGGCGCGATGGACCGGCGGCGAGAACGGTCTGCCGGGAGTGCCGGCGCCGAGCCTTGCGCTCGGCGGCTTTGCTTACAGCTTCTCGGGATCGTGGCCGAGTTATCAGCTGGTCGCGGGATTCTACTTCGTCGGTTTCGTCTTCGCGCGTTTCGTCGTGCTTTCGCCGGTCGGCTCGGTGCTGACCGCGGTGCGGCAGAATCCTGCGCGCACCGCCGCGTTAGGTCATGACGTTCGCGCCTACAAGTTCGCCGTATTCGTTCTCGCGGCGGCGTTCGCGGGCTGCGGCGGCGTGCTGCTTGGCATTTTCCAAAGCTACATGCCGCCGGATGCTTTCGCGCTGGAGACCTCGGGCCAGCTCGTCATTCAGACCGTGATGGGCGGCGCCGGAACGCTGATCGGGCCTACGGTCGGCGCCGCCATTTGGCTCACGCTGCGCGACGTGCTGCAGACCATTCCGGGCGTCGGCGATCTGTGGAAATTCATTCTCGGCTTTGTCTTCGTCGTTCTGGTCACCTTTATGCCGAACGGCGTCGTCGGCACGCTGCTGCGATTATGGTCGCGCAGGCGGAGCAAACACATCGAAGCCGCGCAACCGGCCGTCCGCCTTGAGGCGAGCGCGGCGCGGGAGGCGCTGCTGGCGCCGGCGTCATCCGTCCACACCGCCGCGTCCGCTGGGGCGGCGCCGTTTGCGCTCGAGGTGCGGGATCTGAAAAAGGCCTATGGCGGAATCCACGCAGTGGACGGCATATCTCTTGCGCTTCCCGAGGGACGGCTCCACGCCATTATCGGTCCGAACGGCGCCGGTAAGAGCACGTTTCTGCGCCTGATCGCGCGTGAGGAAAATCCCGATACCGGGCAGATCCTGTTGCATGGCGTGAATATGGCGTCGGCCGACGTCACCGGCGCCTATCAGGCCGGCATGGCCAAGAGCTACCAGATCAATCAGTTGTTTCCGCAGCTCACCGTACGCCAAAATCTTCGCATCGGCGCGCTGGGGCGCTATCGCGGCCGGCTCCGGCTCGACGTGTTCCGCTCAGCCGGCGGCTTCGACGACGTGGAACGGCTCGTCGAGGCGCTCCTGGAAGA
>JBAPZR010000502.1:0-1659 GCA_049285335.1 Xanthobacteraceae bacterium | reverse complement strand
CGTTTGGCGAGTGGTAAACTCATAGATCCCTTTTGATGTTTAAAGCACGCGACCCGGGAGCCGACCGAGGCTCCGGCTCATTTGTTCTCGGCCTTGCATGGCGCCGACGTTCGCGCCGCATTCCGGTGCGCACGCTCGCGCCAAATGTCGTTACCTTAATAGCGCTCTGCGCCGGGTTGACCAGTATTCGACTAGCGTTCGAAGATCGTTACGCGCTGGCGCTTGCGGCGATCGTCTTCGCGGCGATCCTCGACGGAATAGATGGCCGCTTGGCGCGCTTCCTAAAGGGTACTTCGCGTTTTGGCGCTGAGCTCGATAGCCTCTCCGATCTTGTCAATTTCGGCGTTGCGCCGGCGCTTATTCTCTATTTCTGGGGACTTCATGAGCTGAAGTCGATCGGATGGATTGCCGCGATGGCGTTTGCCATTTGCACCGGCTTGCGACTCGCGCGGTTCAATGTGATGGCCGATGATCGCGGCCGGCCGGCTTGGGCACGTAATTTCTTTGTCGGTGTACCAGCCCCAATGGGCGCCATTACGGTGTTGCTGCCTACCTACATTGTGTTTCTTGGCGTGCCACGCTCGATGCATTTGATCTGGTCGACGCTGTTCTACACACTCCTTATCGCCCTGCTCATGGTGTCGCGGCTACCCGTTTTTTCCGGTAAGCGCGTCGGCACAATCGTGCCGCGCGAAATGGTCGGTCCGTTCATTATCTTAGTGGTGTTGTCGTTTGCTCTACTTATTGCCTATCCCTGGATAATGCTTTCCGCCGCGACGCTTGCTTATCTCGTGAGCTTGCCTTTTGGTTGGCTTTCCTATCGCCGCTATGAGCGACGAACGAGCGAGACAATGGGAGAGACATCGCCGGAGGGGGTACTGGTCTCTCCACCGATTGACGATGTCGTCATGCCATCGAGAGACCAAGCCGATCGTCAACCGCGTCTGCATTAAATAGAAATATTGGAATAGCGTCCCGCCGCATGGTGCGACCCCAATCTGTCGACTGCCTTTTCCCGCATCACCTCCGGCAAGCTCAAACATAGCTCAGCATAATGTTATTCCTGCCAAATCGAGTAACCAGCACTACTTTCGCAGATTTCTAGCGGCACGGGATTCCCGAATCAGTTTCTCTGCGACTCATGGGCGGTCGGCTTTTGGAGGGCCGAACATGAGGATCACAACATCGGATTTGGGAAGCCGAGCTTGCTGGTGGTTGAAGCCGTTCCTGGATCGCTTGGGGCACAAGGCGCGGCGGCTCGGTGTTCTGCAAAACCTACGGCGGAAAATGGCGTCTCGATGGTGCCGTCCCCCTTATGAGGAGCGGGACGCATAGGTGCCGATATCACAGAGGCCACTGTTGGCCACAGCGAGAAATCGTTCGGCAGCTCAGTAAAGCTCCGCTCTGCCTTACGCGCATCATTAAACGATACCCCTGGATTATGTTTGCGCGGCGATGCGGTCTCGACATAGCCGACAAAGGTTTGTTCGCAGCATCCAACGCACCAGCAAGGTTTGGTTCCATCAAAGCTATGATCATGATTATCACGCAACGCCTTGGGTTGAGCTAGCGGATGCGAGACCGCGAAAGCGTAGACGAGTAGCAGCCTCCCCTGTCGCATCCCGGGTCAATGATTTGATCGAAGGAGTGGTTCTCCAA
>JBAPZR010000501.1:0-54471 GCA_049285335.1 Xanthobacteraceae bacterium | reverse complement strand
TATTTGTTGGCGCCATCAAGCGGCGTGCCGGATTCGTCCGCAAGATTGATAGGATAACTGGCGTCCTCGGGAAGGTTCGCACCGAGCCCGGCTTGTGCGATCATTGCGCGTTTCAGGTAGTAATTGCCGTAAACGCCCATCGTATCGGTGTTCATCGACCAGCCGTTGGCGACGCGCGCGATTGTCGGCAGCTTCCAGGCCATCAGTTGTTGCGCATCCACGGGGGCCCTCTCCAAAGCTTTGCGAACGGTCGGCTCGGCTTTGGCCAAGTCAAAGCTCTGACCGAGCTCGAACCCGATCCGTTTCAATTGCGCTATGATCGGTTGATCGGTGATGTGCGGCGGATTGACCTTCAGAAGCTCGGCTGCATAGGCGAAGAACCTGTCGGCCGGCATCGTGTCGACTTGAATTTTTGGCGGTGTTTTCATGTCGACGGACGGATCGACCTTGCCAACCGCCGGCTTTGCCGTGCTACCCCATTCCGACAGCGGAGTGATTTTATAACCCGCCTGTATCTTGTGAACCGCGTCGTAGTCCTGCGGCCCATCCGTCTTTGTTCGTCCGATGATCCACACGTAAGGAGTCGGCGCGCCGATGCGGGTCATGCCGGGGGGAACGATGCCGTTCCAGCTGGGCGGCGTGACAAGGAAATTGGCCGCCTCGGTACCTGTGGTGCGCCAGCCCGGCGAAGCAAATACATCGGTCCACATGTCGATCATCGGCAGCAAATAGTAACGGCCGCCGGTATTCGGCGCCGAAACGATCATCGGTTCGGTGGTCAAATCGAGAAAGGCGTTCGTATAGAGCGTGTCGAAATTGGGCCGAACGACCACCTTCATGTCGGCGGGCGGATATTCCGTAAGATTCACGAACGTATTCATCGGTCCGTGGATGCCCTCGATGCGTTCGACATTGGTGAACTGCTTGCGCGTTAAATCCATCGTGATCAGTGGATAGAAATAGAGATAGGCACTGACCCCGATCGCATGGGCCTCTCGCTCGGTGATGGCGCTTTGAGCGGCCGCGCCGGAAGCCGCCAGCGAAACAATCGAGGCGGCGATGAAGTTGGCGATCCATCCGGTCTTCATTTTCGCTCTCCACGTAAGTCGGGTTGCTGCAAAAAGAGAATCCATGCCGAGGCCTAATCCATGATGTGGTAGCCGCCGTCGACATAAAGCGTTTCGCCGGTGATCAGGCGTGCCGCATCGTGAGCGAGGAAAGCAGTCGCTACCCCGACGTCATCGATGCTGACGAGGCTGCGGGCCGGCGCCTTCTTCCTGGCTTTGTCCAGCAAGGCGTCGAATTCCGGAATCCCCGATGCTGCTCGCGTTGCCAGCGGCCCCGGCGAAATGGCGTGGACGCGAATACCCTTGGGACCTAATTCGGCGGCGATGTAACGCACCGCGCTTTCAAGCGCCGCCTTGGCGACGCCCATGATGTTGTAGTTCTTCACTACCATCTGGCTGCCGTAATAGGTCATCGTAAACAGTGTCCCGCCTTGGCGCATGAGCGGCTCGGCGAGATGAGCCATGCGGATGAAGGTCCAGCATGAGACTTCGAGCGTAGTGAGAAATCCGTCCCGCGACACATCGACGACACGGCCTTGCAACGCCTCTTTGGGCGAAAACGCGATGGAATGCACCACGAAATCCAGCCTACCCCAGTCCTTAGAGATGCGTTCGAACACCGCCTCCATCTGGCCAGGCGTACGTACTTCGAGCGGCATCACGATCGAAGCTTCGAGTTCCCTCGCCAGCGGGTCGACGTATTTCTTCGCCTTGTCATTGAGATAGGTCACCGCAAGCTCGGCGCCCAATGCGCGGAATGCTTTGGCGCAGCCCCACGCGATCGATTGGTCGTTGGCAATACCGACGATGAGGCCCTGTTTGCCTTCGAGTAGCTTCGCTTTGACTTCGGGAATCACGTTCGCCAAGCCTCCCATGCGGAGCACGGCTGCATTTCAGTTCGACGTCTCAGTTTAGTCGTCGACGCGGGAAATCCGATTTGACTTGGATCAACACGCGATCGCTTGTTCCACCTATCATTTTCTCAAATGCAACTTTAGCGTTTCGGCGACAACGGCGGCGTCGATCGCATCGAAAGACCGCGTCAAAAAGTTTGTCCCCTCGCGGGAGCGACAACCGATCGGATCGCAGGACGGGCTGCGACAATGTGCGCGTTGTTTCGCGGCAAGAGCATCGAAAACACGATGGGATTTACTGCGCTCGACGGATTGCCAATGGGCACGCGGTCCGGACAAATCGATCCCGGGGTGCTGCTGTATCTGCTCGGCGAAAAGCACGTGACGCTGGCGGCGCTGGAGGATCTGCTCTATCGCGAGAGCGGTATAAAAGGCCTCTCCGGCGTCAGCAACGACATGAGGGAACTAGAGGCGAGCAAGCGGCCTGGCGCCGCGTTTGCGATCGAACATTTCGTCTACCGGATCGGGATGAATGCGGGAATGCTGGCGGCGGCGCTCGGCGGGCTCGATGCATTCGTTTTCACCGCCGGGATCGGCGAGAACTCACCCACAATTCGAGCGCGTGTTGCTGATAAGCTTTCGTGGCTTGGAGCGGCTCTCGACGCAAACGCCAATGCGACAGGGCGAGGTTTGATATCGAAGCTGGAAAGCGCAGTACGGCTATATTTCATCACGCAGCATACCCTTTCGCTTTGTCGCCATAACGCTGAGAGAGGCACGCCGAAATTGACGCTGATCTTGCAACACCAAATCGGTCGGCGGAGAGTCCGGAAGATGACGAGTATCGTCAAAATTGCAGCGATCACCGTCTTTGCATTCGTCGCGGCCGAGCGTTGCGCGCTTGGCGCCGAGCCGTCGGTCATTACACTGTCATGTGACGGCAAGCTGACAAATACCAGGTTCGGCAATGCCAAGCCGCAACCCATCAATAAGATGAATATGGTCGTGAACTTCGCCGATAAGACCGTTTCGTTCTCCGGCCATTCGGCCGGGATCGACAAGGCCGATGTCGCGCACATTTCATTTAGCGGCGAGAACAACGCCGTCCATGGTGAAATCGATCGTGTGACAGGCGCCGCCTGGGCGACGACGGCATCGGCGACAGCGACATTGGCCTATAAGCTTCTTTGCAAGCCCGCGGGCTGAACTGACCCCCGACCACTGGTGATCGCGATCGCTCTAGGGTCTGCGCTCGACAAGCGGCCCCGGCTCACTTAGTGGACGGTTGAATAGTCCAATCCGATCCGAAAGCTTCTATTGGACGGATCGAGCGGCGAAAGCGACTGCAATGGCATTTCTTCATTCCTTAACCGTCAGCGATTTTCTCGACTCGCTGGTGAGCCTTTTCGCGGCCTTTGTTCTTGGCGGATTGATTGGCGCGGAGCGTCAATACCGGCAACGCGGCGGCGGCCTACGCACGCATGTGCTGGTTGCTGTCGGCGCCGCGACCTTCGTGGACATTGGCATGCACCTTAACGGAAATATCGGCGGCACGCAGATCATCGCCTATGTCGTCTCCGGCGTCGGCTTCCTCGGCGCCGGTGTGATTATGAAGGAGGGCAGCAATGTCTGGGGTCTCAACACCGCCGCGACGCTGTGGTGCTCAGCCGCGGTCGGGGCTTGCGCGGGAGCCGATCTCGCCTTCGAGGCCATCGCGTTGACCGGCTTCGTTCTCGCCGGCAATACGCTGTTGCGCCCGCTGGTCAATGCGATCAACCGCCAGCCGATCGATGAGGGCGCCACCGAGGCGATTTACGAGGTTCGCATCACGACGACCGCCGATCGTCTCGACGACAGCCGCGAATTGCTTCGGGAAATTCTGGAGACCGCGAACTATCCGCTTCGAGGCATCGAGATCATCGAACGCGAGCAGGGCGGCATCGAGATCGTGGCGACGCTATTGGGGACGGCCGCGGACCCACACGAACTCGACGAGATCGTGATACGCCTCGACGGCAATCCGCTCGTGGAAAACGCGAGCTGGAGTCTGCGCACGACAGAATAAGCGCGACGCTCGGCCGGCGAGCCGACGCCAAGTCGGGTCAAGAATTTCGCCGAAGCGATCCCGTCTAGTGACGCTTGCCGCCGCCGCCCGGCGGCGGATGGCCGACATTGTGGGCGAAGTTTCCGGCGGGCTTGAAGTTGCCGCCGCCGGGTTTGAAATTGCCGCCCTGTTTGAAATTCGTGTTGACGTTGCGATTGACGTTGACATTCCGGTTGACGTTGACGTTGCGATTGACGTTGACGTTTCGGTCGATGTTGACGTCGCGGTTAACCGTGACGTTGCGATTGACGTTGAGGTTCCGGTTGACGCTCGCGTTGCCGTTCAGTGATCCCGTCCCGGTGTGACTGAGCGAGAGTGTGTGGTTGCCCTGCAGTCCGCCTTGCATTCCGTTTTGCGGACTGCGGAAACCTTGCGGACCGCCAAATTGCTGGCGAAGCGAAGCATTCCGGAAGCCAACGGTCCCGCGGTGCGCGGCGTTGAACTGCCAGTTGGTAAATCCGTTTCTGCCTGCCACGATATTGGTGCGATTGAACTGATTGAAACGCACCGCATTGATGCTGACCCCGCCACCGTGCCAATTGTAGTGGCACCACAGCGCGGAGCCGACGAAGAATCCCACGCCAAAGCCGATGACCGCGGCGCCGATGACATATCCGGGCGGATACCAATAGAACGGTTCATAGTCGGGCCACGCCCACGGACCATAGACGACGCTCGGGTCGTAGATCGGGACGGAATAGACGTCGGGATCGGTCGGCTCGATCGAAATGTAATCGGCCGGCGGCGGTGGCGGCAGCATGGACGGGTCGACGCCGGCGGGCGGCGGACCGGCCGGCGGCGGCGGCGGGGTATCCGCTGCGACCTGGGTGACTTTGAGTTCCTGCGACGACTTCAAACTTCCGGTCGCTTGCGCCTTGGCGCGCAATTGCTGGATGGCGTTCGACACGTCGTTTGGCTGCGCCAGGAAAGCCTCGCCCAGCTGTTGGGTCCAATCGAGCTTGTCGTTTAACATCGCCAGAACCTGCGGAACTGACGTCAGGCCTTTCACGCTTGGATCCCAGGACTGCTGCTGCATCGCATCCTGCAGCCCATCCGCGTGCACGTTGGGATGTTCGTTCACCCAGCGCTCCGCTTCGACCACTTCGATCGGGTAGGTCGAAGCGGTGAGGATTTGCCCCACCAAATCGTCGGGATAGAGCGCGATCGGCGCCAGCAACTTCTCAAGTTCGCCTTGGCCGAGTTGCTGCCCCGCCGGTTGGCCGGGCTGCTGCGTTGTGGGAGACGACGGCGGCGCCCCCGGAGGTGACGGTTGCTGCGCTCCCGGGGGAGGCTGTTGCATGTCCGAAGGCAAGCCCTGCGCACTCGCGGCAAGGCTCGAAAGCACGAGCGCGCCGCTGGTTGCAATCGCGCAAGTTCCCCGCAGGAGCTTTGAGACGGTCGACATAAAGAATTTCCCCCTTACAGCCTGGTGCCCCCAGAGTGCCCCCAACGCGAATTTCTGCGTCGCAGTTACGCCTACACTGTCAAGGCCTCGCGGCCAATGTATGGCCGAAGGCGAATCCGCCGGGCAATTATGAGCACCGCCAGGCAAAAAGCTTGCCTTTTCCGTGCATTCTTCAGGACAAAGGCCGGCATCCCATCTCTAGAGACGTCCGCGCGATTGGCGTAGGCTTGGTTGCAGGGCTGCGGCGGAATGGGCCGATGTCCACGCAAAACAGTGACCCTGCCCGCGGCGGCGAGTTCGTTCGAAAATAAAAGCAAGAATGCCTTCCACGTTCGGAAGGCGTTCAAGCACGGGATGCAATGCCATGAGGCTTCCTCGCCGCGGAGTCTTGCGTCTGGCAGCGGGTGCTGCCGTGCTTCCAGTCCTCGCGCGCGGTGCCCTAGCGCTCGATTATCCGAACCGTCCGGTGAAAATCCTCGTCGGCTTTCCGGCCGGAGGCGCGGTCGACATCGTCGCGCGGCTGATCGGCGATTGGCTGTCGCAACGCTTTGGCAGCCAATTCTTCGTCGAGAACCGGCCCGGCGCGGCGAACAACATCGCGACCGAAGATATGATCCGGTCGCCGGCCGACGGCTATACGCTTCTGCTCACCAATCCGACCAATGCGATCAACGCGACGTTCTACGCTCACCTTAATTTCAACTTCCTGCGCGACAGCGATGCGGTCGCGGGGATCATGCGCGTGCCCAATGTCATGGTGGTCGGCGCCGCGGTGCCCGCCAAAACGATTCCGGAATTCATCGCCTACGCCAAAGCCAATGCCGGCAAGGTCTATTACGCCTCGCCGGGCAACGGAACGTCCCCGCATATGTCGGCGGAATTGTTCAAGCTGATGACTCACGTTCCATTGCTGAATGTCACCTATCGGGGCATGAACGGCGGCGCCTACGCCGATTTGCTGAGCGGCCGCGTGCAGGTCGCGTTTGACAATCTGCCGGGATCGATCGGCTACATCCGGGCCGGTCAATTTCGCGCTCTCGGGGTCACCACGACCGTGCGCTCGGACGCGCTGCCGGACGTGCCCAGCATTTCGGAATTTCTTCCCGGCTACGAAGTGAGCGCCTTTTATGGGCTGAGCGCGCCAAAAGGCACGCCCGTCGCGGTCATCGACAGTTTGAACAAAGCGGTCAACGGCGCGCTCGGCGATCCCACGATGCGGAAGAAGTTTACCGATCTCGGCGGCATGATGATCGGTGGGGCTCCCGCCGATTTCGACAAGTTCATCGCCGCCGAGACCGACAAATGGGCCAAGGTGATCCACGAGGCCAATATCGCGCTGATGGAATAAGCACGACCGGCTTACGGTGGCGGCGGCGCTCTAGGCCATCGCTAAAGAGCATCAGGTCTGCGCGCGCCAGCCGTTCGGCTTGCCGGGTTTGGTCCAAAAGGTCATCGCGTCCGACCATGTCTTTTGCCACTGTTCCGCGACTTGCATGTAGAGGCCGAACGGGTTGAAGGCCGCCATTTGCGCAGCGCCCGGCCAAAGCCCGACCGACCCGACGGCGGGCAGGGATTTCAGCTTCGATAGCATCGCCGATGCCCGGCTCGGCGATTTGATCTCCTCCTCCCAAGCATCCATCAGGTGATCCATCATTTCGACCTGCATTTTGGCGATGGATTGCATTTGCGATCGGGTGGCGGCGACGATTTGATCCGGCCATCCCATTGCGCGCGCGGCCGCAGCCATCTTGTCGACGACCTCGTCAAAGCTTTTCTCGCTGTTGTTGACGGTTTCCGTTCGCCAAGCCGACATCGCGTCGAATGCGGCGTTCACCGCGCGACGCGCTTCTTCGGAGAGCCCTGGCGTCCGACGTTGGATTGAAGTGGCGGGAGGTCACGTCTACGAACTTGCTCGGCATAATAGTTTTCCTCTCATTAAGCCGCCCCAAACAGGCTTCTTGGACGCTGCAAGTCAAGAACCTCGGGCGTGCTTCACGCCGCCAATTTCAGCGCGCTGGAAATTTCCTGGAGCGTGGCTTTTTCCTTATCACTGATCGGCGAAGTGTTGGAGCTGAAAAGGCCGCCCTCTTTGGAGGCTTCGGCGACATGCTGGCTGATCTCGCGCAGCCAGGCCTTAAACGCCGCCGCATCATCAGGTGCTTTTTCATCAACGAGGGTGCCGGCCTGTCCTAAGGTCTCGATGCACTTTGCCGTCATCTCGGCGGGCTTGAGGCCTTTGAGCTTTTCTGCCAGTCCATCGCGCGCGGTGGTGCGGCCTTGGGACGTCTCAAAATCGGCCACTACGGCCTTGATGAGAGGCTTTGTTGTCGGGTCCGATTTTGCCGCGACGAGCGCCGCGCCCTCGGCGAAGCTTTCTTTCAGAAGGCCCCATAGACCGCTAGGATCCGCCGCCGAGACTGCTATTCCGGCCATCGTCACGCTTTCCAGAAGCAGCTTCCATTCGTCCGGTGTGAAGTTCGATTTGTCCGCCATTACCGTTACTCCTCTCCTGAAGACGCCCCTCCATACCCTCTATCGCTCTGCCGCGAGATCGCGGCGAACAGCGCCGCCGATCCGCCGACCACAGACACGTTATTGAACGCAACCAACAACGCCGGCATGGCGCTGCTAATCGCAAACTCATTCTTGGTCCGATCTGATCGATGTACAGAAGAGCCGCGCTCGATCGTGTCGGGCGTTGACAACGGCACCGCGAGCGAGGCGAAGGTGGGGGCCACGAGATACTCTACGCTTACCGTACTCTCGAAGCGGGAACTTGCTGAAGCTAAAATTCTTAAATATCGCCGCTCCATCATACGTTGGTACAGTTCCGTTATGCGAAAGGAAGGGCGTTCTTCACGCGGGAAGAAAGCCCGGTGAAGCCGTCGGCACTCCGTCGTTCGCCGCCGACGCCGTGATGGACAAGAGCAGTCCGGCCTGTTCGTTTTTTTGATCACCGACGACCGCGAATGGTTCGTGTCATTTTCTCGGAAACGGCTTTTGGGAATTGTGGGGTGTCGCCGCGTGCAATGCATTCATAGATATTGCGTCTAATCGTACAGGACTGGGCGGTTTTGGGTTTCATGGCAACTTGCAGGGAAAGGATCAATCTCGTCGAGGCGTGCACCGATGCGCGTCTGCCGCCGGCCGGCAGGAGCCCCCGTTGTGGATGAGCTTATCGAACAAATCCGCTTGGCGACGGCGGCCCTCGCCGAGTTCAGCATTCACCTCTTCAATCCGACGATCAGGCTCGGCGTGACCGGTCTTTCGCATGCCGGCAAGACCGTGTTCATTACCGCGCTGGTTCACGGCCTTACGCGTGGCGGGCGCTTTCCGGTGTTCGAGGCCATGGCGACCGGCCGCATCGCGCGCGGTTATCTGGCGCCGCAGCCGGACGACGCGGTGTCGCGTTTCGACTACGAGAACACCATCAATGCGCTCGCGGTCAAACGCCTATGGCCGACCTCGACGCGGCAAATCAGCGAGCTGCGCGTTGTCGTCGAGTATCAATCGCTAAACGGGTTCCAGCGCACGCTGACGCTCGATATCGTCGATTATCCGGGGGAATGGCTTCTCGACCTGCCGCTCCTGACAAAAAGCTACGAGGAGTGGGCATCCGAGAGCCTGCGGCTCTCGCGTCAGCGCCCGCGGGCCGAACTTGCGAAGCATTGGCATCACCATCTGGCGACGCTCGACCCGAATGGGCCCGAGAACGAACAAGAGGCGCTGACCGCCGCGCGGCTTTTCACCGACTATCTCAAAGCGTGCCGCGAGAAAAACTATGCGATGAGCCTGCTGCCGCCGGGGCGTTTTCTCATGCCGGGTGATCTTGCAAATACGCCGGCGCTAACCTTTGCGCCGCTTGATCTTTCGAGCGAGGGGCCGCCGCCGTCGGGTTCGCTGTGGGCGATGATGCGGCGCCGGTATGAATCCTACAGAACGGTCGTCGTTCGCCCGTTTTTCCGCGATCATTTCGCGCGGCTCGATCGACAGATCGTTCTGGTCGACGCCTTAGCTGCGATCAATGCCGGCCCTGACGCACTTTTTGATCTTCAACACGCGCTCGATCAGGTTCTCGATTGCTTTCAAACGGGACGAAAAACACTTTTGAGCGCGTTGCTGCGCCCGCGCATTGACAGGATACTTCTCGCCGCTACCAAGGCGGATCACCTTCATCACACGAGTCACGATCGTCTTGAGACCATCTTGAAGCGCCTGGCCCAGAATGCGACCGCGAAAGCCGAAGCTGCCGGCGCGCAAGTCGATGTCGTTGCGCTTGCCGCCGTCCGCGCGACCCGGGAGGCCATGGTCCGGCGCGGCCGCCAGCAGCTTCCCTGCGTGCTTGGCGTGCCGGTTCCCGGCGAAACGATAGCGGGAGAAACGTTTGACGGCGAAACCGAAGCGGCGATTTTTCCCGGTGACTTGCCCGACGACCCCGAGGAGCTTTTGCGCGGCGACAAGAAATCCTTTCGCGGCGTTGCCACGACGTCCTCGCAAGAAGCCGACTTTCGATTTCTCCGCGTTCGGCCGCCGCCGCTGGAACTAACCGACAATGGCGTGCCGGCGCTGCCTCACATTCGCCTTGACCGAGCACTGCAATTCCTGATCGGAGATCGACTCGCATGACCAAAACTTGGCGACATCGGCCACCCGCCGTTTTCCGGCTCGACGACGATCACGTGATCGTCGGCACACTCAAGGAAACGGGTTCATCGCGGCAGCCGGTGCAGGTGAAACCGGAGCCAGAATTTGACGCGCTGGCGATCACCGTCGACGAGGCAGGCCGATCTTCGCGCCGCGGTCTCCACTGGGGAACGTTATTCTGGTGTGCCTTGGGCGGTCTCATTCTGCTCGCCGTTGGCGTGCGCGTGACCGACCTGATCGTGGATTTGTTGGAGCGGAACAGGGAACTCGGGGGGCTTGCGCTCGCGCTTGCGATCCTGGCGGCCGTCTCGCTTGTCGTTATCGCGATCCGCGAGACGGCCGGCTTGATGCGGCTCGCCACCGTCGAGAAGCTACGGCATCGGGCCGCTGACATGATCGCCCGCGACGATCGCGTCGAGGCGCGTGCGCTTGTGCACGAGCTTTTGGGCCTTACGCGAAGGATGCCGCGGCTGGCGCGCAGTCGCGCGAATCTGGAAAGCCATCTCGGCGATATCATCGACGGCGCTGACATGGTGCGGCTCGCCGAGCGCGAACTGATGACGCCGCTCGATCAACAGGCGCGCACGCTTGTGAGCGCGGCGGCGACGCGCGTGTCGGTTGTCACGGCGCTCAATCCACGCGCCATAATCGATGTGTTGTTCGTGCTTGCTTCCGCAATGTTTCTGGTGCGTCGGCTCGCTCTTCTCTACGGAGTGCGGCCGGGCACGCTCGGCTTCGGCCGATTGGTGCGGCTTGTCGTCGTCCACTTGGCGATGACGGGAGGGCTGGCGACGAGTGACAATCTCATTCAGCAAATGCTTGGGCACGGCATCGCCGCCAAATTGTCGGCGCGGCTGGGCGAGGGCTTGCTCAACGGCCTCCTGACGGCGCGATTTGGTCTCGCCGCCATCGACGTCATTCGGCCCATGCCGTTTGTTGCGCTTCCGCGCCCGACGCTTCGCGATCTGATGAACGAGGTGTTGCGCGGTTTCGGCGATAGCGAAGACCGGCAGCGTTCAGCGGAAGCAAGTCTGTCGATCACCGAGGTTCCCTAAAGCATGGTCCGGGAAAAAGAAGAACCGGTTTTCCAAAAAGCATGTCCCGGACGCGATTGCCTCCATCTAGACACCGATCTGCCGATCTTCGCCTTTGTTCCTGACGGAACCCGACACAAGTCGGGAATAAATTTTGTCATTTGGCGACAAAATTTTGTTGTTCTGCGCCATTTCCGAGTCGTGCCTTAATTGCACCACGCCGCCTCTCTTAGTGCGCGTCGCGGCAGGGGGCCAATTCCAGGAGTACAGGAATGGTGGTGCGCACGGGCGCCGCGATCGGCGTTGTGACAATTTTGGTTGTGTCCTCATCTTCGTCATTTGCTCGAACTTCAGATCAGAACCGAAACAAAGTGGATGCCGCGGTCGCGAGCCACGCCATCGTCGGCATAGCATCCGAATACAATCCCTTTCACCCGGGATATCGGGAAGGCGGTCCAGAAACGGCGTCGGGCGAGCGCTATGATCCGTCTGCCTGGACGGCTGCAATTCAAACCGACTTGCGCGAGAAGTTCGGCGGCGTCCACTTCGGCAAGGACTATCGGCCGGCCTATGCACTCGTGACCAGCGCGCACAAGAAAGTCATCGTCAAGATCAACGACGTCGGCCCGCTGGAACCCGGCCGCGTCATCGACTTCAACGAGCAAACGATGCGCTATTTTGATCCGAGCCTCCAGCGCGGGCTGATCCACATCAAGATCACCCCGTTGGCCGGCAATGGCTGGTCGGCCGGGCCGGTTGCCGAAAACACCGGGCGGATCGCCGCAAACGACTGAAGGGTCCTTGAATTCACCGAATTCAGGACGATCTGTAGGGCGGCAGCCGCGCCGGTGACCGGCAGTGCAAGACTGCAAGCGTGGCTGCAAGGAGAGTAGCGATGCTATCGACGATCGCCGAAATCATTCGCGACTTGCTTATCTTCATCGCGGTGATCGCCGCGCTGCTGATCGCACTCGTCGTGATTGTCTCGAAGATGCCCGACACCAACCCGCTCAAGCGCGTGCTGACCGCGCTGAGCTATCGACTCGGCGCCACATTGGCGGCGGGGGCGCTCGCCGTTCCGCTGGAGCCGATACCGGGCGTCGACGTGCTCTATGACATCGGGATTCCGCTCCTGCTGATCTGGTACTGGTTCACATTCTTCAAGGACACGTTTGACATCAAGTCGAACGCTTCGCGGCCGGGTCCCAAGCAAATCATCACGCGATAATCGCAGCCGATCGTTTCGACGATAGGCGCTTCACCGCCGGACGTAGGCGGTGAACGGGACGTCGAATGGCGTGTTGGAATTTAGCGCTGAGCGTCGAGCCCGGGACGGTAACTGAACCCCGCGCTATAGCCCTGGGCGATCGAATAGTCGCGGCCGGCAAAATTCTCGCGCGGGGCCGCGATCTTGTGGGGATGTACCGGCCGTTCGCGCTTGGTCTTTTCCATGTCCGTGTTTGCCACGGCAACGACGGCCGGAGCTTTAGGCTCGCTTGCCGACGTATTCTTCGCGGACGCCGCGTCTTTTGTCGCCATCATAAACAACGGACGCTGCAGATGCGTCGCCGCGATTGAACGGTCCATGACCGGGCGCGGGTAATGCAACGTTCTATCGAGTGTCGAGCCGCTGAATGCGACGACCAATAGCCCCATGATGGCCGCAAAGGCCGTGACAATGTAGAAAAAGTACGCGAACAACGAGACCACCACGGCCGCGAACTCCGAGCACAATGTACGCCGACACCCAAGTCGGCCGGCACCCCATGCTCCACGCGGTATGAGCGACCCGGCTCCCGGCCGGAATTCTCGAGTGTTTTTGTCCGCGTATTCCGCCTCGTCTATTAGTCGTTGCGGCCTTCAGCGCGGTTCTCTGCCACACCGAAAATAAATGATACGGGTTCCGTTCGGCCGAAACGTCGTTTTGGTTGTTATAATTGCGTTGTTGCGTTCTGCGTCCCACCAAAATCATTATTGGCTCATCGGGTGGGACTTTCATCATTATGGAAGGAGTTGACGATGAAATCACTGGTCAGTGCGATACTTTTTTCCTTGGCAATCGGCGTGGGAACCGCCTCGGCGCAAACTTCCGCAGCAGCACCAACGGGCCGACCGGCAACTTCGCATATGGGTGCGGAGCAGAAGAGCGCGATTTCCAAATCTTGCAGCGATCAGGCTAATGCCAAGGGATTGCACGGCAAGGCGCGGCGGAAATTCAGATCTGCGTGCAAGAGGGCGGGCGGCAAGGCCGAGTAACAGCCAGCGGTCGGACTGGCAACGGAACTTGGCAAATTGGGCGACGGGGCTCGCGACGGCGCGAAGCGGATAATTCCAATCGATGAGGGATGTCCGTTCTGCGCCTCAAAATTTCATATTAAGCCGCGTGGTCGTTTTGAAATCGTAGACCGGATAGTCCTTGATAATAGGTACGCCGATTTCAAGCGATGCCGTGAAATACTTTGTCAGGCTCCGCCCGATGCTGAAATCGAAGGGCAGGAACAATCGGCCAGTCTGCCCGGTGACTGGATCGCCATAGTTCACGCGGATGTCGGCGCTGGGATAAAGCATGAAGAACCAGCGGTCCGGCAGGCTGACATTGAGCATCGGATCGATTTGCAGGTTGCTGATGTTTTTCTTTGTTGGATCGCCGGCGAAGCTCAAGTCGTAGCGCACCAGGCCTTGGAAATAGCTGCCGTCGCTTATTTCCGGCAGCGTGGCGCGCGCGCCGACGATCGGCATCATCTGCCATTTGCCGCTGGTGATGTTGTCGGGACCCGTCGGCGCAATAATACGCAGCCCGCCGCCCGCAGCCCAGCGCTGATTGATATCTTCGATCAGTGCCGCCTGAAAATCCGCGTCGCCCAGGCCATAGAGATAATCGCCGGATGGATGGTCGGCGGAGATTGGATCCTTGGCGACGACCGGCAGATCGGTGCGAAAGACCGCCTTCCACGGCGAACCGAGGTCGACCGTGTAATCTGAGCGCAGATACAAGGTGTCCGTTGTGACCGCGCGAATACTGCCGCTTGTGGAGCCCGTCCCCGGCGCGGTCTTATATACAAAACGCAACTGGAAGAGATTCTCGGGGCTCGTGAAGTCTTGACCGGTATTCTCGCTAGCCGCGCTCGCAGCCGTGTCCTGCTGGGTCGGCGAACTGCTTTGCTGCTGTGCTCTCGCCGCGTTTGACACAAGGATGACGAGCGCGACGACGTTCGCTGCTAGGATCGAGACGCGTGAACGCCGCCCGAAATGTGGTTTGCGGTCGCGCAATATCCGCCATGCCCCAACGGTGGACATCATCGGCCTGCATTCGAATCTGCATTAGACGGCCAGGGTACCACGCCAACGGTGCGCGTACGAGTTGACGTGTTTTATGGCGCGATCGCTTTGTTGGGGGTCAAGACCCATGATTCCGGTAGCCGTTGCGATCGACGGCTTTTCCCCAGCGCTTTTTATGAGTTTTCAGGTTCGTTACTGGACCACGTCGAGTTTGACCTTGGCCGTTCCCCGCCCGACCATTCCAAGCGTTTCGGCGGCGGAATAAGAGACATCGACGACGCGTCCGGGTACGAACGGGCCTCGGTCATTGACGCGCACGACAACGGAGCGGCCGTTGGTGACGTTGGTTACGCGCAATCGCGTGCCGAAGGGCAAGTTCGGGCTCGCAGCAGTCAATTCGCTCGGATCGAACTTTTCGCCGTTCGCTGTCTTGGTCCCTTCCGTATAGAAGCTCGCGACACCAAACGAGGCGCCCTGGGCTTTGGCAATATGCGGCTCCGTTGAGCCCTTGTGCGCAGCCACATGCCTGATCGGCACGACGGAGGCGATGCGATGATCTTCCGAGGCTGCGTTTTGCTCGGTCGTCAGCAGTTCGGATTTGTTGGCGACAAAGGACGATGGCGCGCAGGCGCCAAGCGCCCCGACGATTGGAATAGCTGCAAGAACCTTGATGAGTGACATGTTGCACCCCCGACCGTCGAAATCCGACAGTCAAACCGGGCGCAACGGTGGCTGGAGAAAAGCAAACTAAAGACGCACCAACCCAATTTCCCAGGGTGTGATTATTTTATCACAATCTACTAAATAGCGCGGCCGAGCAAAAACTGTTCCGCTTTGTGTCTTATCGGCGGGGGCGCGCCGATTGGCCGAAGCTCGATGCGGATGATTGATAACCGGCGAAAAGTGCAAAGCCGAGGCCAAACGAGGTCAACAGTCTTTGCATCGTTGCCTCCAGTCGTTTCAGCAGACTTCGCCCGGCGCGCAGGCCGAAGCCTGATCGGTGTAGGTGATAACGGTCGTTGCCGCCATGACGGTGGTCAACGCGAAGGCGATTGCCATAATTGCGAAGATCTTCTTCATGGTCGTCCACTCCTCAGCGGCACGATTACAATGCCAGAACCGGCTGAGGCGCTCTGTGACGCTCGTCACGCATTGGACCTTTCGTGATTGGGTTAGGGGGGCTGAAAGCGGTTAAAAGCGGCCTTTTCGCTGGAGTCGAACCTCCGCGCCGCCTGCCAAACGATCGGTGGTTGGGTGGCGGGCGCTAGCCGCCAAGACTGTCCGGCTCGACGATGTCCCACGCCGTCGCGTTGTCCGAGGATCGAGGATCACGCAAAGGATCGCCATTGGATTCTAACTTTCCCGGCTCGCGTCGCTTTTGTTCGCCGCGAGATGTAGCTCGCGACAAGGCGGCCTCGGTCTCGATCATTAGCTTGTTCATGATTTCTTTGACCGGCAAAATCTCGCGGATGCCGCCCGCCGTCTGACCTGCGGTGAGAAGGCATTCGTGCTGGCGGCCTGCCTGGGTCGTCGAGACGATCAGAGCCCGAAGGCGATCGCGGTCTTGGCGTGCCTGTTCGCGCTTAGTGCTCCACTCGTCCAGGAAGGTGGTCCGCAGCGAGCGCAGCGCCGTCCGAAAGCCGGCGGTGCCGGGAAGCGGGGTGATGTCGTTGAGCACCTCGACCTTGACCGCATCCTCGGACTGAGCCGCGGTTATCGCCTGCTTCCATTCGATGGGGGCAGGAGCCTCCGTTGATGCAATGAACCGCGTGCCGAGATTGACCCCGCTGGCGCCGAGCGTCAGCGCCGCTGCGATGCCGCGCCCGTCGAAAATGCCGCCGGAAGCGACGACGGGAAGAGGCGATACGGCGTCGGCGACCTGCGGCACCAACGCCATCGTGCTGACGTCGCCGCAATAGCCGCCCGACTCGCTGCCTTGCGCGCTGATCACATCGGCGCCGCGCTCGGCCGCTTGAACGGCTTGCGCAACCGTGGTGACTTGAATCATTACGCGGGCACCTGCGTCGTGCGCTTGCCGCACCAGCTCATCGCCCGGATCGGCGAGTGTGAAAGAGATTACCGCCGGTCGCGCCTCAAGCGTGTAACGAAATGACTCGGCGTCCATTGTCTGCGGGATGTGGTTGATCGCGAAAGGCCGGCTCGTCAGCGTTCGTATTGTGTCGATGTCGCGCTTGACGGCGGCGGTCGCGCGGAACAGCGTGCCGATCCCGCCAAGGCCGCCGGCATTGGACACGGCGGCCGCGAGCTCAGCCGATGTGCACGTGCCCATCGGCGCCAGGATGATTGGCACGTCGATTCCGAACAGATCACAAAGAGGAGTCTTGAACATTGTATGGACTCCAAGCGACGCCTGCGCGAACAAAAATCGCTTCGCCTCGTTCAAGGGCGGTCGGTCGGCAATCTACCCGATTTTATTATGCCTCAGATAGCTATTGTTGCATGAGCTAGAGGCCGTCGGACGATCGGGTTCATCTCAACGGCAAATCGATATAGCTCCACAAATCTAATTCTGCCGTATCGGACGCTACGAAGAAAACGGGGAGGGCGGCCGCACGTCTACCCGATCGACATCGTCCAGCTCGGTGTTTAGCTTCGTGTTTTCTTTCTTCGCCACTTTCTTCACTTTCTTGATGGACCTCTTGGCTTTTTTCAATTCTTTGCGTTTTTTGGCCATTGCGCTTCCTCCTCTCCTGCCCGAGGGACGCCATGCGGCTTTATCGGTCATTTCGGGCGGCGACGCCATCGCGGCCACCCGACTGGGGGCGGCCGAACGCGTTGCGAATCGAAAAATTTGCGAGGTGTCGAGGCAGCAGCGCCGAAAGAGCCGAGGTGACGATGGGGAACTGACGATTGGAAGCTAAAGGTCGCAGCTAAAAATGACAGCTGAAAAGAAAAGGACCGGCCATAGCCCCCCGCCGGTCCCTCTCCAGTCCTGCATCAGGACCATCGGTCCTGTAACAGGAACTTTCCCCCTCTGTTAGAAACTTACCCCTTGGTAACAACCGGCGGCGGGGCCTTGCCCTTGCCGACATATTGCGCGCAACCAGCGACGCTTAAGAGGGCCAACATCGCGGCCGTCGCTAGTGCGAGCTTTTTCATGAAACTCTCCCCCGTCATGACAAGCAGACACTAATCGGGCGGATGGCGTCGCCTCTAGTGCTTAAAAAACACACTCGTCATTGGAATTAAGGCAGAATGTGCGCAATTGTGGACCAAATAATGCAGGCGGATTGGCCCCCACGCATCGTATTCATTTGGTTCACCGGCCAAAAAATCTGCCGTCCAAATAAATGTGGCGGAGGTGTCGTAGCTCGTCCCCACCACCCCCGCCAGTAGATCGAAATGAGCTTGCTTTATTTTACTGACCCCGCGTTGGGAACGAGATACGGGAAGCAACAGGGGTGATTCGCACTCGCGCCCTCCGAAGGGCTATGTAGTCTACGCGCAGGCGGGGCGTGCTGGTAACGGGGTGCGCAGTCAATTTTTGTTTTGCAATTTTTCAGCCGTGAATTCGATTACAGAAAATCGGAAGAAAACCAATATCCTAAGATGACGACACAGGCGCCTCACTCTGCTGGGCGACGATGACGGTTGCTGCAGAAATAATCGTGCGGGGAGAGCTTTCGCTCAACCCCGCGCTTTACTGCACGCAGATTGCGATTACGGCTGGCTCTTCAACCAGGCATCGATATCCTTGCGCACATGTCCTTGGCGAGGCCGTAGCGCTGCTGGATTTTGCCCTCGAGCTGATCGCGTCGTCCGTTGATTTGAGCCAAGTCGTCATCGGTGAGTTTACCCCACTTCTCTTTGATCCTGCCTTTTGCTTGCTTCCAATCTCCTTCGATGCGGTTCCAGTCCATTGTAGCCTCCAAAAATCCAAGCGGGCGTCGGGATAGTCTCTCTGAGGAGAACGTTGCCTCGCGCCGGCCAGTTCCGCCGGTTCCAATGAAGAGAGGATTTTCCGCTGAGCGATGTCGCAGTCGAGCGCGTCGCCGATGAGGATGCCGCTGCTTGCTCGGCTCGACCCGTTCACGCCGGTGTATTCGCTATCGGCGGCGACGCTGAATAGGCATGGTCGGACGGACCCGATTCGGACAATTTTTTCGCCGTGTCGGCGACCATGTCGATGCGCCGTTGCAATTTGTTTTGTAGATCCGGGATGTTCACTTTGTCGGTCACACGATAGGCATTGCCGACGCGTTCCACATACCCGTCCTTCACCAAATCTTGCAGGCGCCGCAGCACAGTGGCGCGCGGCAATTTAAGCGCGTGCGCGATCTGGCTGGCGCGCGCGGGCGAACACATTACGGTGCGAAGGAAAACATAGATGCCGATCGTGCGAAGGGTCAAACTGTCGCTCTGCGCCGCGAAGTCGGTTCCGTAATCGTCCGTTATGGTCCGCAACAGGCCCAGATACAGGCGGCATATGAGCATCCGCTCGCGCGCCAATGCGATACGCGACGGCGGCTTGCCCTGCGCGATAAGGACAAAATCGGAGTGCTGATAGTCCCAATATTGCGGCTGCGCCTTGTCTCGCGACCACGAGTCTTCATTTTGATTCTGCACTGACTTTTGGACTGACTTTTGCACGGACATGGACCTGAGCTCCGGCTTCGGCCCCAGCCATATCGTAAGGCGATCGCGGCGGTCCGAAATGATCTAGATCAAGCGAGTTGAACGGCGCTCTGTTCCCACTAGTGGCCAAAACGGCGCGGAGAAAAGGCAGCTCGAAAGCCTGCCTCCGTAAAAGTCCGTAAGCACAAGATCTGAATATCGATGGCCGTGCCCACCGATGACAATAACGCTTGTAGATATTGGGGAAGGGGGAGACTTCCATGCGCCAATTATCGAC
Source organism: Xanthobacteraceae bacterium (assembly GCA_049285335.1). Classification (GTDB taxonomy): domain Bacteria; phylum Pseudomonadota; class Alphaproteobacteria; order Rhizobiales; family Xanthobacteraceae; genus BOG-931. Next base: position 35,211 of record JBAPZR010000501.1, on the reverse strand, counting down.
GGCTTCCGCCGCTGCCGCTGCCCTGCCACCGGTTCGCGGTTCCAGTGCGGCGCGAGCCGACTATCTGCCGCAAGTTTCATCACAGGCGAGTAATGGGATCGATGCGATGCTGGCGATCGGCATCGTGATCGTGGCCTGGGCGGTCGCGCTCTGGGGCGTCAGTTGCTTGAGCCACATGGCAAGCTGAGGTGCGGACTCCAGGCGGGCCGTTCAAGCAAGCTCGCCGTCGGGCAAGCTGACGAAAATCAGCACGCCGAGCATCATCGTTGCGATGCGGAACGCCGATTCCTGTCCGTTCCAGATTTGCGACTGCCAACTGGCAAAATATTCGCCGGCGATTACCAGGAACCCGAAAAACCAGAGCCCGAAGCCGATCGTCAGTGCGGTGATCGCCCAAGCTTTCGCACGGTTGAAGGCCGTGGCCGGCGCCGTCAGTTTTCTCCAGATCGCAATCGCGCCAAGCGCCAGCAGAAGGCCAGTCAACCACTCGACCGCGATGATCAACGCGTAGGCCGCTTTCCAGACAGTCTCGTCGGCAACCGCGCGATGCCTTAACGTATTGCCGGGAAGGGTCGTGTCCATGCTCAGGACATGCCTGACAAACTCATAATTCGAGCCGTAATCAACGATGTTGTCGTAGGCGACGATGAGTGCGTAAGCCGCGAGCGCGGCGATCACAGCGACTTTAGCGAAGCGGGTGACGACCATGGTGCCGACCATCTGCGAAATTGCTAAAGTCTCGTGCCGCTCAATCGAGATCGGGAAGGGGAAGCGGAGCGCCGCGCCTGGTCATGCCGCGTGAACTTGCCGTTCGGTGTGGACCGGAAGCATAAACGAGAAGGTCGCGCCCTGGCCGACCTGCGACTCGACCCAGATCTTGCCCCCATGCATCTCGACGATGCGCTTGGATATGGCAAGGCCTAAGCCGGTGCCACCCTTCTTGCGCGTAATGGTGTTGTCGGCCTGCTGGAACTCCTGAAACAGCTTGGCCTGATCGTCCGCGGAAATGCCGGGCCCGGTATCACGAACCGACAGATGGAGCGAGTCCTTGTCCGCTTCGGCCTTGATTACGACCTCGCCCGTGTCCGTGAACTTGATGGCGTTGCCGACGAGATTGATCAACACCTGCGTCAAGCGGCGTCCGTCGCCCCAACCTGCCGGCAATTGGGGCGCAAGCTCGAGCTTGAACGCGAGTTTTTTGTCGGACGCCAACGGCTCAAGCGTGCTGCGGACCGTTTGGGCAATGTCATCAATCGAATAGCCGGACAATTCGAGCACCAGCTGGCCGGCTTCGATCTTGGATAGATCGAGCACATCATTGATTAGTCCCAGTAGATGAGCGCCGTTGGCCTGAAGGCGCTTGAGAACCATCATCATCTTATGAGAAGGCTCGCCGTAAGCGCCGTCCATCATCAATTCGGCGTAGCCGAGGATGGCATTGAGCGGCGTGCGCAGCTCATGGCTCATATTGGCGAGAAATTGCGATTTGTGTTGGCTCGCGATTTCAAGCTGTCGGCCTTTTTCCTGGATTTCATCGAACAAACGCACATTTTCGATGGCGATCACCGCTTGGTCCGCGAAGGTCGTGACCAGCGCGATTTGATTGTCCGTGAATGGCTCGACGTTGCTTCGCGTCAACACAAGAACGCCAATCGGAACGCCCTCGCGCAGCATCGGTACCCCGAGGATGGTGCGGGTGTTCCCCACTTCTAAAATTTCTTTTGGCAAGGTGAATTCGGGATCGGTTTGAATGTCCACGATCTGGACAGGCTTTCCCTCGAGCACGACGCGACCAACGGCGTTGCCTCTATTGATCGACAGCGGATTGCGGTCCAGGAAGTCCTTGAACTCTTCCGAGAACCCATAGCTTGCCGCGCGACGATAGGCTCCGTCCTTCGGCAAAGTTACCGAACCGCGCTCGGCGCGGCACAATCGCGCCGCCGACGCCACCAGCGTATCGAGTACGGTCTGCAGATCGAAAGTCGAGCGGCTGATCACTTTGAGCACATCGGCGGTCGCGGCCTGCTGCTCCCGCGCTTCGTTCAAATCGCGGGTCAGCTGGGCAATCTTTGCTTCGCTGCCATCCTTGGAGGACGTGCGCAGCTGCTCGGCTTTGGCGCGATTGGGACGCTTTCGCTTGGCCGCCTTATGGGGCCGCGCTTTGGCCGGCTTGCCGCCCGCTCTGGAGCGCCGTCTCATTGCTTCCCCTTATGCTCTGGATCAAGGGCGCCGCGCCGCAAGATTAGCACATACGTGCTCCCTTGTGCGGCCTTGCGGGCGCTTTGTAGGCTGTCGTATCGCCTTCCGATCACGCGTCGGGCCGTTCGCAAGGGAGTAGATGCATGCGCATGTTTCAGGTCTGTGTTTGCGGCGAGCCGCTGCAACGCAACGAGCAGCCAACGCCGGAGCCAAAAGGCACCGAGGTTCTGCTCAAAGTGCTGGCGGCGGGAGTGTGCCACAGCGATCTGCATCTCTCCGACGGCTGGTTCGATCTCGGCGGCGGCAAGCGGCTCAGCCTGGCCGACCGCGGCATGACGCTGCCGGTCACGCTTGGGCATGAGAATGTCGGCGAGGTCGTTGCCGCCGGACCGGACGCGAAAGACATCCGGATCGGCACGCACGTCCTCGCGCATCCTTGGATCGGTTGCGGCGCCTGCGATCCATGCCGGCGCAACGAGGAGAATCTCTGCCGCGCAATGAAAAGCCTCGGCGTATTCTCCCACGGCGGTTATGCCGATTACATGATCGTGCCGCACCCGCAATATCTCTTTGAGATCGGCGATCTGCCGCCCGAGCGCGCCGCGCCGCTCGCCTGTTCGGGCGTGACGACTTTCGGCGCTCTAAAAAAAGTGCCGACCTTGGCCACCGAGCCGACTGTGATTATTGGCGCCGGCGGCCTTGGCCTGATGTGCCTCTCCCTGCATCAAAAGATGGGCGGGCACTCGGCGATTGTCGTCGACGTCAATCCGGCGAAGCGCAAAGCCGCGAAAGAAGCCGGCGCTGCATATGTGGTCGATGGTGGAGCGGCCGATGCCGCCCAACAGATCATCGGCCTTACGAAAGGCGGCGCCTGGGCGGTCGTCGACCTGGTTGGCTCGTCGCAAAGTGCGCGCATCGGTTTTGACAGTCTGATCAAGGGCGGCAAATACGTCATTGTCGGACTTTATGGCGGCGATCTCACCGTGTCGCTGCCGCCGTTGCCCATGCGTGCCCTGACGATCCAGGGATCCTACGTCGGCAGCGTGCCGGAAATGGCCGAACTGATGGAATTGATGCACCGGACCGGCGCGCCGCAAGTGCCGGTCGCGACTCGCCCGCTCGACGAGGTGAACACGGTCTTGGACGATTTGCGAGCCGGCAAGGTTATCGGCCGCGTGGTGCTGACCCCTTAAGCGTCGAAGAGTCTATTTTTGCTATGTCGTGCGCGTTGGACAGCGATGCGATCCGCCGCGCGCAACGCGCAGGCGATCGCAAATTTAAATGCGTGCGATGCACTTTCGCAAATCGCGCAAGATTACCGATTTGCAATGTTGCCTGTTGCGTGGGCGCAAACTCGTAACAGGCTGACTGAGCAAATGTTTGCGCAGCCTGCTCATTGTGCAAATGGCATTGTCAAAAGTTACCAGTTTCTAAACTCCAAAATATTCCAACTAACCAAATTATTCCCGGAAAAGATTTCGTGAACCCCACGTGACGGGCGCATTCTTGTGCATTGCAAAATTTCCCGTAGCTAGAAGACGCGGGCGACTAAAAAGACGGAGAACATGAAATGTACTCGCTCAATACGAAGATCTTGTTGGCCGCTCTCTGTGTTGCCGTTTTTGCAACACCCACTCTCGCTCAAACGCGACATCGCCAGGCGCAGGATTACAACGCAATTCAGAACGCCCCTGCCGAACACTATCCAAACGGCGCTGTGAAAACCGGAAGCGCCGCCAACCGCGACTCAGGCGCCGAATTCAATCTTGGTAGCTAAGTTGGCCTGACCCTGGACTTGACCGCTCCGAGGGCCCCGGATGTCTTTCGGGGCCCTCGTTTGTTGGCGCGACCCTTGGGGCAACAGGACTTAGCGCGACGCGACTTGGCGGACTTGGCGCCCCTTGTCGCCGACGGTATCAAAACGCTGCCGCGCCAGTTGGATGGCGGAACGGTTCTTGCGCGCCCAGAGCCCCAAGGCATTGACCGGTTCCAAGAGCGAGCGGCCGAGACGAGTCAGCTCGTAGACGACGCGCGGCGGAACGGTCGGAAATACCGTGCGCTTGATCAGTCCGTCGCGCTCGAGTGCCCGCAGCGTCAGTGTCAACATCCGTTGCGAGATGCTGCCGAGCGCGTGGCGCAATTGGTTGAAGCGCTTTGGCCCGTCGCCAAGCGTCGAGACCACCAGAACGGTCCACTTGTCGCCGATCCGGGACAATACCTCGCTGACCGCTCGGCAATCTTCAGGCTCGTGTAAGTTACTCGGTATCATCGGTGTGCCTTCTTGCGCGCGCTGCTTGGGTATTTATGTGAACCTGGTAACAAACCGTAACTATAGAGGCTCTCGGGCCCTCGCGCCAAGGTGATCTCGGTGTCCATCCGCCCTGTCAAACGCATCGTGCAATCCAAGCCAACCATCGAAGGGGCCGGTGTGAAATTGCGCCGCGCCTTCGGGTTCGGTGACACGCAAGAAACCGATCCGTTCCTGCTGCTCGACGATTTCCGTAACGATCGGCCGCAGGATTATCGCGCCGGTTTTCCATGGCATCCGCACCGCGGCATTGAGACCATCACTTACGTTCTCTCCGGCACAGTGGAGCATGGCGACAGCCTCGGCAATCGCGGCTCGCTCGGCTCCGGCGACGTTCAGTGGATGACCGCCGGCCGCGGCATCATGCACCAAGAAATGCCGCAGGGTGACACGCAGGGCCGTATGCATGGCTTCCAGTTGTGGGCGAACCTGCCGTCGTCTCTGAAGATGACCGCTCCGCGCTACCAGGACGTGAAAGCCGCCGAGATACCTGAAGTCGTCGATGACGATGGCACGCGCTTGCGCGTGGTGTGCGGTACGTTCTGGGGAAAGAAAGGTCCCGTTGACGGTGTCGCCGCCGATCCGCGATATCTCGACATATTCGTCCCCGCCGGCCGGCGCAAAACGTTCAAAGTTGAAATCGAGCGGCACGCTTTTGCCTATGTGTTCGAGGGCGACGGGCAATTTGCCTATGCATCGAAACCTTTTGGCGTTCTCGCCGAGAAGCAAGTGGACGGCGAGGAATTGCTCGTGCGCGAACCGGTCGGCGACCGCTCTCTCGTGGTGTTCGATTCCGGTGATGAGATCAGTGTCCAAGCGGGCGAGCGCGGAATTCGCTTTCTGCTCGTGTCCGGCAAGCCCATCGAGGAGCCTGTGGCGTGGTACGGGCCGATTGTGATGAACACGCGGGCCGAACTCGAACAGGCGGTTTCCGAACTGCGAAACGGCACCTTCATCAGAAACTAGCGCCTAGCGCTGGCGAACCGTCGCAGACGCGATTCTCATTCTTGATTTATGCTTCACGGCGGCTCGAACGGTGATAGACTCGTTCGCTCGGCCGACATTCATTGCCGTTGGGCTATCGACTAGCGACGGCGCCTCTTTCAAGAAAAGCTTGCCGGGGAAGGGGATCATGAACGACTGGCTGCACAATCTTCCCATCGGCTGGATGGCGTTACTGGTTTTCGGCCTCACGGCGTTGGTCACCGCTGTGATTTGCGGCATTATCTCGGCGCTTGCGGTCGGTAAGCGCGCGCGGTCGTTCAAAGCCGTCTCGCCGGGAATGCTGCCGCCGCTCGGCATTCTGTTCGCTCTTTTTGTGGCGTTCACCGCGTCGCAGGTTTGGAGCGACAACGATCGCGCCAACACGGTCGTCGATCGCGAGGCGAGTTCGCTCCGGACCGTCGCGATTCTGGCCGCGGCCTTTCCCGGAGAACCCGAGACGCGCTTGCGCAGCCTCCTCCGCAGCTACATCGCCGACGCGGTGGCTCAAGAATGGCCGATGATGGCGCGCGGCACCGCCGCGCTGCAAACGATACCGTATTCCCTTGCCGAAGCGATGCAGCTCACCCTTGGTCTGACGCCAACCAATCCGGGCCAGCAGACCGCGCAGCGCGAGATCACGACCGCGCTCGAAAACGCGCTGGACGCGCGCCGGCAACGCATCATCATCAGCCAATCCCAGGTCAATTGGATCAAATGGGCTTGCCTGTGTTTGCAGGCCCTCTGCGCATTGGCTGCGATCGCCATGGTCCACAGCGATGACCGTCTGGCGTCCGCCGTTGCGGCGGGCCTGTTCGCTGTTGGGGTGGCCGCGTCGCTCCTCTTGATCCTCGCTCACGACCGGCCGTTTACAGGGCATATCTCGGTCGGACCGAATCCGCTGTTGCAGGTCATGCCGGATCTTGAATCCAATCAGCCGGGCACAAATCAGTCGGGCACAAATCAACCAGTGACCGCTCAGCCAGGGACGGCTGCGCCAGGGAACAATCCGTGATGTGCCTTGGTGCGCACGGTTGATTCACGAGAGCGACTTCGGCACGATCCTTGCGGACGATTTTGGCATGTCGGTTGGGCAGCTAACGCCAGCTAAAGCGCAATGATTTAGGTTGAATCGGCAGTCGCTTTAGCCCCTTGTTTAAGCAAAATCTTTTCCGAAACCGCTACCCACCCCGGATAAAGTCCGGGGCATGCTTTTTCGGGATCGTGATCGAGCGCCGAAAATTAAGTAAACCCCCTTAAGGACGACATCCGAATATTCAGCCCAACGCTGCTTCGGTAACGATGACAACGGAGGTTTGCTAACAGGGGTGTATCACCGATGGCGATCAAAGCAGCCACGTCGGCGCGTGCGTTACGCCGCCTTTTCGCAGGCGCGTCGCTCCTTGTTTTGCCGGGCTTGATCATGCCGGCTATGGCGCAAGGCGCCAAAACCGCCTCCACCGAGACCGGCGCCTCGCACCCGCATGTCTATTTGATGCGCGGCCTTCTCAACATTTTCTCGCTGGGCATGGATCAGCTCGCCGCGCAGATTCAACGTCGCGGCATCGATGCCAGCGTCTATAACCACTCGGTCGCCGATGGCGTCGTCGGCAGAATCGTACAGGAATACCGCGCCGGCGATCGCGGCCCCTATATTCTCGTCGGCCATTCGCTCGGCGCCGATGCTGTAATGACGATGGCGCAGCAGTTGGACCGCCAGGGCGTACCGGTTGCGCTCGTCGTGCCGTTCGACGGCACCGGCTCCTACGCGGCGCCGAGCAACGTTGCTTGCGTGCTCAATCTGACCCAGCGCAAATACGCTTATATGGTGCCGGGCGCGGGCTTCCACGGCAAATTGTCGAATGTCGATGTCTCTAGCGACACCAGCATCGATCATTTCACCATCGACAAATCGCCGCGGCTGCAGGCCACCGCTTTGAGTTCTGTTCTGCAGGCCGCGCACGGTCAGTCCTGCCGGCCCGGCATGAACGGTCCTGTGGTTGCAGGGCCGAAGGAGCCGGCAACGCCGAAACTCGTATCGACATCTAAGAGCGCCTCGTCGACGACAAGGCCGGCTCCGCCGATCGCGCCGGCAAGGAACGCGTCACCCGCCGTGGAATTGCGGCACGGCTACGCGGGTTGAGAGCATCGCTTCCACGCCCGCGGGGTGTGGCTCACGTCTACTGAAATGTTGAGCGCGTCGCAGTGGGCCGCCGATGTCAGCCAGGAACATTGGCGGATAGGGCGTGGCGCGACTTCTGCGATTGAACGGCGGCAGCGATCGGCAGAGTGAGATGAAAGCGCGTCCCGAACGGGCTTTGTGGCGACACCAAAAGCTCGCCGCCATGGGCCTCGATAATCGATCGGCAAATGGAAAGACCCAGGCCCATGCCGTGACGTTTGGTGGTGAAGAACGGCTCGAAGATGCGGTCGATGTGAGCGGGATCGATGCCGCCGCCGCTATCCGACACCGTGATTGTCACGCGGCCCTGCGGCTCGACGCTTGAAGCAATCGTCAGTCGCCGTTCGCGCCCGGTGACGGAAGTCATTGCCTCGATGGCATTCATGATCAAATTGAGGATCACCTGCTGCAGCTGCACGGGCGCGGCCATCACTTCCGGAAGCTCGTCGCTCATGTCGTTGTGCAGCATGATCCTCTGGGTCTCCAATTCGCCCTGGGCGACCGCGAGAACCTCGGTCACCAGCAGCCGGACATTGACCAGAGTCGTGTCCGCGGAATCTCGTCCAAACATCGCGCGAACGCTGTCAATCACCTCGCTGAGCTGATGGCCTGATTTCACTATTTGATCGAGGCTAGACTCCACTTCCAGCAAATTTGGACTCGGCCTTCTGAGCCACCGCAAAGCGGCATTCGCGTTCGACACCATGGCGGCTAGTGGCTGCCTGAATTCGTGGGCGATCGATGCGGTCATCGCGCCCATCGTGGCCTGGCGCGAAGCGGCGGTGAGCTCGCGGCGCAACGTATTTAACTGTTCCTCGGCCGCTTTGAGATTCGTGATGTCTCTGCCGATGGCATAGATCAGCCCGCGATCCGGCACGGCGAACCATGATAGCCAGCGATACGAGCCATCTTTGCAGACGACGCGGTTTTCCAGATGCCGTGTCTTGTTTCCTGCGGTCAGGCTCGCCTGCTCCGTGCGCGCACGGTCGCGGTCGTCGGGGTGCACGAGCCATTCGCCGTTTCTGCCAATCAAATCGTCGGGGGACCAGCCGAGCACCGAGGACCACGCCGGATTGGCATTGAGGATATTCCCATTCGAATCGCTGACGACGAAAAGGTCCTGAGACAGACTCCAGATGCGGTCGCGTTCCTGCGCCTGCGCTTGGACACGTTCGGCTAACGCGTTGTTGATCTTGCGCAGCTGTTCCTGGCTGGCGGCAAGATCGGCTTCGGCGCGCTTGCGTTCGGTAATTTCCTCGGCGGCAACGTTGATGCCGACAACTTGCCCGTTCGAGTCCTTGAGAGGATGCCAGTAAGTGATCCAGACGCGATCTTTGTTCGATCCGTCGGGCCGCTGACCGTTGACCTCGATGCCGGTAACGGGGTTGCCCGTGCGCAGAATTGCTTGCACGATCTGTTCGACTTGCTCGGCAACTTGAGGAACCGTGTCGCGCACCGTGCGGCCGATGTGATTGGCGATCGGAATGCCGCAAATTTCCGTCAAGTGCTGATTGATCATCACGTAGCGGCAATCAGTGCTGATAAACGCGAGACCGATCGGCGCCGTGTCGTAGATCAGTTTGAGCTCGGACGAGCTGGTCAGCGGTTTGAGCGGATCGGAATGAATGAAGCCGCGATCCATGGCCGTGATCCGTGCTCGTTGCATCGCTTTCGTGGGATAATAACTAAGAGCCGAAGCGGACGCGAGTCGATCAATTTCCGTTCGGCCACATTTCTGCCGTGGGTGACCCTTCGAAATAAAGAGCCGAAGCGGAACCTAATTGCCGTTGCGGCGATTAGTTTCTTCCGGCCAATCGGCACGTGCAAGATGGGGCCACTGCCGATGGCGCGCTGGCTTTAATCTCCGCATAAACCATTTTTCTGCCGGATTTAATCGAGCTCGGAATGATAAAGTGATGGTTGCAGTAGGATTGGTGCGGCCGAAGTTCTGGCCGAATTGATTGGCCGAAGAATCATGGCCGAATATGTTTGGCAACACGATCTCAGGGGCGAATCCGACCGGCTGCGACTGATGTCGGATCTGCTCGACCCGTCGAGTGAGTTTCACTTGTTGCGCCTGGGCATTGCTGCGGGTTGGCATTGCTTGGAAATCGGCGCCGGCAACGGCTCGTTGTCACAATGGCTCGCGCCGCGCGTCGGAGCCACCGGCCGTGTCGTTGCCACCGACATCCGGACCGATTTGTTGCAAGGGATTGCCGACGGTAATCTCGAAGTCCGCAAATTCGACGTCGTGCACGACGAACCGCCGAGTCCGCCGTTCGACCTCATTGTGATCCGGGCGCTTCTGCACCACCTTCCCGAACGCCGCGCGGTCGTCGGCAAGGTGACGCGCTGGCTCAAGCCGGGCGGCTGGCTGTTCATTCAAGAACCCGACTTTTATCCGACATGGACCGTTGCGCCCCCATCGCAAAAGCGTTTCTGGGAGCAATTCATTCAGTGGGCGGAGAGCCATCAAATCGACTATTACGTCGGACGCAAAATCCCCGCCTGGGTGCAAGCAGAAGGCCTGCTCGATATCAAATCCGAAGGACACGCCATTCTCTACAACGGACGCTCGGCGTTCGCGGAGTGGTGGGACTACGGCATCCTTGAGATTGCAGACAAATTGCAACGCGAAGGCGGCGTGTCGCCGGCGACACTCGATCAATTCTTTGCGCTCTACCGCGATCCGAGCTACTGGACGACAACGATTGCATTTACGGCGACAACCGCGCAGTGCCCACGCGCCGCAACAGCGCCCGAGGCCGCTAGCCGAACCTGAACGAATGATCAGTCCGGGGGCTCAGTCTTCCTCCGATCCCAATATCCTGCCTGTCCTTGGGTCGACAAGATGCACGCGGGCGCAAGCGGTGCAGGTCACGGCTTCGTAGGCTTCGGACTCCGGCTCGCTCGGATTGTCCGCGACCCAGCCTTGCACGTTTAGACCGGTGTTGGGACAGCGAAAGACAAATCCAATCGGCATAGTCAGGCCATTAAAGCCGGCGCGCGCATTACGACCTTGATCCAGCGCAAAAGCCGTTTCGATTAACCTTCGCCGCGAAAGTCCGAGGCGCGACAATTCTGCTATGTGCCAAACGCGGTTGTCGTAACCCCGATCCACGGTATGGTTTCGTTGATTGGGTACGGGGCCGGGAAAATAAATGTCGTTGGGTAACCATGACCAATCGGGCTTCGGATACGGCGGCGACCCTGGACACCATCGTTGCGCGTCTTAATATCGAGCACTATCGCAAAAAATTGTCCGCCGAGACTGACGCGACAACCCGGCGAACGCTGCTTCACCTCGTCGCCGAGGAAAAAGCGAAGCTGTTTGCCCTTCTGGGCTCGGCGCCTACGATAGAAGACTAGATCGGTCCCATTCGAAATCGCCGACAACAAGTCCACATCCTGGTAGCGTCTGGCGGCTTTGCGCGTTACATTAGCGAGGCGGGGCTGCGCGGCGCGTTAGGAGCCATTATCCCCGGGGCCTTATCGATCCTTAAGGGAGCTGTCCCTGACCGGGCTCGTGGGCTCGGACACATGGCGCCCACCTACTTTCGTAGGGAACCCGGGATCGAGCGCTCCGACGGCCATTGCGGCTCCGCACTTATGATCTCTCCAGTCACGATGCCTCCACTGACGATGCCTCCCCAGGATGCCTTCTTTCATGATGGTCTTTGTGGAGGCTTTTTGTTTTGGCCTGGCTTGCCGCGGCCATCAACGTCTTTAGGTTGGCGCCCGAGATGCGAATATCAGGCCGGACGCCGGGCGCAGCGGAGCATGTTTTGAATTCAAGAACACAGACGATCGAAGACGCCAAGGCGCAATTGCGTGCCGCTTTGCAAGCGCGCCGCGACGCGTTGCCCGCCGATCAACGCCAAGCAGCGGCGCAAATCATCGCCGCGCGCGTATTTCCGATTCCCGTCGCACCGGGCACGATCGTTTCCGGCTTCATGCCGCTTAAAAGCGAGATCAATCCGCTGCCGCTGATGCAGAAGCTTGCCGGCGCCGGCGCGAGTCTTGCGCTTCCGGTGATTGCTGGACGCGGCAACCCGCTCGTCATGCGCGCCTGGCGTTGGGGCGAGCCTCTCAACGCCGGCGTCTGGGGCATTCGCGAGCCAAAGCCTGAAGCGCCGGAAGTGGATCCGGACATTCTGCTCGTGCCGCTTCTGGCCTTCGACCGTTCGGGCCAGCGCATCGGCTATGGCGCCGGTTACTACGATATGACGATTGCACGGTTGCGCGCGCGAAAGATGATAACTGCCATCGGCATCGCATTCGCAGCGCAGGAAATCGCCGCCGTGCCGACCACCGACTTCGACGCACCGCTCGATCTTGTGCTAACCGAGCGGGAGACTATCGAATTGCGAGACGCTTAAAGCATGCGGATTCTTTTTGTCGGCGATATTGTCGGGCGCAGCGGCCGCGCCATCGTCTACGAACGCCTGCCCACTCTCATTCGCGATTGGAAGCTCGATCTCGTGGTTGCCAATGCGGAAAACTCAGCCGGCGGCTTCGGCATCAGCGAAACGATCTATCGCGAGCTTCTCGATGTCGGCATCGATGTCATTACGCTCGGCAATCACGCTTGGGATCAAAAAGAAGCGCTCGTTTTCATCGAGCGGGCGCCGCGGCTTGTTCGCCCGATCAATTATCCGGTCGGGACGCCGGGCCGCGGCGCCGCGCTCATCGAGGCAAAAAACGGCGCGCGCGTGCTCGTCGTCAACGCTATGGGCCGCATATTCATGGATCCGCTCGACGACCCGTTCGCCGCGGTCGAGCGCGAGCTTTCAGCTTGCCCGCTGGGGCGGGGCGCCGACGCCATTATCGTCGACTTCCACGGCGAAGCGACGAGCGAAAAACAAGCGATGGGTTATTTCTGCGACGGGCGCGCCACCCTCATGGTAGGGACGCATACGCATGTGCCCACGGCCGACCTGCGAATACTCGCCGGCGGCACCGCTTACATTAGTGACGCCGGCATGACCGGAGATTTCGATTCGATCATCGGCATGGCGAAGGACGAGCCGCTGCAGCGCTTCCTGCGTCGGATTTCCGCGGCGCGGTTCGAGCCGGCAAGCGGCCCGGCGACGCTATGCGCGGTTGCGCTCGAAACCGACGGGCCAAGCGGGCTTGCTTCGCGCGTCGCCGCGGTGCGGCTTGGCGGGGTTCTCGATCAAGCGCGGCCGGCATTTTGGGATTGAATTTTAGGCCGGCGCGCGATCAGCGCCGGGGAAAGGTAGGGCGCCGCAAAGCGCCTTCTGCCTCGCTTGAACTGCGGCCTGCGCCACCCTAATAAATCTTTGAAAACAGCCATCCATGATTGCGGTGGAATCGCCTTAAGAAACGGCTGCTTTAAGGAACAGCTATGGCCGGACATTCGCAGTTTAAGAACATTATGCACCGCAAGGGCCGGCAGGACGCGGCCAAGTCGAAGCTTTTCGGCAAGCTGGCCCGCGAAATTACCGTGTCCGCCAAGCTCGGCGTGCCCGATCCTACGATGAATCCGCGGCTGCGGGCCGCTATCATCGCGGCGCGCGCCGAAAACATGCCCAAGGATAATGTCGAGCGGGCGATCAAGAAGGCGACCGGCGGCGAGGGCGAGAACTACGAACAAATCCGCTACGAGGGTTACGGTCCCGGCGGCGTTGCGGTGATCGTCGAAGTCCTCACCGACAATCGCAACCGCACCGCCGGCGAAGTCCGCTCAACCTTCGCCAAGAGCGGCGGCAACCTTGCCGAGACCGGCGCCGTCTCCTTCATGTTCGATCACGTCGGAGTCATCGAATACGAGGCGAGGGTGGCGAGCGCCGAGGCGATGTTCGAGGCGGCGTTGGAGGCGGGCGCCGATGACGTCGTCTCCAGCCAGGACAGCCATGAGGTCTACGCCAGCCAAGACCATTTCGGCTCCGTCGCCAAGGCAGTCGAGGCAAAGTTCGGCGAGCCGCGCAAGGCTGCCCTGGTCTGGCGGCCGCAAAACACGGTCGCCGTTGACGACGAGCAGGGCGAAAAGCTGTTGAAGTTAATTGAGAACTTGAATGAGCACGACGACGTCCAGAACGTCTATGCCAATTTCGAGGTTTCCGACGCCCTAGTCAGCCGCTTGAGTGCCTGAAACAGAAAACCTCCCCAAAGCGATAGGGTGAGCGCTCGGCCTGCCGTCCGGTCATGCTATGAACGGCTTGGCATGACGCGCCCGATTCGCATCCTCGGCATCGATCCCGGGCTCCGCCGCACCGGCTGGGGCGTGGTCGAGATCGCCGGTAACAGGCTGGGCTTTCTTGGCTGCGGCTCGGTGACCACCAACGATCGCGATTCGCTTGCCGCGAGGCTGCTTGCCATTCACGACGGGCTGATGCGCATTCTCGACGAATACCGTCCGCACGAGGCCGCGGTCGAGGCGACCTTCGTCAACAAGGACGCCAAGGCGACGCTCAAGCTCGGTCAGGCGCGCGGCATTGCGATGGTTGTGCCGGCAAAGGCCGGCGTGCCGGTCGCCGAATATGCGCCGAACCTCGTGAAAAAGAGCATCGTCGGCGCCGGCCACGGCGACAAATCGCAGGTGCGCATGATGATCGGCGTGCTTTTGCCGAAGGCCAGTCCGCACTCGGACGATGCCGCCGACGCGCTGGCCATCGCGGTCACACACGCGCACCACCGGCAGAGCGTGGTGCTAAAAGCACTTGCGTTATGAACACGAAGCTCGCCGATCGCGACCGCTTGACGCTCCCTCCCCCCTTCAGGGGGAGGGTTGGGCAGGGGGGTGAGGACGAACGAGGCGTTCAAAAAAGACCCCCCTCCCGCCTCGCTTCGCTCAACGACCTCCCCCACAGGGCAGGAGGTAACGACGATAGGACGGCGCAATTCTTTGGAGCGCAGCCATGATCGGCAAGCTCAAAGGCGTCATCGATTCCTACGGCGAGGATTCCGTCATTCTCGACGTCAACGGCGTCGGTTATTTGGTACATTGCTCGGCGCGCACCTTGCAGGAACTGCCGGGCGTCGGCGAGCCGGCGACATTGTCGATCGAGACGCACGTGCGCGAGGACCAGATCCGCCTGTTCGGCTTTCTCACCGATATCGAGCGCGAATGGTTTCGTCTGTTGCAGACGGTCCAGGGCGTCGGCGCCAAGGTCGCGCTTTCCGTGCTCGGCACGCTTAAGCCCGCCGATCTCGCTTCCGCCATCGCGATGCGCGACAAGGCCATGGTGGCGCGCACGCCTGGCGTCGGGCCGAAGGTCGCCGAGCGCATCGTCACCGAACTCAAGGATAAAGCGCCGGCCTACACGAATATCGACCCGGCGCTGGTTCGGCTTTCCGGTGCGCTCGACGAAAAGCGGGCGCCGCAGCCGGTAAGCGACGCCGTGTCGGCGCTGGTCAATCTCGGCTACGCCCGGGTGCAGGCTGCGGCCGCAATCGCGGCTGCGGCGCGCAATGCCGGCGACGGCGCCGAGACCGCGACGCTGATCAGGCTTGGCTTAAGGGAATTGGCAAAGTGAAACGGCAAGGTAAGCTCGCGGCGGCGGACAAGGAGCTGATTGCTGCCGCCGGCGCGGCCATCAAGCGCCGCTATCGGGACGACTGGCAGGAGGTCGGCGCTGCGCTGCGCACGCGCAACGGCAAAATTTTCACCGGCGTCAATCTCGACGCCTATCTCGGACGGATGGCGGTCTGTGCCGAGGCGGTTGCGCTCGGCCGCGCGGTCGTCGATCTGGGCGACGCCGGGATCGATATCATCGTCGCCGTGCGCCATCCGGCGCCCGGCGAAAAGAACCAGGAGATCGCCGTGGTGTCGCCGTGCGGGGCATGCCGCGAGCTGATTTTCGACTATGATCCGAATGCGCGCGTGATCGTGCCGAACGGCAAATCGCCGTCGATCGTGCCGATCGCGCAATTGCTGCCGAACAAATATACGCGGGGGCAAGAACGGTGAACGGAAACACCGGACGCAAATTGGTGAGCGCCGAACGCCGCGACGAGGACACGGCGGAGGCGAGCTTAAGGCCGCAGCGGCTAAGTGAATTCATCGGCCAAGAGCAAGCCTGCGCCAATCTTTCCGTCTTCATTCAAGCCGCGCGGACGCGCCGCGAAGCGCTCGATCACGTCCTCTTCGTCGGTCCGCCGGGGCTTGGCAAGACGACGCTCGCGCAGATCGTGGCGCGCGAGCTTGGCGTGAATTTCCGGGCCACGTCGGGGCCGGTGATCGCCAAGGCCGGCGATCTCGCCGCGCTTCTGACCAACCTCGAAGAGCGTGACGTGCTTTTCATCGACGAGATTCATCGTCTCAACCCGGCGGTGGAGGAAATCCTTTATCCGGCCATGGAGGACTTTCAGCTCGATCTGATCATCGGCGAAGGACCAGCCGCCCGTTCGGTGAAGATCGATCTGGCGAAATTCACGTTGATCGGCGCCACCACGCGGGCGGGGTTGCTCACCAATCCCCTGCGCGACCGTTTCGGCATTCCCGTGCGGCTGAACTTCTACACCGAGGCGGAGCTGGAAGAGATCGTCAATCGCGGCGCCCGCGTGCTCGGCATTGGGCTTACCGCGGACGGCGCCAATGAGATCGCGCGCCGCGCTCGCGGCACGCCGCGCATCGCCGGCCGGCTTCTGCGCCGCGTGCGCGACTTTGCTTCCGTGGCCGGCGCGAGCGCAATAGATCGTCCGGTCGCCGACACGGCATTGGCGGCGCTCGAAGTGGATGGCGGCGGGCTCGATGCCATGGATCGGCGTTATCTGCGGACCATCGCCGTCAATTACGGCGGCGGCCCGGTCGGCGTTGAAACCCTCGCCGCGGCTTTGTCGGAGCCGCGCGACGCCATCGAGGACATCATCGAGCCGTATTTGATCCAGTGCGGGTTCCTCCAGCGCACGCCGCGTGGACGGCTGATCACTGCGCACGGCTTCCGGCACCTCGACCTGCCGGAGCCGACCCGCGATCCGGCCCAGTTCGGATTGTTTGCCTCGGAGGAGGAGTAGCGTTATGCGCGCCTATGACGGCGCTTGCCATTGCGGGCGGGTGCGGTTTCGCGTGACGGCCGATCTGTCGCGCGTCACCGAATGCAATTGCTCGATCTGCCGTAAGAAAGGCTTTCTTCATCTCATCGTGCCGCCGCAAGCCTTCGAGCTTGTCTGTGGCAAGGAAGCGCTGACGACCTACCGGTTCAATACCGGCACCGCGCAACATACGTTTTGCGCGACCTGCGGCATTCATCCGTTTTATGTTCCGCGCTCGGATCCCGATAAGATCGACGTGAACGTGCGTTGCCTCGACGGCGTCGACGTCGCAACGCTCGAGATCAAGCGTTTCGACGGACAAAATTGGGAACAGGCGATGACCCGGCGCGTGCCGTGGAGATAGTGCGATGACCGGCGTTTCTCTCGACGGCGAGATTCGTGACGGCCGTCATGTCCTTACCGTCCGCGTCTATTACGAGGACACCGACTTCACCGGCATCGTCTATCACGCCAATTATCTGCGCTACATGGAGCGCGGACGTACCAATTATCTGCGCCTGATCGGCGCCGACCACCGCGCTTTGTTCGAGGAGACCGAGAGGGAAGCGCCCGGCTTTGCCTTCGTGGTGCGCTCGATGAATATCGATTTTCTCAAGCCCGCGCGCATGGACGATGTGCTCGACATCGTCACCCAGCCCGAAGAGGTGAAAGGGGCCTCGGCCACGGTGCGACAACGCGTCATGCGGGGGGAGGAACTCTTGGTCGAGGCGCGGGTCCGGGTCGCCTTTATCAGCGGCGGGCGCGCCCGACCCATACCGAAACCATTGCGGATCGCCATGCGCGCCGACCAGGATCTGCTCGCGGAACCGAGGGGCGGGGCGGCAATTGAGCCGCCGGCCTAGGATGGTGGATTTGAAGTTCCTTACGGTTCTGCCGACACTCGTAGAGGAACTTCAAATCCAAAAACCGCACTAGAATTATTGACTTGTCAGCATCCTTTCGATTCCGAAGTTCGCTATAGCATGCCGCAATGTCAGGCGAACTCCGGAATCGGGATACTAGGCCTTTAACCCGCCCTTAAGCACAGTCGGTCTTCGTTGCTGGTATCGACCGGTGTTGCGCCCTAGTTTGGACATGTTTCGCGATTGATTTCGGGCGGGCCGAAGGCGGGTTCGGCTTGGGTCCTCGTGACATTCCGGGTCTTGGTCGGTGGCGTGATGCGGCCTGCCTGTCATGACCCTTTCGGTCCCAGTGTTAGCGCGCCGCTCCGGTCATGGCATCGGTCTTGGTTCTGGTCGCAGTTCCCGTTCGGCCGCTGCGATGGGACCCCTGAAGGGACGCTCTATGAATCCTGCCGACATCGCGCCGTCGGTCGCACCGCTGACATCATCCAATCTCTCCCTGTTCCAGCTGTTTCTGCACGCGCACTGGGTGGTCGAAGCAGTGATGGCGGGCCTATTGGTGTGTTCGGTTTGGGTCTGGGCGATCGCCATCGACAAGACGCTTTTGTTCTCGCGGCTCAAGAGGGCCGGCGATCATTTCGAGGAAGCATTCTGGTCGGGCCAATCGCTCGAAGACCTTTACAAATCGCTTGCAGCAAAACCGGAACATTCCACCGGCGCATTGTTCGTTGCCGCCATGCGTGAATGGAAGCGCAGCCTCGAGGGCCAGGTCCGCTCGCTCGCCGGACTGCAAATGCGCATCGAGAAGGTCATGGACGTCGCGATCGCCCGCGAAGTCGCGCATATGGAGCGGCGGCTTCTGGTATTGGCGACGGTCGGTTCGGCCGGACCCTTCATCGGCTTGTTCGGCACGGTGACCGGAATTATGACGAGCTTTCAATCGATTGCGGCTTCGCAAAACACCTCGCTTGCGGTAGTCGCTCCAGGTATCGCCGAGGCGCTTTTCGCAACCGCGATCGGCCTTGTTGCCGCCATCCCGGCGACGATTTTTTACAATAAATTCAGTAGCGAGGTGAATCGGCAGGCGCAGCGGCTCGAGGGGTTCGCCGACGAATTTACCGCGATCCTGTCGCGGCAGATCGACGAGCGCGGGTGAGGGCGGGAAATGGCGGCAAGCACCGCAAGCATGGTCTCCTCTGGCGGCGGCAATAGGCGCCGGCGGCGCCGCGCCGTCATGAGTGAAATAAACGTAACGCCCTTCGTCGATGTCATGCTCGTGTTGTTGATCGTCTTCATGGTGTCGGCGCCGCTTCTCACCGTCGGCGTGCCGATCGATTTGCCGCGGAGCCAGGCCAAGGCGCTCGAGCAAAACAACGAGCCGTTGGCGATTTCGGTCAACCAGCAGGGACAGATTTTTCTGCAGAAAGACGAGATCAAGCTTGACGATCTGCTGCCGAAGCTCAAAGCGATCATTGACGCCCGCGGCGGGACCACCAACGATCTCATCTATATTCGCGGTGACAAGACTGTCGCTTACGGCACCATGATGCGGGTGATGGGCCGCATCTCGGGCGCCGGTTATCATCGTGTCGCGCTTGTCACCGAGGTCGACCAGGGGAGCCAATGAGACCCGGCATGACCATATCGTGCGTCGCGCACGCCGCCGCATTGGCGTGGGCGTTGATGGCCATCTCGGCATCGCCGATGGATGCGCCTCCCACGGTGTCGCTGCCGGTCTCCTTTATTTCGGAAAAGGATTTTACGCAGATCACCAAGGGCGTGAAGAACGCGCCCCAATTGAAAGTGCCCGATATCAAGCCGCTCGCCGACAAAGTCGATGCCGAGAAATCGGTCGATCAGCTCGCGCCCAAAGTCGCAAACAAACCCGAGATCACGACCGATACGTCGAAGGCTCAAGCCGAACCAAAAACCGAGCAGAAGGCTGAAGCCAAGCCCGAAACCAAGCCTGAAACTAAGCCCGAGGCCAAGCTCGACCCAAAGCCTGATCCCAAGCCTGAGACAAAGCCCGAGCAAAAGCCCGATCCAAAGTCCGACCAGAAGCAAGCCGATAAGCCGGATAAGCCGAAGCCGCCGGAATATAAGCCCGACCAGATCGCCAATCTTTTGAAGAAGGATGCTCCGAAGGACCAACCCAAGCACCCGGACAAGCCGGTGCAGCAGCAGCAGCAGGACAACAATCCAAAATACAACGCCAGTCAGATCGCGCAATTGCTCGACAAGCGTCAACCGCAGCGTCAGCTCGCGTCCGCGCAAAGCCTCAACGACAACCCGACCCTCGGCGCGGCAGTCGGCGCGCAAGACGTCCAGCTGTCGCAGAGCGAGATCGATGCGTTGCGTGCGCGTATATCCAGTTGCTGGAGTCCACCACCCGGTATCGATGCCAATTCCAAGGTCTACATCGTGCTGCGCGTTTTGTTCAAACCGGATGGCACGCTGTTGCGGGAGCCGGTGCCGGTCGAGGGTTCCGCGTCCTCGCTGGGTCCGGCGCTCGCGGACAGCGCCCAGCGGGCACTCCTCTTGTGCCAGCCGTTCACGATGCTTAAACCGCAGCACTACGATCAGTGGAAGGATCTCGAGCTCAAATTTGATCCGCGCGAACTGCTGGGCGGCTGATGATGAGAAACCTGCATGACCTTTCAGAATAGACCCCTTCAGAATAGACCCCTGCCCATTCTCACGCGCCGCCGCGCGCTCGCACTTGGCGCGATTGCCGGAGGTCTGACTCTGACGCCGCGCTACGCGTCGGCCGTGACCCGCCTCGATATAGAAGGCGGCAATTTCCAGCCGATGCCGATCGCCATCCCGAAATTCATCGGCGCCGGTCCCGATGACGGCGACACCGCAAGCGCCGTAACGCAAATCATCACCTCGAATCTGCAACGCAGCGGCTTGTTCGCTCCCATCGATCCCGCGGCCTACATCGAAAGGATCGCCAGCATCGATGCAGTGCCGCGCTTTCCGGATTGGCGCAACATCAACGCCCAGGCGCTCGTCACCGGCCGCGTCGGCCGGCAAAACGACGGACGCATGCAGGCGGAATTCCGGTTATGGGACGTGCTTTCCGGCCAGCAGCTCGACGGCAAGCAATATCTCACCACGCCCGACAATTGGCGGCGGATCGCTCACATCATCTCGGACGCGATCTATGAACGCCTCACCGGCCAGGGCGGCTATTTCGACAGCCGCATCGTATTCGTCGATGAGACCGGTCCGGCGGAGCGGCGCATCAAGCGTCTGGCCATCATGGATCAGGACGGCGCCAATGTGCGCTATCTCACCCGAGGCGACGAACTTGTGCTGACGCCGCGATTTTCGCCGTCCACCCAAGAGATCACCTACATGGCCTATGGCCAGGGCGATCCGCGCGTCTATCTCTACAATATCGAAACCGGCCAGCGCGAAATCGTCGGCAATTTTCCCGGCATGAGTTTTTCGCCGCGATTTTCACCCGACGGCCAACGCGTGATCATGAGCCTGCAGGAGGGCAGCAACTCCAATATTTTCGTGATGGATTTGCGCTCGAAAGCGACCACGCGGCTTACCGACACCCAGGCGATCGACACGGCGCCGTCCTATTCGCCCGATGGCTCTCAAATCTGCTTTGAATCCGATCGCGGTGGGCATCAGCAGATCTATGTCATGAGCGCCGCGGGCGGTCCGGCCCAACGCATCAGCTTCGGCGATGGGACCTATTCCACACCGGTATGGTCGCCGCGCGGCGACTACGTCGCGTTTACCCGGCTGTCGGAGGACAAGTTCGCGATCGGGGTGATGAAGCCGGATGGGAGTGGGGAGCGCATTTTGACCGAAGGTTTCCACAACGAAGGTCCGACCTTCTCGCCCAACGGCCGGGTCATCATGTTTTTCCGAGATCCCGGTGGAAATTCAGGGCCTTCGCTCTTTACGGTCGACATTTCCGGGCGCAATGAGCAGCGCGTTCCAACGCCAAGTTATGCCTCTGATCCGGCCTGGTCGCCGCTTCTGTCGTAAAACCGGAACAGCTTCATAGAGTCGCCGTATTGACGCCTCATTAACCATTCGGAAAGCTTTCGGGGAAATCCGCGGGGACGAGGGTCTTTTGCAAGCCTGCATCAAGGTTGACGGAACCTTCGCTTAACGAAGGCGCTGCTAGACCCGCCTGGGGACTAACCGTGCATAGCGGAAGTATGGAGGCACCCGAATGAACATGGCGACAGTTATTCGCGGCGCCAAGTTCGCCGCCGTTATTCTGGGCATGCTCGCGGTGGCGGGTTGTGCGAAGCAGACCGACCAAAGCGGCGCCTTGGCCAGCGCTGCGACACCCGGAAGCCAGCAGGACTTCGTCGTCAATGTTGGCGACCGCGTGTTTTTCGAAACGGATTCTTCCGAGCTGACCGATCAGGCGCGCGCCACGCTCGACAAGCAGGCGCAGTGGCTCGGCAACTACAACCGCTACGCCTTCACCATCGAAGGCCATGCGGACGAACGCGGCACGCGCGAATACAATATCGCGCTCGGCGCGCGGCGCGCGGAGACGGTGCGCCAATACCTGGTTTCGCGCGGCGTCTCGGCGCAACGCATGCGTACGATCTCTTACGGCAAGGAGCGGCCGGTCGCGTTGTGCAACGACATTTCCTGCTGGTCGCAGAATCGTCGCGCGGTTACCGTGCTCGATCAAAGCTCGTAACGTGACGTGGCTTTCAGGGGATGAAGTGACCGCATCGGCGCCGTCATGGCGCCGATTGCGTTTTGTGCGAAGCCTTTGTCACATCGCGCGGCAAATGGTGCGGTCGTGTCGCGCGCCGCGAAGCTCGTGCGCCGTCATGCCGCCGCAGTCACAATTTGGACGTAGGACGCGTTATGGTAGATAGGCAAACACAATCGAAAATGTCGAAGGCGATGATTCGCTCAGCTTCCTTGCTGGCATTGGCGTGCGCATTGTGGGCAAACAACGCTCGCGCGCAGACGTCCGAATCCGATCTCGTCACGCGGCTCGATCGCCTAGAAGAGGAGATCCGCGACCTGACCGGCAATGTGGAACAATTGCAGTATCGCAATCAGCAGCTCGAGCAGATGATCCAGCGGCTGCAAGCTGGTGCGCCCGCCGCCGAACCCTCGCGCTCGGCGGGACAATATGCACCGCCGTCGGGACCGCAATATTCACCGCCGCCGCAATATCCGCCGCCGTCGCAGTATCCAGCGGCACAATATCCGTCCTCGGGACCGCAATATTCGTCGCCGCCCGGTCAAGCGTCGGGCCAAGCACCCGGCGGCGCAGGCGGCGTCGCGTCGGTTGTCCCAATGGCTCCAGGCGATGCGGCCTCGGCTGCGGGACGTCATGGCGATGCATTCGATCCGTCGGTCAGCCCGACCGCGCCGGGAGCGCCGCGGCCGCTCGGCGCCAGCACCGGGGTCAACGAACCGCCGCCACCGGTCTCCCCGTCCGGAGGGCCGCGTCAGCCCGGCCAGCCGCTCGATCTCTCGAGTCCCTCGGATTCATCGGCTAGCCCCGGCGGGTCGCGCGGCGGCGATCTGCCGCCATCGCCGCAAGCCAATTTGAGCGCGCCCGGCGGTGCCGGCGCCGTTCAGCCTCTGCCCAGCACGCCCAAGGATGAGTACGATCTCGCCTACGGCTACGTTCAACGCCGCAACTTCGGGCTCGCCGAGGATACTTTCCGCGACTTCCTGCACAAATATCCAACCGACAAGCTTGCCCCCGACGCACAATATTGGCTGGGCGAGAGCCTATTTCAGGATAGGCAATATCACGATGCAGCGGAGTCGTTCCTTGCCGTCTCCACCAAATATGAGAATGCCCCGCGCGCCCCGGATGCGCTCCTGCGGCTTGGGCAATCGCTTGCCGCTCTGGGCGAAAAGGAAGCCGCCTGCGCATCGCTTGGCGAGGTCCTGCGAAAATATCCGCACGCTTCGGTCAGCGTGAAGCAGGGCGTGGACCGTGAACAAAAACGTGCCCACTGCTGATCAAATCGTTGGCGACAACGAAGCAGATGCGCTGTTCTCGGGTCTCGAAAAACTACGCGGATTGATACTCGCCGTTTCCGGCGGTCCGGATTCGACGGCGCTGCTCGTGTTGGCGGCGCGCTGGGCGAGGCGACGCACGCGCGCTCCGAAACTCCTCGCAGTGACGATCGATCATGCGCTGAGAGCGGAAGGCGCACGCGAAGCGGCTGCGGTCAAACGTCTTGCACGCCGCCTCGGCATGCCTCACCGCACGATGCGCTGGCGCGGTGGCAAGCCGAAATCCGGCCTGCAGGAAGCGGCGCGGATCGCGCGCTATCGCTTGCTGGCTCAAGTCGCTGCGCAGACCGGTTACACGCATATCTTGACCGCACACACGCTCGACGATCAGGCCGAAACAGTGTTGTTCCGGTTGGCGCGCGGTAGCGGACTTATCGGACTGGGCGGCATGGCTTACGCGTCTCCGCTGCCGGTCGGCGGCGAAACACGCGCCTTTGTGGTGCGCCCAATGCTGCATCTTCCCAAAGCGCGGCTTGTTGCAACTTTACGAGCGGCGGGCATCACTTATAGCGAGGATCCCAGCAACCAGAATCCGCGCTTCACGCGGGCGCGGCTGCGCACTTTGATGCCGCGACTCGCGCTTGAAGGACTCGACGCCCGCGGTTTCGCGCGTTTGGCGACGCGCATGCG
Organism: Xanthobacteraceae bacterium; assembly: GCA_049285335.1. Taxonomy (GTDB): domain Bacteria; phylum Pseudomonadota; class Alphaproteobacteria; order Rhizobiales; family Xanthobacteraceae; genus BOG-931. The sequence goes on along the minus strand of JBAPZR010000501.1, from coordinate 11,012 downwards.
CCGCGCGGATGCGGCAATCGAATTCGCTGTCGAGGCCGCGAGCGAGTCACTCGCGCCGCGCCCGTGGCCGGCCATCGGTCCGATCGCGTTCGAGACGGCGCGGTTTGCGAGCTTGCCGGCGGAGGTGGCCTTGCGGCTTCTCGGCCGCGCCGTCGCCCATGCCGGCAATGAGGGACCGGTCGAGCTCGGCAAGCTCGAATCGCTTTATGACACTATGCGGCGAACAGGCTCGCGGCTTCGCCGGACGCTGGCGGGCGCCCTGATCACGCTCGACCGCGAGCGAGTCGTGGTCGAACGCGCCCCCGCGCGGCGCGTCTCGGGCGCTCAGGCCACCTCACGGCGTCGCACCGCAGCCATGCGCAAGAACCGCAAGAGCCGCTTTACGAAATAGCGTAATAATCGCCCCCTGTGCCGGGGGTTCCCTTGGCAGGGGGGGCGCCGACGCCTACATTGCCTTTACCGGGGACGCGAAGCCGCAACGATTGCGGGTCTATGTGCCCGCCGGACCCCGCTGAGCGGGGACCAAGGACGAGATGATGAATGCCAATCTGCGCAACTTCGCCCTTTGGGTGATCATTGTCCTGCTTCTGCTTGCCCTTTTCACGCTGTTTCAAAACCCGGGTCAGCACACAACGTCGCAGGACATTTCGTTCTCGCAGCTGCTTAACGACGTCGACCAGGGCCGGGTGCGCGACGCGCTCATTCAAGGGCCGGAGATTCACGGCACCTATACCGACGGCCGAACGTTCCAGACCTATGCGCCGAGTGATCCAACGCTGGTTCAACGGCTTTACAACAAGGGTGTGACGATCACCGCGCGTCCGCTGTCCGACAACGTGCCGTGGTTTGTTTCGCTGTTGATTTCGTGGCTGCCCTTTGTCGCGCTGATCGGCGTTTGGATCTTCCTGTCGCGTCAGATGCAAGGCGCCGGCGGTAAAGCGCTCGGTTTCGGCAAGAGCCGCGCCAAATTGCTCACCGAGGCGCATGGCCGCGTGACGTTCGAAGACGTCGCCGGCGTCGACGAAGCCAAACTCGATCTGCAAGAGATCGTCGAATTCCTGCGCGACCCCGCCAAATTCCAGCGGCTCGGCGGACGCATTCCGCGCGGCGTGCTTTTGGTAGGTCCCCCCGGCACGGGCAAGACGCTGTTGGCGCGCGCCATCGCCGGCGAAGCCAACGTGCCGTTCTTCACCATTTCCGGGTCCGACTTCGTCGAAATGTTCGTCGGCGTGGGAGCGAGCCGCGTGCGCGACATGTTCGAGCAAGCCAAGAAGAACGCGCCGTGCATCATCTTCATCGACGAAATCGACGCCGTGGGGCGTCATCGCGGCGCCGGACTGGGCGGCGGCAATGACGAGCGCGAGCAGACGCTCAATCAGCTCCTGGTCGAGATGGACGGCTTCGAAGCCAACGAAGGCATCATCTTGATCGCGGCAACCAACCGGCCTGACGTGCTCGATCCGGCCTTGCTGCGCCCTGGCCGTTTCGACCGGCAAGTCGTGGTTCCCAATCCTGACGTGGTCGGCCGCGAACAGATTTTGAAAGTGCACGTGCGCAAAGTGCCGCTCGCGCCCGACGTCAATCTCAAGACGATTGCGCGCGGCACGCCCGGCTTCTCCGGCGCCGATCTCATGAACCTCGTCAACGAGGCGGCCTTGATGGCGGCGCGGCGCAACAAGCGCATGGTGACGCAGGTCGAATTCGAGGACGCCAAGGACAAGGTCATGATGGGCGCCGAGCGCAAGTCGCTTGTCATGACCGAGGAAGAGAAGCTTCTCACCGCCTATCACGAGGGCGGTCACGCCATCGTCGCGCTCAACGTCAAGGCTACCGATCCCGTGCACAAGGCGACGATCATCCCGCGGGGCCGCGCTCTCGGCATGGTCATGCAATTGCCGGAACGCGACAAACTGTCGATGAGTCTCGAGCAGATGACCTCGCGGCTTGCCATCATGATGGGCGGCCGCGTCGCCGAGGAGCTTGTCTTCGGCCGCGAACGGGTGACGTCGGGCGCGGCTTCCGACATCGAGCAGGCGACCAAGCTCGCCCGCATGATGGTGACTCGCTGGGGCCTGTCCGACACGCTCGGCACGGTCGCCTACGGCGAGAACCAGGAAGAAGTGTTCCTGGGTTATTCGGTCGCGCGTCAGCAGAACATTTCGGAAGAGACCTCCAGGAAGATCGACGCCGAGATCAGGCGGCTGGTCGAAGCCGGCTACACCGAGGCGCAGGCGATCCTCACCGAAAAGCGCGCCGATCTCGAGACGCTCGCCAAGGGGCTCCTTGAATTCGAAACGCTGACCGGCGACGAGATCAAGGATCTGCTGCTCGGCAAGCGGCCGAGCCGCGAATCGGTGATTGAGCCGGCAACGCCGCGCTCGTCCACTGTCCCGACCGCTGGCGCCGGCCGCAATCGCCCGCGCCCGGAGACCGGGCCGATGGAGCCGCAGCCGCAGGCGTAAAGCCGCTTCACGTCAGCACGGCTGGCATCTCGGCCCGACACTGCGGCCGGGCATGACGACTGCTGCTGCTTGGCTTCATCCGCGCCGCCACCTCATAATGCATCGGTATCTCTGATCTTTCTCGCCGAGAGCGGGAAGAGGCGGCAATTGCAACAGGCGGGTAACGATGCGCCAAATGGTTCTGGTCGGATTCCTGCAAGCGCAGAACTGCACCAATCTCGCAAGCTCGTGGCGCCACCCACGATCGCGCACCGATAGCTGGTCGGCGGACTTTTACCGGCATATCGGGCGCGTGCTGGAGGAGGGGAAGTTTCATCTCGGCTTCTTCGACGATCGCCTCTCGATGCCGGACATGTATGGACGCAATCATGTCCATACCGTCCAGCACGGCATCCGTTGCGTGAAGCTCGACGCCGTTACCGTTCTCACAGTGTTGGGCATGGCGACCGAACGGCTTGGATTGGGCGCCACTTATTCGACGAGCTACTACGAACCGTTCCACGTTGCGCGCGTGTTCGCCACGCTGGACCTGATGACGAAAGGGCGCGCGGCATGGAATGTCGTCACCTCGCTCAATGACGGCGAAGCGCAGAACATGGGCCGCGATGAGGTGATCGGTCACGACTTGCGCTACGACCGCGCCGACGAGTTCATGGAAATCGTGCTCGGGCATTGGGACGCCTGGGAAGACGACGCCATCGTGCAGGACAAGGCCTCGGGCCTGTTCGCCAAGCCGGACAATGTGCATCGGCTCGATTATCAAGGCCGCTATTTTCGCTCGCGCGGACCGTTCACCGTGCCGCGTTCGGCGCAAGGCCATCCGGTCATTATCCAGGCCGGATCGAGCGGTCGCGGCAAGCAGTTCGGCGCGCGCTGGGGCGAAGTGATCTTCGTCGTCTACCCTAATATCGAGGTCGGCAAGCGCGACTACGCGGAATTCAAGGCGTGTGTGGGCGGCTTCGGCCGCGATCCGGATCAGGTCAAGATCACGCACCTCGTCAACACCGTGGCGGCCAAGACCAAAACCGAAGCCGAAGACAAATGGGCCGAGATCGAGAAGCTGCCGCTCGAGATCGATGCGCTGTCGCTTTTATCGGAGGCGCTGAATTTCGATTTCGCCAGAAAGGGCATGGACGAGCCGTTCTCGGAAAGCGAGCTGGAAGAGATGTCGGGACTGCAGGGCATCCGCGATCGGGTGCTCAACGTGAAGAAAAATCCGACGGTGCGCGACTTCATCCAGATCAGCGGCCGCGGGCGCGTGCACAATCCGATCGTCGGCGGTCCGAAGGAAGTCGCCGACCGCCTGGAAGAATGGTTTGCCTCGCCGGCGTGCGACGGCTTCGTGCTCTCCGCCACGCACGTGCCGGGCGCGTATGAGGATTTCGTGCGCTTCGTCGTTCCCGAACTCCAGCGCCGCGGTCTGTTTCGCAAGGACTATGCCGGAACGACGCTGCGCGAGAATCTCGGGCTGCCGAAGCCGCAGATCGACGCTTGGCGCATTTAGGAATTAGCTGCGATCAATTCAGCCGCAATTCGGTAATGTGGCGCGGATCGGCTTTGAGCTCGCCTTTTTCGACGCGTTTGACGAGATCGGTAAGCACGGCATTGGCGCGGCAGGACAGGCCGAGTTTCTCGCCCTCGCGCACCACAAGGCCGTTGAGGAATTCGATCTCGGTGCGCCGGCCTTTCTGCATGTCCTGCCCCATTGAGGGCCGCTGCCCGGCGGCGGTGTGCGCCGAATCTTTGAAGCGCTGCGCGTCGCAAGTCTGCATCGCTATTTCGTCGCCTTCGCCGGCGCGCGCAATTGTTTCCGGCGGCAGGTGCAAAATCTCTTCGAGCTGAAAGCCGAGCGCCTGACCGACACGGATCGCTTCAGAGCCGAGCCGCGTCGAGAAGCGGCGGATCGGATCGTTCTTGAGCATGTCGCCGCCGCCGAGCCCGGTGCAGGCGGAAAGCCCGTTCTGCATGACATTGGCGACGAGCTTCGACCAGCGTTCGCCCCACAAATTGTTGGTCACCTTGGCGCTATCGGCATAAGCGACCAGGCGGCAAACCTCTTCCGCGCGCGGGGTGATGCGGCCGTGCACTTCGCCGGCGCGAAAGACGGTGTGCGCCGCGCCGTGCTTGGCCGCGCCGCGATGCACGAGGCCCGGCTCGGGCAGATTGACGGTGATGCTCGATGCAATGCAGCCGAGCGTCTTGCCCCAGCCGACGACACCGGCGATCGTCTCTTCGTTCATGCAATTCTGCAGCGACACGACATAGCCGTCCGGCGCCAGATATTGCCGGATCAGCATCGCCGCCCAGCCGGTGTCGTAGGACTTCATGCAGACGAAAGCGATGTCGACCGGTTTCTCCTTGGCAAGCTGCTGCGCATCGGTGACGTGAAGCGCGCGCACCGGCACAGTGAATTCCGGCTCATTCATCGCATGCGTGACGCGTAACCCGAGCTTGCGCATGTGCTCGACATGGGCTGGCCACGGATCGATGAAAGTCACGTCCTCGCCCGCCTGCACCATGTGGGCGCCGGTATAACCGCCGACCGCACCCGCTCCGACAATTGCAATTTTCCGACCCATGTTTTCCTCCCGGCTGCGCACGCTAACGGGCGACGCTATCGCGTAAGCCAGATCGGTTACAGCCGCAAGCTTGCGGTTTTTCGATCGGACGGTTGACTCCGATCCAAGGCTCGGCTGAGAACAGCATGAAGCGACCGGGCATGATGGCCGGCGATAAGCAACGACCGGCGGGAGGAAAACAATGCGGCTCCTCAGATCGATCGGCGCGCTTGCGCTCTGCGCCATATTTGCTACGCCCGTCTACGCCGCAGATTCGTGAGACCAGTCAAGATCGTCGTTCCTTGGCCGGCCGGGGGCGTCGCGGACTTTCTGGCGAGAATTGTCGCGGATGGGCTTTCGCAAAAACTCGGACAGCCCTTCATCGTCGACAACCGAGCCGGCGCAGGAACCAATATCGGCTCCGAGTTCGTGGCCAAGGCGACACCCGACGGCTACACGCTTCTGCTCGCGAGCAGCAACAATGCCGTGAATATGACGCTATACAGCTCGATGCCCTACGACGCCGTCAAGGATTTCGCACCGATCTCGTTACTGGCAACGGTGCCGAACATTTTGGTCGTCAATCCTAAGCTTCCCATCCACAGCGTCAGGGAACTGATCGATTATGCGAAGGCCAATCCCGGCAAGGTCACTTACGCAAGCGCGGGCAACGGAAGCCCAGCCCATCTCGCCGCCGAAGAGTTCAAGCAACAGGCGCACATCGACATGCTCAATGTGCCCTACAAAGGCGCCGCGCCGGCAGTGAGCGATTTGATCGGCGGCTATGTGGATGTGATGTTCACGAATGTGCCGGCCTCGCTCGGGAGCATTAAGGCCGGACAGCTTCGCCCAATTGCAATTTGCTCGAAAACAAGGTCGTCGGCGTTACCCGACCTACCGACGATCGCCGAAACCGGCGTACCGAATTACGAGGCAGTCGCATGGTACGGGCTCGAGGCTCCGGCCGGAACGCCGAAGGAGATCATCGAAAGTCTCTTCTCCGCGCTCGACCAAGCGATGAAAACTCCGGACGTGTTGCAGCGCCTGCTCCGAGAGGGCGCGGAGCCGGTGATTTCTTCTCCCGATGCGCTGGGGGAAAAGGTTGCTGCCGACATCATCGCCTATCGCAATTTGATTCAGACAACCGGCATTCACATCGAGTGAGTAACGGGAAAGCGGGCATGCGGAGACCTAACATTCTGTTGATCATGGCCGATCAGCTCACCGCCAAGGCTCTGCCGATGTACGGCCACCGCATTGTCCAGGCGCCTCATCTCATGCAGCTCGCTGAACGATCCGCCGTTTTCACCAATGCCTATTGCAACTTCCCCATATGCGCGCCGTCACGGTATTCCATGCTCTCGGGTCGACTGGCGCATTCGATCGGCGCTTTCGACAATGCCAGCGAATTTTCCGCCGCCATACCGACCATCGCGCACTATCTGGACAATCTCGGCTATCGCACCACGCTGTGTGGAAAGATGCATTTCGTGGGGCCAGATCAGCTGCATGGATTTCAGGAGCGCCTCATAACTGACATTTATCCTGCGGATTTCGCGTGGGTGCCGGATTGGACAGAAGGACCGGCCAATGCGCCAACCGGCATCAGCATGCGCGCGGTCGTCGAAGCCGGACAGTGCCTGCGCAGCCTGCAGATCGATTATGACGACGAAACCGAATTTCTTGCGCAGCAAAAATTATTCGACCTGGCGCGCAGGGCTGAGAAGGATCCATTTTTCCTGACGGTTTCCTTTTCGCACCCTCACTCGCCCTTTGTCGCCTTTTCAGAGCATTGGAACCGGTACCGGCCCGAGGATATCGATCTGCCGTCGGTCGGTCCCATTCCGCTAGAGCAGATGGATACGCACAGCCGATGGCTCTATTACTCGCACGGGCGTGATCGCATAGAGGTCACGAACGAGCACACGTTGAACGCCCGTCACGCTTATTACGGCATGGTGAGCTATATCGACGACAAGGTCGGCCGCCTGCTGAGCATTCTCGAAAAGACCGGCCTGTCGGACGACACCAACGTGATCTTCCTCAGCGACCACGGCGAAATGCTGGGGGAACGCGGCATGTGGTACAAGCAAACCTTCTTCGAGGGGGCTACGCGCGTGCCTCTCTTGATTGCAGGGCCCGGAATTAATGGTGGGCGTACGATCGACTCGGTCGTTTCACTCGTCGATCTCTTTCCTACGATCTTGGATTTCGCCACCGAGCGGAATCCGCTCGCGGTGGCGGGCCCTCATCACGGATCGAGCCTCGTGCCGCTGATCGGCGGCGACGGTCGCGAGTGGCCGAATATTGCGATATGCGAATACAGTGATATGGGCGTCTGCGCGCCTTGTCGAATGATTAGAAAGGGGGCGTTGAAATATTTCTATACACATGGTTTCGAATCCCAGTTGTTCAATCTGGAAAAGGATTCGCTCGAGCTCAATAATCTCAGCGGTGATCCGGCCTATCGCGAACAGGAAAAAGAACTCCGTGAGCTGGTGTTTTCCGGCTGGAATCCAGATGAACTCAATAAAACGATTCTGCAAAGCCAAGCGGAGCGGCGCGTGATCTGGGAAGCAATGAACAAGTCGCCGGGTCGATCCGACAACTGGTCTTTTCGAGTGGGCCCGCGCGATTCCGAGCGCTTCGTGCGCGGCGGCGGTGAGAGTGGGGGGACCGTCGCCATTAAAGGGCGCGCCCGCTTTCCTCATGTGCCCCCGCGCCAGCATCGTGAATGAGGCCGTCCGGCCTGGATTTGATAGGGCATGATCTTTTCGGAAAGCCGGTTTCCGCTTTTTTTCGGATCATGCCTTAGGCGAGGAGCCAAATCAGAACGAGGAATGCTGGAGCTGGGGATGGCGGATTTCGACTACATCGTCGTTGGTGCAGGATCCGCGGGTTGCGTGCTCGCGAGCCGATTGTCCGAAGACGGCACGAAGTCCGTACTTCTTCTGGAGGCCGGCCCGCGGGACAGCTACCTGTGGATTCACATCCCGATCGGATACGGCAAGACGATGTTTCATCCCGTCTATAACTGGCGGTTCTCGTCGGAACCCGATCCGCATATGCACAATCGAGCGCTCTATCAGCCGCGCGGCCGCGGCTTGGGCGGATCGAGCTCGATCAATGGATTAGTCTATATCCGTGGCCAGCCGGAGGATTACGACACCTGGGCGAGCTTGGGAAATCGCGGCTGGAGCTGGCGCGACGTGTTGCCCTATTTCATCAAGCTCGAGCATAATACGCGCGGGCCAAGCGATTATCACGGCGCCGACGGCCCGCTTTGGTGTTCGGATATTCCGGAACCGAATGAGCTCACGGATGCCATCATCGCCGGCGCGCAAGAGCTGGGCGCGCCTCGCACTGACGATTTCAATGGCGCCGCGCAGGAGGGCGTCGGATATTTTCAGCTGTTCACGCACAATGGCTGGCGCTGCAGCTCGGCGGTCGCTTATTTGAAGCCCGCGCGCAAGCGACAGAATTTGCGCGTCGAAACCGATGCGTATGTGACGCAAATTCTGCTTGAGGGACGAAAGGCGGTCGGCGTGCGTTATGACCACCACGGCTCGACGCGTGTCGCGCATGCTAGGCGGGAAGTCATCGTCGCCGCCGGCGCCCTGCAGAGCCCGCAATTGTTGCAGTTGTCAGGCATCGGGCCGGGACCGCTGCTCCAGCGTATGGGCATTCCAGTCGTGCACGAACTTTCAGGCGTCGGGGAGAACCTGCAGGACCACCTTCAGGTCCGCCTGATGTACAAAGTCGCAAAGACCATCACCACCAATGACGAGCTGCGATCGCTCGGCGGCCGCGTCCGCATCGGCATGAAATGGCTCTTGCGCCGGCGCGGTCCATTGGCCGTCGGCATCAATCAGGGCGGGCTTTTCACCAAAATCATGCCGGGCTCCAAGACCCCCGACATTCAATTTCATTTCAGTACTCTTTCGGCGGATTCAGCAGGCGGCAAGCCGCATCCGTGGTCGGGATGCACGTTCTCGGTCTGTCAATTGCGCCCCGCCTCGCGCGGCCGGGTTAGCTTGAAATCACCGGACCCGCGCCAGCCGCCATCGATGATTTTCAACTATCTTTCGCAGGATGTGGATCGGCGCTGCGCTGTGGCGTCGATCCGCTTTGCCCGCAAGCTTGCTGAGGCCAAGGCGCTGCGGCCTTATCTTGCCGAGGAATATCGGCCCGGCGCGGCGGCTCGCTCCGACGACGATTTGTTGGAATTCGCGCGCGAATACGGCCAGACGATCTTTCATCCGTCGGGCACGTGTAAAATGGGCACGGACAACATGGCTGTCGTCGACGAGCGGCTGCGCGTCAATGGCATAACAGGATTGCGCGTGGTCGACTGCTCGATCATGCCCGTCCTGGTGTCGGGCAACACGCATGCTCCGGCGGTGATGATTGCAGAGAAGGCGTCCGATCTGATCTTGGCCGATGCCAAATGAAAGCGCCGAATAAAAGCGTCAAATAAGAGCGTCAAATAAGAGCGTCAAACAAAAGCGCAGGCCGGGAGCGACCAAATTGGGGCCTTGCCCTACTGATGTGGCCCGCTGAGGTCGCCGCCGGCGCGCTGTTCGCTTGCTTGCCGCTATGCTGCGATCCGAACGCTCTCGCAGCAATCATCGCGGCCCTTTTGACCCGGTGGAAGCATATTCACCTCCGCGTCAGTAAGGTACCGGGAAATTGTGAACCGCGGGATTCAATTGTCAAGCAAGCAATCCGTCCCGCCGCATTTTCGGTTTCAAAGTTCCGAATTTTCCACTGAATGCGGTACGCCCGTCAGCGTTGCAAAACGCCGATGGCGCGATTGGCGAAGTTGAGCCGCTCGGCCATCACGGAGATGACGTAACTGAGAAGAGCCTGGCTGAGTGCGGGGTCCTCGCGCTTCATTCGTTCGTGGGAATGGGCGGTCAGTTCGTAGAGCACGCTCGGCGCCTCGGCTTGAATGGTCGCGCTGCGCACGCGATGCGTGATCAGGCCCATTTCTCCAATCGTCGTGTGTCGGCCGAGGCTGCGCAAGCGCATCGTCCGTCCTTCGCCCAAGTCGACAATGATGCCGATGCGTCCGTCGAGGATGAAATGCATCGAATCGGCTGGCTCGCCTTGCCGAGCGATGACGTCGCCGGCCTGCACCTCGCGCCGGCGACAGTATTTTGCCAGATCGTCGGCATATTGCGGGCTGCCCAAAGCTTGAGTCAGCCAGCCACGGAACGATCCGATGTCGGTCTCTTCCGACCGGTGTGCCTCGATGACCGCCTGCTCGCAGGATTCCAATGCGCGATCGAGATCGGGGGCGACCAGGATATCGTCGGACACGAATCGCACCGCGCGGAAGGCTCTTTCCAATTCCGGCGTGAGATTGACGAGTACGATCTTCGCGCTGCTGAACGCGGCCGCCTCCTTGATCTGCAAAAAACTATGCGTTGCCGACGAATCGATGCCGGTCACCAGACGGAAATCGAAAATCAGGAAGCGACAGTTGGGCTGGCGGTCCAGCAGCGCCTTGACGTGCTGGTAGAGCCTATTTGCCGAGCCGAAGAATAAATAGCTTTGCAAAGTCACGCCCTGAATCTCCGGCCCGTGATCGGCCAAGAGCGCCAGCTCTCGCGGGCTGCGATCGAGCGAGGAATGATATTCCGAGCCGTCGAAGCTGAACTTGATCACGTTCACGCGGCTGGCGCTGAGCGCAAAGGTGGCGCAGCCGATCATCACGCCGATCAGCGCGCCCGCGATGAAGCCCCAATAGACGATGAGCAAGGCGATGCCGATCAGCGACAAATATTCGATGAGCAGCAATCGTTGCGACGATTGGATCAGCCACTGGTAGACAAGTCCACCGCCGAGAAAGAACAAAAGGCCGCCTAGGACATATTTCGGCACGTAGCCGAGAAAGCCAGGGCCGGCGATCACCAGCGCGGCAATGATCGCCGCTACCGTCAAGCCGGAGAGGCGGCTGGTCGCGCCGGCGAAGCGCGCGAGCGTGCTG
>JBAPZR010000500.1:0-2223 GCA_049285335.1 Xanthobacteraceae bacterium | reverse complement strand
CACCAATTGCAAGAAACGCGATACGGTGCATTCGTCGTCGGGGGTTAGCTCAATGCTTATCGTACTCATAAACGTGCTCATCATCGTTGTCGTCGGTGCAATTTGCTTTTACCTGATCGACAGATTTGTGCGTGATGGGCGCCTCGGAAACTTGCTTAAAATTCTGGTGGCTCTCATTTGTTTCGCTGCAATTCTGCAGAGATTATTGCCCTCTCTTGGCATTGGGTTTTAGACCTTCCCGGCAAAAGAAGCGGCGGTCGCTACGCCAACCTTTACAGCAACGAGTGAACGTACTTTTTTCGCTATGGTCCAATCTTCGCCTTACCGCATTCGAGCCTCTTGCATCGCGATAACTTGAGCAAGCCGTTCAATTGCCGCTCGCTCTCGTGGGAACTCGCCCAGCGCAAACTCGTCAATCCGCCTTGCGATAATGTTGACTAAGTCGGGATTTCGAGATCGCATCGAATACACGCGCAACTCCTCGATGCAGGCACGCAGGCGATATTGCTTTAGTTCCCAAGTCAGCTTGTCGTCTCGCTAGGCTCAGACAAATCAATGTAAGTAAGAACGAACGCTTGCATCAACGTGGTTCATTCCAGTTCCGGGTTATAGGCTAGCGTTGCGCGGATGCCGCGTGGTGTTTCGATCACCACAGGCAAATCGCCATCTTCCGTAAATGCTGACAAGTTGAGGAATTTGGGCATGGCTATGGCCCATTAATCTGGGGTGTACAGTGCGCTGGAAAGGGCCGAACCGCCGACCCAGCGTAGACGTTCTCTCTCAAATATAACTATAAGGAGGAAACCGGTGCTCGACTATTTTTTGCGCTTAATTGCCGGCGGCATCGCGGTTTCCATGTTCGCCGCGCTCGGCGACACTTTGCAGCCAAAAAGTTTCGCCGGCCTGTTCGGCGCTGCTCCGTCGATCGCCTTGGCAACACTCCTTATCACTTTGTCGCAACAAGGCGCACTTCGCAGCTGTGGAGGGTCGCTCGATGATTGCAGGAGCGCTCGCACTTGCCGCGTATAGCTGGACCGTCTGTATTCTCCTCAAAAAATTCATGGTGGCGTCTTGGGCGGCCGCGATGCTTAGCTTCGTCGTGTGGTTCGCTGTCGCGTTTGGAATCATCTCGATATTCTTTGGAATCCGATGATCGTTCAGGTCAACCTATCCCCCTTGCGCGAAATTCGCTGGTACGAGTATGCGATCAGATTTGCGCTTGGCGGGACGATGACGGTCATTGCTGGCCTCATTGCCGCGCGCTTCGGGCCGATTGTTGGCGGTTTGTTTCTGGCTTTCCCAGCCATATTCCCGGCGAGTGCGACCCTCATCGAGAAGCACGCCCGGGAACGCAAGGAGAGGGCCGGTCTGGCCGGCTCGCGGCGCGGCAAGGAAGCGGCTGCCCTTGATGCGATGGGCGCGACGCTCGGCAGTTTCGCGCTTGCGGCTTTCGCCCTTGTCATCTGGCTCTTGATCGAGCGGACAGCGTCTTTGGCTCTCGTACTTGCGACCGTGATATGGCTCATTGTCGCAGTACTTGCATGGCGGTTGCGGCGCCGACTCTGACCGCGCGGCTTTGGCGCAACCCACGCTTTCAGCAAAGTGTCCTTGCGCTGCGCAAGCGGACTCGTGCACCGCAGTAAAGACGTCCACTGAAAGATGTTGTTCAACCACGGCCGAACAGCTTGGCAGCCGTTCGTTTCCGCACTTCCACGACCTCGATCCGGCTGCTACCACGGAAACTCAAATTCGGCCTATGAGCACAGATGCCCCGTAACGGTCGGCTTAAAAGCCGAGTTCGATGGGCGTTCTTATTCGCGAGCTTCCCGACTTCAACCGCGGCACGCACGCCGGTTGTTCCGCCACACAAACCGTGGCGTAGCGCGGAAGAGTGTTTTACGCCGGCTGGCCTATCGCGGACCGGAAAAGATCAGCTCTCGAAAGCGCAGCCAATTTTGCAGTTTCTTCCGCGACGAGTTGAAGAAGAGTCTGTCGCTTTGTTTCTTCGATCTCTCTGGCGAGTATTCTGCGGAAACGTTCGACATTAAACCGCGCAACCATAGTGTTGATGTTGATGGCGTCTGAGGCGAGATTGCTCATGGCTAGTTTCCCCGACTTGCCCACGCCCATTTTCTGGCAAGGTAAACTCGCCCATTCGGTTGCGGTTCCCCGGCAATGCATGAAATGCCAACCGCGCCATCGGTGAAATCACATACTTTATGC
>JBAPZR010000499.1:0-4312 GCA_049285335.1 Xanthobacteraceae bacterium | reverse complement strand
GTTTCATGGGTTTACAGTGCGATAAGCAGCCCGCGTCGCTCGGCCGGAACGGATCCAGTGGAGTGGACTGGTGCCCTATCGAACGCCACAGCCCTTTAAATCGCTTGATTGGATTTCTGCGCTGGTTCTTTCGTCGGCACTTTCACAAGATCGCCACGACGACGAATAGCCACGTCGGACATGGTTCCGCTGACTAATGTTCCAACATTTTTTGCCACAGGCCGCAGCCGACCGCGAAAATATTGTCGAGTGAAAAGAACAAGGCCGCTAAACTCTCGGCGACGCCGATACATTAGGCGCGTCAGATCAATCAGTTTGGAAAATGCTAAGGTTGAGGCTAACCACACGAAAAGGGCGGCAAGGCTGAGAAACGCAGAAACGCCAATTGCGTGCCCATCGATTTCGCCGCCAAAAATGATGATGCTGCCAACGACGATTAATACGAGAACTTCAAAGATAGTCCACATCCGCCAATCCCCCTGTGGCTGAAAATTTTGCACTCGTCTGAACCGAGCACAATACGAGATTAAAACTTGTCAAATTTCTGGCCTAAACAAAGGGCATCACGACTAAATGCTTATCAGAACACGGCCATAGCGACTGCTGTAACGCTAATGACGCTGATAAGCGCATGGGGCGGGCGAGCAACTCAACTCATCGGCGTCAAGTAATTTAGTCTTCAATTTTTGCCGATGCCAAAAAGAGGAAACGCGCCAGCGCTGAACTGCTGGCTGTTGCTAAAACACCCATTGATTTAACAGTTGCCCTCCGGGTGATGACATTTTCATAGCAAAAGCAATGCTGCCGGCTGAGCGCGCCAACAATTGAAAATTGAACAGTTAAGCGTTAAGCGCTGGACGAGCGCGTGTTTTCTGCTAATTCTTCAATTGTCGGCGGGAAAATCGCATACCAGTCAAATGCCCAAACGCGCTCTTGCTCGCGAGGAATCTCGTCTCTGCTAACAGCATCGAAACCCGGAGCGGGTAGCCCGGTCGCCGGCTCGACAACCAAGGACGCAAGCGCCGGTAAGCTGTGGTGCTGGCACCATCGTGTAATCAGAGCCAATGGCTTGGCCAAAAGATTTGGGCCGCCACGTTTTATGCGACGAGCAAGGGCATCATAAGTTACCGTTTGGCGGTCAGCGGCGCACCCGATCAAGATGAGATAAGCCCGTAAACCCCACGCTACCTCACTATTCGGAAATTGTTTCGCCATTTGACAGATCGTTCCGCCGTTCAGTTGGACCACAGATGCGATAGCCAGAACGTGCAGGCAATCAAGATGATGGCCGCATAATAGGCCACCTTCCGCGCTTTAGCAGCAGAAGTAGTCGCTTTTGCTGCTGATGGGCCCGGCATTCCACGTATTCTTTTGATGCGTTACTGACTGTAGGTGGGGCTGCACCACGAAGGGGTCGAAGCGTGCTATCGGTTGGCCGGTGAGGCGAAGACTGAGACGGATCGCTTGGCGTGACAACTAGCACACATAGCTATCACGGATACGAGCTTGTACTTCATCACGAGAACACCGTTATCGCGTCACGATTTTCGATCCCAAGGGCAATCGAGTCGCGTCGACTGGCACGCACTTTAGAGCGACAGGACGCTCTTACTGAAGCAGCCTTGCAGCCTTGCACGCCGGAGCAGGACCACGAGCCCAATCCGACCTATCTGCTAGACAGACCAACGTCAGGTATTTCCCACGAAAGGGCCGCAATATGGCCCCGATAAATCTGCTGAAATCGAAGTTACCGTTCGCCCAAATGGGTAACTGCCGATGGCTGAGAAGATGGAACCTACCGAACACCAGTCAGCCGGTGCCGCGGCAGGTACCGATGATACGCTTCACAAGTTTGGAGAACGGTTGCGTGCTCTCAACGATCTTCAACGTGCAACCGATGAGCGGAGGCCTTTAGAGGATTTGCCTGGTTCTGGTGATGATAAGGTAAGCAAACAATTCGGAGACTTGCTACATCCAAGCCCTCAGCCGAAGCCCGCGGCTGATTTGCATGAAGTTCTTTTAGGGATCGGTCGTCATCTCGATACTGAGACGCTGGCGTTAAAGACAATTTATGATCGTCTCCTAGCAATAGAACAGCAGACGAAAAAGCGAGGCGCGCGAGGGTTAGCACGCTACCTGGTCGCGATTTGTATTGGCGTTGCAACCATCTTAGCTTGGCAGTCATACGGCGAGGCAACCAAGCAGATGATCGCAACAAGCGCTCCGAAACTTGGCTGGTCGCCGGAAACCAAGCGGATGATCGCAAGTTGGATCCAGCAGTTTGGTTGGACAACGCCAGGGGCCAGTCCCGAAAGCGCTGCCGTTCAGCAACAATCCGTGCCGGAGACGCAAGTGGCAACGGTTGCGCAGACCGTGCCTGTCCCGAAAACGCCTGCCACTCCCTCCATCGACCCGGAGCAGGTGCATCAGATAGCGGTGGATCTCGCCGCGCTGCGGCAAACCGTGGACCAGCTCGCCGCTAGTCAAGACCAGATGGTACACCAGATCGACACGTTACAGACCGCCAATCAGGAAATCCTAGTGAGGATCCCAGCGCCTCCTCCGGCGCCACCCATTGCTGCCCCCGCGGTAGCGGGGCGACCAGCTCCCGGAACGGTCCTACCTTCGGAAAAAACGCAAAACACAGCCTCAACATCTGCCAGCCTGCCCGTTGACCATTCTGTAACAGAAGGCGCTCTGCGAGCCTCTTGCGGTCCCGATGTGCAAAGACTTTGCGGTGGGACATCCAGGGAAAACGGTGGCGTGATTAAATGCCTGAGCTCTCATCGCACGGAACTGTCTCCAACATGCGATGCGTATTTCAACCGCGCTGCCCAAAAGGGTGCGCCGAAGGCCACAAGCCCAAGCCGGTAGCGCCGCGGTCGTCGCGGGCACCAATACCATCGCCTCGCCCGTAAACGGTGCTCGCAGATCAGATTAATATTTCTACTCGCCATGCGAGGAAGACTGGCCGCGAGTGAGCAAAGACGCTTTGCGAGCGGAGGCCGAACAACTCACCGCCGAACTGGCCGCCGCAATGACGAGTGATCATTGCTCAACTCAAATCGCCACCAGCAAAGTAAGCATTTCCGCTACGCACAGACATTCCTCAGTACCAAATCTCCATCCTAATCCCCTGCTCGCTTGGCGGATTATGGGGCGGCAGTCTAAATTGACTATCACGCGCTGCTATCGCGCATGCGCAGGCGTCGATTAGATCATCACACCTAATGCCAGTCCCGTATCGCTGCGCTAGCCATTCCTCGATCCGAAAAACGCCATGCTCCTTTAGTAGTTTGATCCGTAGTAGGCAACCTCTCGGTGTCTTTTTGCTGGGTAGCGGCTGCTTCCCGTTTAGCCGCCAAAAGACAAGCTCTGGATGACATTCTTGCAAGCGTTCTTGCATCGCAGGCGTTATCATCACATTGATTTCACGCAACTTGTCCTTCAAGTGCCAGAGTTGCAATGAAATGCCCGTGTCTTTCTCTTTCCAATAGTGGGCGTTCGCGTCATCGTATTCTTCAAACAGCCAGACGTTCGAACGCGCCCCGACAAAGGCGGATGAACCTACGATTTCCTTCGCAGCACGGTCACAGTCGCGATAGCCGCGCTGTGGCAAACCAATAGGAATATCAATCATCGCCCGTTCGTGCGGGACATCGAGGAGGCGATCCGCGTTAGCCGCGTAATGGAAACGCTGGCGAGTCTTTTCAAGATAGACTGCAACCCAGCCGCCTGGGTAGCCATCAAGACCGATAAACGTGTGCATGGTTTGCCGATGATACGCTGCCACTGGCCGTGGCAAGTTACCGAGAACGGGTCGGCAGCGTCGCCGCCGTGCTGGCGCGGTCAGACGTTGCTCCGATTCTCGCTTTTAAGTTCCCCCAAGCCTTCGTAGCCGGTTCTCCATGCTACGCGTCATTTCGTCAAGCTCTGCAAGGGCACTCGGGAAATTTGCCGTACCAAGAAGAGGCCTCACAAATAGTTCGTCCAAGGCAGAACCGTACGGTTCATCGACATAGGTGATTCGTGATCGCAATGTAAGACAAGACAGAGCCTCCTGGTGCCTAGTCAGCTGATTCAGTCAGATTGAAGGGTATAGATGCTTGAGTCTGATGCGGGCATTTTTGGTGGTGAATTGCCAGTCGGCTTTGGTGTGGTTGGCATTGCGGTCGTGCTCCCAGGCGGCGATTTCGTCGCTGAGTGTTTGTTTGTCGGGAATGCGGCGATCGAGGCACTGGGACGTTAGGACGCCGAGTTCGGACTCGGCCAGATCGAGCCAGCTTCCGTGTTTTGGAGTGTAGTGCCATTC
>JBAPZR010000498.1:0-1694 GCA_049285335.1 Xanthobacteraceae bacterium | reverse complement strand
GGTGCTAACGCTTGTGCCGGCGACTGGTTGCTTGCAGTTTATTCCATTCGCGCATCGCGCCTGCGCCGATCCTGGGAGCGCGACAATCATCGCTCCCAACAGAGCTGCGATACCTCGCAGCCATACTGCTGGACTTGGCATTGCAGAGCCCTCCCGTTTTGGAGATCTATCACCACTGGACTGAGGTCTTTGCTTCCAAATAGGTACCCGGTGGAACGGCTTATCAGTAGCCGTGTTCACATACGGGTGCGGCTCCCAACGATGCTCACGACGTTGATTCCCGGATATTTCAGCATCCAACTTGGTGCTTACGCAATTTGATCGCTGTGGATAAATCCGATGGGCTGCTGTTGTGTGCTTTTTGGACAACGCCAGACGCTGACCACAAGCGGGATATGCTAAGAGCCCCGGCCGGAGGTTCAACTCGACCGAGGCCCAGGCCAAGCCGGGACAGGGGGCAGCTCACCGCTTTTTCCACTACCTCGGCAAAACTGGTGTCCGGTGTCGATTATTTCGTTGGACGAATAAGCGGCGGATAAGGTGCCGATGAAACCCGTTTACCGTCTCGGAATTAAATAATGTTGAAAGCGCCCAGGCCGGCGTGGGAGGTTGCACGGCTATTGGGAAGGCGGACATGATGCTGACCCGCCGCAATGTCTGCTTATGATGCTGTGGACGGCGCCCGCTCTGCGGCATCGAAGTGCTCGGCGTTTTGAAGTTTTGGAGGAATTGGCGAGGAGATGACGACGTAATGCAGACAAGGTCGATCCGGGGATCGGGAGAACCCGCTTGGGTCAGCGCATCTTTGAATGCGTGTTTACGATTGGGACCCGATCCGCGCAGAGCATTATGGCCAGCGGCCACACCGGCCGCACAAACAGGCCGCACACATGACCGCACCCGACCAATGCTGCAGCAACGTCAGAAAGTTCTTGCCAAGGCGGCGCCGTCCACACATGACTTAAAGCGGACATCGCTTAGGGACGTCACAGCTTCAATTGTGAGGGATTTGGTGACGATCGGGCGCGAAAGGCGATGGAGACCGTTCAATAACTCCGCAAGCAGTTTGCCAAGCAGCGTACATTCCGGTCGGATAGGCGCCAGCAGCCCTATACCAACGGGCAAAATGCACGGACCAATGGTTAATTGAGGTCGCTTGGTCCTGCCTTATCGTTCATCCGCTGACCCAACGGATTGAGGACGATCATGAAGAAGATTTTCGTAGGTATGGCCCTCGCCTTCGCGTTCGCTACCGGCATGGCGGTCACCACAATCATTGCACAAATCGCGTGGTAAAGGGATTTTGATGTTCATCAGCTGATGCTGATGACACCTTCGAGATAACTCAGCCTCTTTCACAGCTTCTTCGGTTTGACGCGCCGGCAGATTATAGAAACAATGCGCAAGAACGCGCGGTTCAGCGCCCTTCCAACCGCCAGCGGTTCGATAGCAAGAGCTGCTTATGCTCTAGCGTTGGGGGCACGACTAGAGGTTGGGCCGCTACTGAAATCTTCCAACCTGACTCCTCAACAAATCAAAAATTCGCAGTTTCGGATCCCTGTAAGAAATCAAATCAAATTTCTCAGTGCAGTAGCAGACCAATTGCCCGATCCATTTCTCGGGGTTCACATTGCTGAGGGCATCGACATTCGTGAAGCCGGATTAGTGTATTACGTTATTGCGTCGTCTGAGAC
>JBAPZR010000497.1:0-2034 GCA_049285335.1 Xanthobacteraceae bacterium | reverse complement strand
AATCAATAGCGGCTCCGCGCCAGTTCGTCCGTGGTCGCGGAGCCGCCGCCATCCGGCCGGGGTGAAGGGCCAGAAAAGCCACTAAGAAAAAATAAACAGACGTGAGAGCGTGCCGTTCGACAGGCTACGAACCGATCATGGATAGCTCGGGAGCCTAGATTGGCGTCTATTATGTCGGCTACAAGAAATAACTAGCCTGTTCACATAGTTTCCGTTTTGGAGCCGCCGAGCCGAAAAGATTCTCGGTGGCTTGGCGCTGGGTGGGGTTCTGATTCACCGGGACAGCGATGAGCGGCCAAGTTGCTAACCCACGATGAGGCGCGGCGGATTGCGGCCAACGTGGCGAAGCTGCCCGAGATGCTGCCCTCGCTAAAACGTCCGTTATGCTGCGCATTCCGGACTCATCTCGGACATCGCGCTACTTCCGAGAAGGGCCATTTCCGGAAGTCAAGGGGTAGCGACGGGCCACCCAAATTTCTTCTGATGCAAGGATTCAGTCCGCCACTGGAATTTCTTCATCGGTTTGGATTTTCTCCTGCTTTAACTGCGCAGGGGAACCGAGGTATTCCACATGTGCACCTTCGATCGTGCCATTGAACTTGAAGGGGGCCTGATCGTAGTACTCGAGCCCAACCGGAGAGCCGAGATCGATGCCGAAGTCGAGACAATCGTTGGCCGTAAAGAGCAGTGGAGCGCTAACTGGCACCACACCCGACGCGACTTCCTTGCCATTGACCTTGAGTACCACGTTGAGTGGACCGGCCGGCCTGCGCTCGACATAAGTAGTTTGGACTTCGATCTTCACCTTGCCGGTGGGCAGTTTGTCCTTGGCCTTGATGTTCGTGCGCTGGATCTCGAATAGATTGTATTCATACGACAGCACGCCGTCTTTGACGTACAAGGTGAGGCCACCAGAAAAACCGCCAAGCGCGTAAAGCACGCCGTCGGCATTAGCTGGCACGTCGGCGTCAATGCTAACGAGGTTCTCTTTGTTACCGAGGGCGGGCGCGACAACTTCAGGCATCCTCGTGATTGCGCCCGGGAACGTCCACGACGTGTAAGGGGGCACAAGTCGCAGTTCAGGATGGAGCACGGGAATCCATAGGCCGCCGCCGATCGGCAAGCCTTTGTTCTTGGTGAACTCAATCAGAAACAGGTCCTTCATATCGGCAACCTTCGTGGGCATCTTCTCGGCAAGGTCGTCTGCCTGCGACCAGTCTTTAGTCAGATCGTAGAGTTCCCACTTGTCCTTGTCGGGCGTCCATTCCTTGATGCCTTTGGGTAAGCCAGGAAGCCATGGCACGCGCGGACCAAACGCAGAGGCCATCCATCCGTCGCGATAAATGCCCCGGCTTCCCATGACTTCAAAATACTGGGTGTGTTTCACCTCCTTGGCCTTCGGATCGTTGAAGGTGCTCGCAAAACTTACGCCGTCAAAAGGATCTTGCGGAAAACCATTGACGACGCGCGGAGGGTTGATGCCTACGATGTCATAGATGGTCGGGACCACGTCATTCACGTGCAGGAATTGAGCGCGGGGCGTGGCGTCGGGCTTGATCTTTGCAGGCCAGCGGACAGCAAGCGGATTGCGCGTGCCGCCGAAATGCGAGGCGATGAGCTTGGTTGCCTGATAAGGTGTACTGCCCGCCCAAGCCCAGCCGGCATGATACATGGGGTCGGTTTTAGGCGAGCCGAGCGCGTCGAGACCGCCAAGCGTGTTGAGCGCCGCAATCTGCTGTTTGGTCGTGGTGGGAATGCCATTTTGCGCCAGAAGCTCGCTGATGGTGCCGTTTTGTCCCTCGGCCGAGGCGCCGTTGTCGCCCCAGATGTAAAGGATCAGCGTGTTGTCGCCGTAGCCGAGCCGATCGATTTCGTCGACGATGCGACCGATTTGGACATCCACGTGTTCGGTGAATCCGGCGAACACTTCCATCAACCGGCGCTGAAACGGTTTTTCATCCTCGGGAATCGAGTCCCAGGAAGCCAACGAGGCGGGCCGCGGCGTCTGTTTCGCGTCCTGGGGAATCCAGCCCA
>JBAPZR010000496.1:0-3230 GCA_049285335.1 Xanthobacteraceae bacterium | reverse complement strand
CGCTCAGAGTAATCCAACTCGGGGTGCACTACAAAGGAGAAACTAAAATGTTAGCCAGAAAGATCATCATGGTTTTGGCGCTGCTTGCAACCGCAACGACCCTCGCAACAACTGGTGCATTTGCCGCTGCCGGCAATCACAGTGGTTACAGCACCTACGCGCAGACTACTGATCCAGACCCGTTCGGGCTTAATGGATGGTTTGACCGATAAAGGTCCTTCAAACCAATCAGCGCAGTGCGTCGGCTCCGGACATTTCCATCACAGTAGGTTCAGGCTGGCGCAATGCATGACGCGTTCCAACTCACACAGAGTAATCTAACTCGGGTGCACTACAAATCTATCTGAATATCAAGACCCGTGTTTGATCCGTAATCAGGAGAAAGACCATGATCGAGAAATCAAGACTAACGCTCATTATCACGGTCGTTGCGGTATGCATCGCATCGCCGGCATTCGCCCAATCGTTTGATTCGAGCGACGGAACCGGCAACTCATTGCCGACCTACTACGGCCCGCATGGCGGGCTCCATCGGGGGACTGCTACTCAGAACGAAAGGGTTATTGTTCGTCAGAGCGGCCTCAATGCCTTCGCAATGGTGCCGCGCTCAATTGGATTCGATAGACTTACGTAGTTGAGCCCCCATTGACTGGCCGCGCGTGAGCGAAGGGGCTGATCTGTGCCGCCTCGGTGTGGATGTGCCTCGTCGTCCTCTTCAGACGATTTTGAGATAGGTTCTACTCAGATTGGACTTGAACCGCAGCGCCGTGATTGTTGGCGGTGCCGGGAACGATTACCAGGTAGCGACGCGGCATTTCTTCCGCGCCCTGCACCGACTGGCGGATTGGTCCGACCGCATTGACGATGGCGGCACCCGCTGGGTTCGTCATGAAGCCCTGCAGGGGTTCTAAAACCCCCTTGCCGGACGGCTCACTCGAAAGCGCGATCAGATAGGGTTTCCCTGCCTCCAGCCCGGTGACCGCAGCCTGAAACACTTGCACCAGTCCCTGGTCGGAGAGGGAAACGCTTGTGGGCGCTTTTTCTTCCTTCTTCGCCCCCGGCGGCGCCAGCGACAGATCCGTCGACTCGCCGGCTAAGCCGAGCGGCTGCAGGCTGCTGGTTCCCAGTCCTTCCGGGGCGACTTCCATCGTGGTCATTGCCGCGTTGTGTTCGCCGCTCGGGGCAGGGACGGCGTTGGGCACGTAGGCGAGGGCCTGCGGCGCCTGGCCGACTGGGCTGGTCGCGATGACTTCGTTTTTCAATGTGTCGATGGCGGCGACCTTATCGTCGTTCTCGAGGCCCACATAGACCCGCGTTCCGTCCCCGGATGGCCAGATGCCGTGCGGCAACCTGCCCGTCGGGATGGTCGCGACCTGCTCGAAATTGTCCGTGCGAAAGACCTTGATTTCGTTCAATCCGCCGACCGTGACATAGGCAAACATGCCGTTGGCGTTGCGCACGATATTGACGTGATTAGTGATCGGACCGGTGTCGAGAGTCTTCAGCAGCGTGAATGGCGGCTGCCCACTGAACACTTGCGTCTTGCCGGTGTCCTTTAAGGTAAACCAAACCTGCTGGCTGTCCGGTGTCGCGGCAATGTTGGGACAGAATGGGCTCGCTTGCGGGACCCTGCCGACGATTTTGTGATCGGCGACGGTGATGATTTCGGTCTCCGGCGTAAATGAGGAGCAGACGTAACCGTATTTGCCGTCGGGCGAGAAAATCGTCATGCCCGGACCATTGGGAACGATGATCCGCGTCTTCTCCTCGTATGTCGCGCCATCGAGCACCGAGACATAGTTCTCGCCGCGGACGACGACCCATACCTCACTGCCATCCCTGGTGAAGAACGCTTCGTGCGGTGAGCGCCCGACATAAGTAACGTGCTTCACGCTATTGGTCGCCGTATCGATGAAGTTCACGGCATTCGAGCCGATGGCAACTGCGGCGATGGTGCGATGATCGGGTGAAAATCCCATGCCATGCACCAGCAACTGACCCTTGTAGAGCGGACTGAGATTGCCTGGAATCGGATCGCCTAGGTGGATGGCGCCGAGCAGCTTGTTATCGACGGGATCGGTGACGGAGACGGTGTTCGAGAACTGATCGGCGGAATAGACGCGGTCCTGATGACTGATGGGAATGTCGGGGTCGGAAACGCTCGTGGGGGCCTGTCCGGCGGCGGCGTGGCGGACACCAACGAGAGTGGACGCAAGCAATAGAACAAGCGTTATCGAACCGCGTTTCATAGCACTACTCCTTTACTGGGGGTGCTGCGCTCCTGGATTGCGAATCGTTTGTTGCAGCACGTGGAATCTGATCGGGCGAAGGCGCGGGCGCCGGCAGCGGCTGACCAAGCGCCAAACGCATAGCGGCGATCTCTTGCAACTGAGTGACGATGATTTCCTGAGCCATGCGCCGGAGCGGCTCATTGTGCCCGTAGCGCAGTTCAGCTTGTGCCATCTCGATTGCGCCCTGATGATGCGGCGCCATCATCGCAACAAAGTCAGTATCGACGTCCCCCGACGGCCTGATACCCATGTCGATCATCATCTTCGTCATGGCGCTGACATTATCGGCCAGGTACGGCGCTTCCGCAGCGGACGCGGAGCGAAACGGCTTCGCACAGATCGCAGAGATGTAGTCGGCGAGCGATTGCGGCTTAGCTAAATAGGCACTCGGCAATAGGGCGGCAGCAATGGCGCCGAACGCAATCGCCGCCGCGTGCGAACCGACTGATGATCGAACGGTCATGGACGAGGAAAAAGCCTCCCGTTTCAGATGCAGGCCGCGGTCCTGACTGACTGCGGCCTAAGCGGACCCCGACGGGACGGCGACGGCCGGTGTGTCGAGAGCAGAAAATGAACGCTATCCCGGTCTGGGCTACTGAGGAGCATTTTAGAAACAGGGTATGGAAAATGGCCCCAATCGCTTCATGGCCGTCGAATGCCATTGGACAGCGAAAAGATGCTGGCAAGTCCGTACGATCAAAGGGGGGCGTTGAGAACGCCCCTCTTGGTGTCTGTCACGTCACCTTGTGACGTTCAGATGTCGACCGATCAGTAGGAGCCCTGCCGATGGTGACGTGTGCCCATGTAGTAGTTTTTATAGGTGCCTAGCTGTGTAGGGTCTTACGGACCCGTTGAACCGGTCACCACGCAGCTGCGATCAGAGACACGCAGCAGATGCAGCTGAGACCATAACGTCAAAGTATAGAATCTCTAACCAAC
>JBAPZR010000495.1:0-22203 GCA_049285335.1 Xanthobacteraceae bacterium | reverse complement strand
CTGCCGGCCGGTACCGAAATGGTGATGCCGGGCGACAATATAGCCATGGAAGTGACGCTGATCGTGCCGATCGCCATGGAAGAGAAGCTGCGCTTCGCCATTCGCGAAGGTGGCCGCACCGTCGGCGCCGGCGTGGTGGCAAGCATCATCGAGTAAGGGATCAGCGCATCGTCATGGCCGGGCTTCGTCCCGGCCATCTCGATCTCATGAGCACAGTGCGTGCGAATTAGTTGGGATTGCCGGACCTGATCCGGCGATGACGAGGCAGAGAGACGGAACCATGAACGGCCAGAACATAAGAATCCGGCTCAAGGCGTTCGATCACCGCATCCTCGATGCGTCGACGCGCGAGATCGTCAATACGGCGAAGCGCACCGGCGCGCAGGTGCGCGGACCCATTCCGCTGCCGACCAAGATCGAGAAATTCACGGTCAACCGCTCGCCGCACGTCGATAAGAAGAGCCGCGAGCAATTCGAAATGCGTACGCACAAGCGGTTGCTCGATATCGTCGATCCGACGCCGCAAACCGTCGATGCCTTGATGAAGCTCGACCTTGCAGCCGGCGTCGACGTCGAGATCAAGCTCTAAGGCGTGGGGAAAAAATGATGCGTTCCGGAGTGCTCGCACAGAAAGTTGGCATGACGCGTCTCTTCACGGAGACCGGCGAGCATGTGCCGGTGACCGTGTTGCGGCTCGCCAATTGCCAGGTCGTCGGCCATCGCACCAAGGATAAAAACGGCTATGTCGCGCTGCAGCTCGGCTCCGGCGTGCGCAAGGTGCAACGCACCACCAAGGCGGACCGCGGCCATTTTGCCGTCGCCAAGGTCGAACCGAAGCGCAAGCTCACCGAATTCCGCGTCGATGACGCTTCCCTAATCCCGATCGGTGCGGAGATCACGGCGGACCATTTCGTCGTCGGCCAATTTGTCGACGTGACCGGCACCTCGACCGGCAAAGGCTGGGCCGGCCCTATGAAGCGTTGGAATTTCGCCGGCTTGCGGGCGAGCCACGGCGTCTCCATCTCGCACCGCTCGCATGGTTCGACCGGCGGGCGGCAGGATCCGGGCAAGACCTTCAAGAACAAAAAGATGGCCGGCCATCTCGGTGTCGACCGGGTCACGACGCTCAACTTGAAAGTCAGGCAGACCGACGTCGAGCGCGGACTCATCCTGGTCGAAGGCGCGGTGCCCGGCGTCAAAGGCGGCTGGATCACCGTGCGCGACGCGGTGAAGAAGAGGCTGCCGGACGGCGTGCCGAAGCCCGGCAAATTCAGGCTCGCCGAAGCCGCGCCCGACGCCAACGACAACGGCAAGGAGAGCGCCAAGGAAACGGTCGTGGAAACACAGCCTGACGCCGCCAAAGCGGAAGCGGCCGCTCCGGCAGCGCAAGCCTCCGCCAAGCCGGACACCGGCAAGAAACCGAAGAAGGGCGAGTGATATGGAAATCCAGGTCACCACGCTCGACGGCAAAAAAGCGGGCTCCGTCACGCTGTCCGACGCCATTTTCGGCCTTGAGCCGCGCACCGACATCATTCACCGCTGCGTCGTCTGGCAGCTCGCCAAACGTCAGCGCGGCACGCACGAGGTGAAGAACCGCGCGGATATTATGCGCACCGGCAAGAAGATGTACCGCCAGAAAGGCACCGGCTCAGCGCGTCACGGTTCGGCGCGCGTCAATCTGTTCCGCGGCGGCGGCCGTTCGTTCGGTCCGCATACCCGCAGCCACGCTATCGGCTTGCCGAAGAAAGTGCGCGCGCTTGCGCTTAAGCATGCGCTCTCAGCCAAGGCGAAGGACGGCGGGATTCTGGTGATCGATGCGCTCGCCGTGAAGGAGTCCAAGACCAAGGCGTTACGCGGGCATTTTGACAAGCTCGGCGTTTCCAATGCGCTGTTCGTCGACGGGGCCGAGGTGGCCGCGAACGTGCGCACCGCGGCGCGCAACATTCCAAATATCGATGTGCTGCCGGTCGCCGGCATCAACGTCTATGACATCATGCGCCGGCAGAAGCTCGTGCTCACGCGCGCTGCCGTCGATGCGTTGGAGGCGCGCTTCAAATGACCACGAACGATCCGCGCCATTACGACATCATTATCGCGCCGCTCATTACCGAAAAGGCGACCAACGCGTCCGAGTTCAACAAGGTCGTGTTCAAGGTCGCAATGACCGCAACCAAGCCGCAGATCAAAGAGGCGGTCGAGAAGCTGTTCGACGTCAAAGTCAAAAGCGTCAACACGCTGCGCCGTCGCGGCAAATGGAAGCCGTTTCGCGGCCGCTACGGCCAAACCTCGGACACCAAGCGCGCGATCGTGACCCTCGAAGAGGGCCAGAAGATCGACGTCACCACGGGGCTGTGAGGAGCGGGCGATGGCACTAAAGTCCTACAATCCGGTGACGGCAGGGCAACGCCAGCTTGTTCTGGTGGATCGCGCCGGCTTGCATGCCGGCAAGCCGGTCAAATCGCTTACCGAGGGCAAGAATTCGACCGGCGGGCGAAACAATAACGGCCATATCACCTCGCGCTATCGCGGCGGCGGCCACAAGCAGGCCTACCGCAAGATCGATTTTAAGCGCCGTAAGTTCGACATGCCGGCCAAGGTCGAGCGGATCGAATACGATCCGAACCGCACCGGCTTCATCGCCCTCATCAAATACGAGGATGGCGAGGTCGCCTACATCCTGGCGCCGCAACGGCTCGCCGCCGGCGATACGATCGTCGCCGGAGAGCACGTCGACGTGAAGCCCGGCAATGCGATGCCGACGGCCAATATTCCGGTCGGCACCATCGTGCACAATATCGAGCTTAAGATCGGCAAGGGAGGACAGATCGCCCGCTCGGCGGGCACCTATGCCCAGATCGTCGGCCGCGACGGCGAATACGTCATTTTGCGGCTCAATTCCGGCGAGCAGCGAATGGTGCATGGCCGCTGCATCGCCACCATCGGCGCGGTGTCGAATCCGGACAATATGAACATTTCGATCGGCAAGGCCGGGCGCACGCGCTGGATGGGGTGGCGCGGCCACGTGCGCGGCGAGACCATGAATCCGGTCGATCATCCGCTGGGCGGACGCACGCGGGGCGGCCGGCATCCGGTCACGCCGTGGGGCAAGCCGACCAAGGGCATGAAGACGCGCAAGAACAAGCGGACGGCGAAGTTCATTATGGCGAGCCGCCACGCTCGCAAACAGAAGTAGGAGCGACCATGACACGTTCGGTCTGGAAGGGTCCGTTTGTCGACGGTTATCTGCTGAAGAAGGCGGATGCCGCGCGCTCGTCCGGACGGCACGAGATGATTCGCATCTGGTCGCGGCGTTCGACCATCCTGCCGCAATTCGTCGGTCTGACCTTCGGCGTCTACAATGGGCAGAAGCACATCCCGGTGATCGTCACCGAGGAAATGGTGGGCCACAAGTTCGGCGAGTTCGCTCCGACGCGCTCGTTTTACGGACATTCGTCGGATCGCAAGGCCAAGCGCACCGCGGTCAGCGAGGGCGCTGCACCGGCCGCCGCGCCCGCGGCGCCGGCAGCGAGCGCGTCGTGAGGCGGGGAGAGGTTCGATGAGCAAGAAAAAGCGCGAACGCGGGCTTACCGACAGCGAAGCCAAGGCGGTTGCCCGCATGCTGCGCATCAGTCCGCAGAAGCTCAACCTCTTGGCTCAGCTGATCCGCGGCAAGAAGGTTTCCACGGCCCTTGCCGATCTCGAATTCTCGCGCAAGCGCATCGCGCGCGACGTGCGCAAGTGCCTCGAATCCGCGATCGCCAATGCGGAGAACAATCACGACCTCGATGTCGACGATCTCGTCGTCGCCGAGGCGCATGTCGGTAAGGCGCTGGTGATCAAGCGGCATTCGCCGCGCGCGCGCGGCCGAGTCGGAGCGATTTTCAAGCCGTTCGCGAATCTCACTATCGTGGTGCGCGAAGTCGAGGCGCAGGCATAGAACGGGCGGCAAGGAGAAGGTCATGGGTCAGAAAGTCAATCCGGTCGGGCTTCGCCTAGGCATCAACCGCACCTGGGATTCGCGCTGGTACGCCGGCAAGGCGAGCTACGGCTCGCTGCTGCATGAGGATATGGAAATCCGCAAAGTGCTGATGGCCGAATTGAAACAGGCCGCGGTGTCCAAGATCGTCATCGAAAGGCCGCACAAGAAGTGCCGCGTCACCATCCACTCGGCCCGCCCGGGCGTGGTGATCGGCAAGAAGGGCGCCGACATCGAGAAGCTGCGCCGCAAGGTCGCCGCGCTTACGGACAGCGACGTCGTCATCAACATCGTGGAGATCCGCAAGCCCGAGCTTGACGCGCAGCTGGTCGCCGAATCGATCGCGCAACAGCTCGAACGCCGCGTCGCGTTTCGGCGCGCCATGAAGCGCGCCGTGCAATCGGCCATGCGCCTTGGCGCCGGCGGCATTCGCATCAACTGCTCCGGCCGGCTGGGCGGCGCCGAAATCGCGCGGATGGAATGGTATCGCGAGGGCCGCGTGCCGCTGCACACACTACGCGCCGACGTCGATTACGGCGTGGCGACCGCTTTCACCACTTACGGCACCTGTGGCGTCAAGGTGTGGATCTTCAAAGGCGAGATCATGGAGCACGATCCGATGGCGCAGGACAAGCGGATGGCCGAAGGCGATGGCGGCCGGCCGCGGCGGGACGCGGCGTAACCGGACCGGATGTGAAAAAGGGCTTCAGTCATGCTGCAACCGATGCGAACAAAATTCCGCAAGGCGCACAAGGGACGCATTCACGGCGTCGCCACCAGTGCCGCCAATCTTGCGTTCGGTCAGTACGGGCTGAAGGCGACGGAGCCCGAGCGAGTCACGGCGCGGCAGATCGAGGCGGCGCGGCGCGCGCTGACCCGGCACATGAAGCGGTCAGGGCGCGTGTGGATCAGGCTTTTCCCGGACGTGCCGGTATCCAAGAAGCCGCTCGAAGTGCGCATGGGTTCGGGCAAGGGCGCGCCGGAATTGTGGGTGGCCCGCGTCAAGCCGGGCCGCATTCTCTTCGAGATCGACGGCGTTTCGATCGACGTCGCCAAGGAGGCGCTGGCGCTGGCCGCGGCCAAGTTGCCGGTCAAGACCCGTTTCGTCGAACGCATCAGCGAGTAGCCGCGCCATGAAAGCCGCCGACATCAAAACGATGACGATCGATCAGATCGATGACGAAGTGCTCAAGCTCAAGAAGGAGCATTTCAACCTGCGATTCCAGCGCGCCAGCGGGCAACTGGAAAACACCGCGCGCGTGCGCGAAGTGCGGCGAGACATTGCGCGCTTGAAGACCATCGCGCGCGTAAAGCGCCAAGGTCCGGCGAGGCCGGCCGCGGCGAAGAAGAGTTGAGAGGATCGATATGCCGAAACGAACGCTCCAAGGCGTCGTGGTGAGCGACAAGCAGAACAAGACACTGGTGGTGCGGGTCGAGCGCCGCTTCACTCATCCCTTGTTCAAGAAGACCGTGCGGCATTCGAAGAAGTACTACGCCCACGACGAAAAGAATGAGTTTAAGGTGGGCGATATCGTCTGGATCGAGGAGCACCGTCCGATTTCCAAGCTCAAGCGTTGGGCCATCGTGCGGGGCGAGAAGAAGAAAGCATCGTGAGCGTGATGATCATTTCATTCCCTTCCCCGCAAGCGGAGAAGGCGACGAGCAGAACAACGCGGAGCGCGCCATGATCCAGATGCAGACCAATCTCGATGTGGCCGACAATTCCGGCGCGCGCCGCGTCATGTGCATCAAGGTGCTCGGCGGCTCGAAGCGGAAATACGCGACCATTGGCGATGTGATCGTGGTCTCGGTTAAGGAGGCCATTCCGCGCGGCCGCGTGAAAAAGGGCGACGTGATGAAAGCGGTCATCGTGCGGATCGCCAAGGACATCAAACGTCCCGACGGCTCGATTATCCGCTTCGACCGCAATGCCGCGGTCTTGATCAATCCGCAAATGGAGCCGGTCGGTACGCGCATTTTCGGCCCGGTGCCGCGTGAGCTGCGGGCCAAGAACCACATGAAGATCATTTCGCTGGCGCCAGAGGTGCTGTGATGGCGGCAAGGATTAAGAAAGGCGATACGGTCGTCGTGATCGCAGGCCGCGACAAAGGTCGCAGCGGCGAGGTGATTGAAATGCGCCGCGAAGACGGCCGCGTGCTTATCCGTGGCGTCAATATGGTCAAGCGTCACCAGCGCCAAACCGCCTCGCAGGAAGGCGGCATCATTTCGAAGGAAGCGTCGGTGCATTTGTCGAATGTTGCGCTCGCCGATCCGAAAGACGGCAAGCCGACCCGCATCGGGTTCAAATTCGTCGGCAAGGGCGAGGACCGCAAGAAGGTGCGCTTTGCCAAGCGTTCGGGAGTTGAGATCGATGGCTGATACCGACGAAAAGCAAGTCAAGGGACAGGCAAAGGGCGCCGACAAGGCAGCAGAGCGGGCGGCGCGACAGCAGCGGCCGGCCGATGCCGGCAATGTCGCCAAAGCCGAAAAATCCGAGCGTCCCGATAAGGGATCGGACAAGAGCGCCAAGGGTGAGAAGGGCGACAGGGTCGAAAAAGGCGACAAGGGTGCGAAAGGCGCAAAACCGGAAAAGGCCGAAAAGCGTGCCCCGCGCGAACCCGAGCCGCGCGTGCCGGCGCGCCTGCGCGTGCAGTTCGAGGAAGCGATCCGCAGCAAGCTTGCCGGGCAACTCGGATACAAGAACCGCTTCCAAATCCCCGAGCTCGATAAGATCGTCATCAATATGGGAATTGGCGAGGGCGTAGCCGACCGCAAGAAAGTCGATAACGCCGCCGCCGATCTCGCATTGATCGCCGGGCAAAAGGCGGTAGTGACCAAGGCGCGCAAGTCGATCGCGACCTATAAGGTGCGCGCCGGGCAGGCGATCGGCTGCAAGGTCACGCTGCGCAAAGCGCGCATGTATGAGTTTCTCGACAGGCTCATCAACATCGCGCTGCCGCGGGTGCGCGACTTCCGCGGATTAAATCCGAAGAGTTTCGATGGGCGCGGCAACTACACGCTCGGCATCAAGGAGCACATCGTGTTCCCTGAGATCGACTACGACAAGGCGTCCGACGTGTGGGGCATGGATATCACCGTTTGCACCACGGCGCGCAGCGACGATGAGGCACGCGCCTTGTTGACGGCATTCAATTTCCCGTTCCGGCAGTGAGGACGAAGGCCTCAGACGCGAGACTTTAGGAGCACGAAATGGCGAAGAAGAGTTCGATCGAGAAGAACAAAAGGCGACGCCGCATGACGAAGCAATATTCCGGCCGGCGCGCGCGGCTCAAAGCGATCGCCCGCGACAAGTCGAAGCCGGTGGAGGAACGCTTCGCCGCTACGCTCAAACTCGCCGAGCTGCCGCGCAATTCGTCCGCGACGCGGATCCGCAATCGCTGCGAACTGACCGGCCGGCCGCGCGGCTATTATCGCAAGCACAAGCTCTCGCGCATCGCGTTGCGCGAGCTCGGCTCCAAGGGCCTCATTCCAGGCCTTCTGAAGTCGAGCTGGTAAGGAGGTCGGCACGATGTCGTTGAACGATCCGCTTGGCGATTTGCTCTCTCGCATTCGCAATGCGCAGATGCGCAACAAGTCGAAAGTGAGCTCCCCGAATTCGCGCTTGCGCGAAAGCGTGCTCGATGTGCTCAAGAACGAGGGCTATATCCGCGGCTATGCCGTGGTCGAGCGCGATGGCCGTTCGGAAATCGAGATCGAGCTGAAATATTTCGACGGCGAGCCGGTGATCCGCGAGATCGAACGGGTGTCCAAGCCCGGTCGGCGCGTCTACACCTCGGTGAAGAACATGCCGCGCATCAATAACGGCCTCGGCGTCACGATCGTGTCGACGCCGAAAGGGGTGATGGCCGATCACGACGCCCGCGACGCCAATGTCGGCGGCGAAATTCTTTGCACGGTGTTCTGATGTCTCGTATCGGCAACAAACCAATCGCGGTTCCGTCCGGCGTCACCGCCGCAATCGAGGGCCAGACCGTCAAGGTCAAAGGCCCCAAAGGTGCGCTGCAGGTCGCGGTCCACGATGACGTGGTCGTCAAGCTCGAGGGCGGGCAGATCAAGCTCGATCCGCGCACCGAGACCAAGCGTGCCCGCGCGCAATGGGGCACGTCGCGCACGCTTGTCGCCAATCTGGTTTCCGGCGTGACCAAGGGATTCGAGCGCCGCCTCGAAATCAGCGGCGTCGGTTATCGTGCCGCGGTTCAGGGCAAGAATTTGCAGATCGCGCTGGGCTACAGCCATGACGTGATTTACCCGATCCCGGAGGGCATCACGATCGCCACGCCGCGGCCCGTCGAGATCGTCGTTTCCGGCACCGATCGCCAAAAGGTCGGGCAGGTCGCCGCGGAGATTCGCGAGTACCGGCCGCCCGAACCCTACAAGGGTAAAGGCATCAAATACGCCGACGAGCGGATCTTCCGTAAGGAAGGCAAGAAGAAGTAACGGAGCCGCGCCATGACCAAGCTCAGCGACAGGATTTTGCGCCGGCAAGGCCGCGTGCGCGGACAATTGCGCCGCGCGGCGGGCGAGCGCAAACGGCTGTCGGTTTTTCGCTCTTCCAAGCACATTTACGCGCAGGTCATCGACGACGACGAGGGCGTGACGCTGGCGTCGGCCTCTTCGATCGAAAAGACCATGCGTGACGGCATAAAGACCGGCGCCAGTATTGCGGCGGCAAAATCCGTCGGCAAGATGATCGCGGAACGCGCTAAGGAAAAGGGCGTCACGAACGTGATTTTCGATCGCGGCAGCTATCTCTATCACGGCCGGGTCAGAGCGCTGGCCGAAGCAGCCCGTGAGGGCGGATTGAATTTCTAAGGGCGAAGACATGAGCAACAAGGCAGGCATCTATGGCCCGTGAACCCCGCGAGCGGAAAAACGAAGAGCGCGACAGCGAGTTCGTCGACAAGCTCGTGCACATCAATCGCGTCGCCAAGGTCGTCAAAGGCGGCCGGCGCTTCGGCTTCGCCGCGCTGGTCGTCGTCGGCGATCAGAAGGGCCGGGTCGGCTTCGGCCACGGCAAGGCGCGCGAAGTGCCGGAGGCAATCCGCAAAGCCACCGAAGCCGCCAAGCGCGGTCTCACCCGCGTGCCGCTGCGTGAAGGCCGCACGCTGCATCACGACGTTTCCGGCCGGCACGGCGCAGGGCGCGTCTACCTTCGCGCCGCTCCGCCCGGCACTGGAATCATTGCCGGCGGCCCGATGCGCGCCGTGTTCGAGACGCTCGGCATGCAGGACGTCGTCGCCAAGTCGATCGGCACGTCGAACCCTTATAACGTCGTGCGCGCCACCTTCGACGCGCTCAAGCGTCAGGATTCGCCGCGTTCGGTCGCCGCGCGCCGCAACGTCAAGGTCTCGACCTTGCAGGCGCGTCGTCGCGACGTCGATG
Source organism: Xanthobacteraceae bacterium (assembly GCA_049285335.1). Classification (GTDB taxonomy): domain Bacteria; phylum Pseudomonadota; class Alphaproteobacteria; order Rhizobiales; family Xanthobacteraceae; genus BOG-931. The sequence goes on along the minus strand of JBAPZR010000495.1, from coordinate 12,824 downwards.
CCGAAGCGACCGCCGATTAGAACCCGGAGCATTGTCATGAGTGCCGAAAAGAACAGCGGCAAAACGGTCAAGGTTCGCCAAACCGGCAGCCCGATGCGGCGTCACTTTACCCAACGCCAAACGCTGGTTGGTCTTAAGCTCAACAAGATCGGCCGGGTCGTCGAGCTTGTCGACACGCCGCAGACGCGCGGCATGATCGCCAAGGTCGCCCATCTCGTCGAGGTGGTGGAGAAGGAATAATCGCCATGAAGCTTCACGAACTCGCCGGTCCGCCCGGCGCCCGCAAGACGCGCAAGCGCATCGGGCGCGGCATCGGTTCGGGGACCGGCAAGACCGGCGGCCGCGGCGGCAAAGGCCAGACCGCGCGCTCGGGCGTGCGGATCAAAGGGTTCGAGGGCGGCCAGATGCCACTGCATCGCCGGCTGCCCAAGCGCGGTTTCAAAAACACGATGTTCGCGCTCAAGCTCAACGAGGTGAATCTCGGCACGGTCCAGGCGGCCATCGACGCCGGCAAGCTCGATCCGGCGGCTAATGTCGACGCCGCGGCGCTGGTCAAGGCGGGCCTGATCCGCCGCACCAAGGACGGGGTGCGGCTCCTGGGCGCCGGCGAAATCAAGGCCAAGGTCAAGTTTTCGGTCTACGGCGCCTCCAAATCGGCGATCGCCGCTGTGGAAAAAGCCGGCGGCAGCGTGGAATTGCTCGGCCCCAAGCCACAAGTGGGCGAGCAGGCGGCCTGATGCCTATATAGGCCGGACGATAGACGGAGCACTGGCCGATGGTCTCAGCAGCGGAACAACTGGCATCCAATCTCAATTTTTCGGCGCTTGCCAAAGCCGAAGAGCTCAAGAAGCGCATCTGGTTCACGCTCGGCGCGCTCTTGGTCTATCGGCTCGGCACCTACATCCCGCTGCCGGGCATCGATCCGAATGCTTGGGATCAGATTTTCCAATCTCAGTCCGGCGGCATTTTGGGAATGTTCAACATGTTCGCCGGAGGCGGCATCCACCGCATGGCGATCTTCGCCCTCAACATCATGCCGTACATTTCAGCCTCGATCATCATTCAGCTGATGACGACGGTATCGCCTACCCTCGAACAGTTGAAGAAGGAGGGTGAGGCCGGCCGCAAGATGATCAACCAATACACCCGCTATCTGACGGTAGTGCTCGCGGCGTTCCAGGCCTATGGCATTGCGGTGGGACTCGAAGGCGCCGGCCGCGTGGTCAGCGATCCCGGCCTGTTCTTTCGCATCTCGACCGTGATTACGCTCACCGGTGGCACCATCTTCCTGATGTGGCTCGGCGAGCAGATCACGCAGCGCGGGATCGGCAACGGCACCTCGCTGATCATTATGTCGGGCATCGTCGCGCAATTACCCTCGGCAATCGCCGGTACGCTCGAACTCGGCCGGCAAGGCGCGCTCTCCACCGGCCTTATCCTGGTCGTGCTGGCGATGGCGATCGCGGTCATCACCTTCATCGTGTTCATGGAGCGGGCGCAGCGGCGCTTGCTCATTCAATATCCGAAGCGTCAGGTCGGCAACCGCATGTTCGAGGGCCAATCCTCGCACTTGCCGCTTAAGCTGAATACGTCGGGCGTCATTCCGCCGATCTTCGCTTCGTCGCTGCTGTTGTTGCCGACCACGATTGCGAATTTCACCGCCGGGCAAGGCCCCGGTTGGCTCACGGCGGTGACCACCCAGCTCGCTCACGGGCGACCGCTGTTTCTCATTCTTTATGTGGGCCTGATCGTCTTCTTCGCGTTCTTCTACACGGCAATCGTATTCAATCCGACTGAAACCGCCGATAATCTGAAGAAGCATGGCGGCTTCATTCCGGGCATTCGGCCCGGCGAGCGAACGGCTGAATATATCGACTACGTCTTGTCGCGGATAACGGTCATCGGGGCGGCCTATCTGGCGGTCGTTTGTCTGTTCCCCGAAATTCTGATCTCTTATGCGGCAGTGCCGTTCTACTTCGGCGGTACCTCGCTTCTGATCGTCGTCAGCGTCACAATGGATACCGTGGCGCAAGTTCAAGGCTACCTGCTGGCGCATCAGTACGAGGGCTTGATAAAAAGATCGAAACTGAGGGGGCGCCGTCGATGAGATTGATCCTGCTAGGCCCGCCGGGGGCTGGCAAAGGAACACAGGCCCAGCATCTCGTCGCAAAATACGGAATCGTTCAGCTTTCGACCGGCGACATATTGCGCGCCGCAATCAAGGCCGGAACTCCGGTCGGCCGCCAGGCGCAGAAGATCATCGCCGGCGGCAATCTGGTTCCTGACGACCTGGTCGTCGGCATCGTCGAAGAGCGCATAGAACAACCGGATGCACGCAAAGGTTTCGTTTTGGACGGGTTTCCGCGCACTCTCCCGCAAGCGGTGGCGCTCGATCGTATGCTGCGGGCCAAGGGACTGTCGCTCGATGCCGTCCTAGAACTTCGGGTCGACGAGGCAGCCTTGATGAAGCGGATCGAGAGCCGGGTGGCGGAGATGCGCGCCCGCGGCGAGCCCTTGCGTGACGACGACAACGCCCACGTGCTGCACACCAGGCTCAAGACCTACCGGGAGCTCACCGCGCCGCTGATCGCCCATTACCGCCAGCAAGGCGTCCTGCGCACGGTCAACGGTATGGCGTCCATCGAGGAGGTGGCGGCCGCGATCGACCAGGCGCTGGCCTCCAACGCACCTGCAAAGGCCCGGAGCGGCTGACGGCGCTCGGCGGTCGGGCGCGCCCCGGGTAGACAAAGGGTGCCGCAAGTCTCGTTTAGGATCCACAGTCATAGGAAAAAAGTCCGAAAGTCGGCCTAACCGCGCGTCGGTCTAGGCCGTTTCATGGGTGAGGGACTTGCGGGCGTAAAGGGCGTGCTCAGAGCGGGATTGATGCTTAAGCGGAATGTGAACGTAGAACGGCAGGCCGAGGTTGACGAAAGCGCGGTGAATCCATTAATAAGCCTCAAATATCCAGTCGGAGATTAGGCAGCGATGCCCGGCCGCGGCGGCAGGCAGGCGTGGCTTTTTACGCGTTTGTGGCCTTCAGATGACATTGAAACCTATGGAAATCGGCCGAGCACCACGGGTCAACCGTGGTCCTTCCGCCGTAAGGAGTAACTGACGTGGCTCGTATCGCGGGCGTCAATCTTCCCACCAACAAGCGCATCGTGATTGCGCTGCAATACATTTACGGCATCGGCGGCGCCAAAGCGCATGAAATCCTCGGGAAAGTGTCGATCCCCGAGTCCCGCCGCGTGTCGCAGCTCACCGACCAGGAAGTACTGCAACTGCGCGAAGTGATCGACCGGGACTATGTCGTCGAAGGCGATCTTCGGCGCGAAGTCGCGATGAATATCAAGCGGCTGATGGATCTCGGCTGCTATCGCGGGCTGCGTCACCGGCGCAGCCTGCCCGTGCGCGGCCAGCGCACCCATACCAATGCGCGGACTCGCAAGGGTCCGGCAAAGCCGATTGCCGGCAAGAAGAAATAGCGCGTGGAACAAAGAAATATGACGGCAGCGGAACCGCCGGCTCCGGTCTGCGAAAGGGTTCAGAATGGGTAAGGAAGCCACGCGCGTTCGCCGACGCGAACGCAAGAACATCGCCTCGGGCGTCGCGCACGTGAATGCGTCGTTCAACAACACGATGATCACGATCACCGACGTGCAAGGCAATACCATTGCTTGGTCGTCGGCCGGCACGATGGGTTTTAAGGGCTCGCGCAAGTCGACGCCTTATGCCGCGCAGGTCGCGGCCGAGGATGCCGCGAAGAAGGCGCAAGAGCACGGCATGCGAACGCTCGAAGTTGAAGTTGCTGGTCCGGGATCAGGACGGGAATCGGCGCTGCGGTCCTTGCAAGCGGCCGGGTTCACCATCACTTCGATCCGCGACGTGACACCGATCCCTCACAATGGATGCCGCCCGCGCAAGCGGCGGCGTGTATAGGAAACCGGCCGATGCAAGACATCAATCATCTGCCGCCGCTCGATCATGGCCCCAATTTAGACCCTACGGAGCGGAGTGGGGTGCGCGAGGCGAATACGCCGCGCAACGCTATGGGTGACAACGTGACAATCCAGAAGAATTGGCAGGAACTGATCAGGCCCAATAAGTTGCAGGTCAGCGCCGGTGCCGATACCCGTCGTTCGGCCACCGTCGTGGCCGAGCCGCTTGAGCGCGGTTTCGGCGTAACTCTCGGCAATGCGCTGCGACGCATTTTGCTGTCGTCGCTGCAAGGCGCCGCCGTCCAGTCAGTACATATCGACGGCGTGCTCCACGAGTTCTCCTCGATCGCCGGCGTGCGCGAGGATGTCACCGACATCGTGCTCAACATCAAGGACATCGCCATCAAGATGCAGGGCGACGGCCCCAAGCGCATGGTGGTAAAGAAGCAGGGACCCGGCACCGTCACGGCCGCCGACATTCAAACCGTCGGCGACATTGTCGTGCTCAATCCCGATCTTGTCCTGTGCACGCTCGACGAGGGCGCCGAGATCCGCATGGAGTTCACGGTCAATACCGGAAAGGGTTACGTGCCGGCGGAACGCAATCGCCCCGAAGACGCGCCGATCGGCCTCATTCCGGTCGACAGCCTATATTCGCCGGTACGCAAGGTTTCGTACAAGGTCGAGAATACGCGCGAAGGCCAGATCCTCGACTATGACAAGCTGACATTGTCGATCGAGACCAACGGCGCGGTGAGCCCCGAGGACTCGCTCGCTTACGCGGCGCGCATCCTGCAGGATCAGCTCAACGTGTTCGTGAATTTCGAAGAGCCCAAGCGCGAAACCACGCACGAGGCGATCCCCGATCTCGCTTTCAATCCGGCCTTCCTCAAGAAGGTCGACGAGCTCGAACTGTCGGTGCGTTCGGCCAACTGCCTGAAGAACGACAACATCGTCTATATCGGCGATCTTGTGCAGAAGACCGAGGCGGAAATGCTGCGCACGCCGAATTTTGGCAGAAAGTCGCTTAACGAGATCAAGGAAGTGCTGGTGCAGATGGGACTTCATCTCGGCATGGAAGTGCCCGGCTGGCCGCCTGAGAATATCGAAGAACTGGCCAAGCGCTTCGAGGACCACTATTGAGCAATTAAGCAGGTCATGGCCGGCCCTGTGGCGGCCATCCGCTATGAGTAAAAACGATGAATCACGGCAAAACGCACCGTAAATTCAATCGCCGCTCGGATCACCGGCGCTCTATGCTGGCGAATCTTGCCGTCTCGCTGATCAAGCACGAGCAGATCGTCACCACCCTGCCGAAGGCGAAGGATTTGCGCCCGGTAGTGGAAAAGCTCGTCACGCTCGGCAAGCGGGGCGGTCTGCATGCGCGCCGACAGGCGATCGCGCAGATGCGCGATATCGCAACGGTGAAGAAGCTCTTCGACGTGATCGGCCCGCGCTACAAGGACCGCAACGGCGGCTATACCCGCGTGCTCAAAGCCGGCTTCCGGCATGGCGATTCCGCGCCGGTCGCGGTCATCGAATTCGTCGATCGCGACGTTGATGCCAAGGGGTTGGACTCCGGGCCGGTCCAGGAGCGCGCGGAAGCGGAAGCCGCCGCGCCGGCGTAAGAGCATAACGAGCGGCGTCCCCGCCCTGCTATGGCCTCGGTCGCACGCCACGATGGAAAGGCGTTTCGATACGAGGGTTTCATGCCGCTGCCGCGCATTTCAATTGCCTTTGCCGCCGCGATTTCGCTTTTGCCGCTGGTCTCGCAAGACGCCGGCGCGCAAGAACGGCAAGTGCCAAACTCGGTCCGTCAGCTCGAGCTGTCCTTCGCGCCCGTTGTCAAGCGCGTGGCGCCTGCGGTCGTGAACGTCTATGCCGCCCGCGTCGTCGAGAACAACAATCCGTTTCTGACCGATCCGTTCTTCCGCCAATTCTTCGGCGCCGTGCCGCGCGAGCAAGTCGAGCGCTCGCTCGGCTCCGGCGTCATCGTCGATCCCGCGGGGCTCGTCGTCACCAACTATCATGTGATCAGCGGCGCCAGCCAAGTGAAGGTCGCACTTGCCGACAAGCGCGAGTTCGACGCCGATATCGTGCTCAAGGATCAGCGCAGCGATCTCGCGGTGTTGCGCGTCAAAGAGGCGAAGGAGCACTTTCCCACGCTCGAATTCGCCGATTCCGACGAGCTGCAAGTCGGTGACGTGGTGCTGGCGATCGGCGACCCGTTCGGCGTCGGGCAGACGGTGACCCACGGCATCGTCTCGGCGGTGGCGCGCACGCAAGTCGGCATCAGCGATTATCAGTTCTTTATTCAAACCGATGCGGCCATCAATCCCGGCAATTCGGGCGGCGCGCTGGTCGATATCAACGGCCGGCTGGTCGGCATCAACTCGGCGATCTATTCGCGCTCGGGCGGTTCGCAGGGCATCGGCTTTGCCATCCCGGCGAACATGGTGCGCGTCGTGGTCGCCTCCGCCGAAGGTGGCAGCGGCGCGGTCAAGCGGCCGTGGCTCGGCGCCAAGCTTCAGGAGATCACGCCGGATATCGCCGATAGTCTTGGGCTGCAACGCCCAGCCGGCGCGTTGGTCGCCAACATTGCGGCCGACGGCCCCGCTGCGAAGGCAGGCCTGAAGGCCGGCGATCTCATCGTCAGCGTCGACGGCGCGACCGTGGATGATCCAAACGCCTTCGATTATCGTTTTGCCACCAAGCCGATCGGCGGCACCGCCCAGATCGGCATTATTCGGCAGGGCCACAATTTGGTGCTGCCGATTGCCTTGCAAAGCCTGCCGGATACCCCCCGCCAGGAGGTCGAGATCAAGGTGCGCTCGCCATTTCTGGGCGTGACCGTAGCGAATCTCTCTCCGGCTTTGGCCGACGAGCTTCGCCTCGATCCGCAAACCGAAGGCGTGGTCGTGACCGGCGTTGCCGACGGCTCGACGGCGCAGTCCATCGGTTTTCAGAAGGGCGACATCGTGGTCTCCGTCAATAACGAGAAGATCGCCAAACCCGCCGATCTCGAGCGCATTACCAGCGCGGGCGGGCGGCAGTGGCGCATCACCATTCTGCGCGGCGGCCAGCAGATATCGGTAATATTCAGTGGCTGAGCGGGGATTCGGTCGCGACTGGGCTTGTCCCGGCGATCCACGACTTTATTTTGCTAGGCAGGAAAGGTTCTGGATGCCTGGCGACGCCGGATGAGCTCAAAGCCCAAAACAAAAGCACCCAATCTCTTTGCTGCGTCAGGCCTTGACCAGGATGCGCCGCGGCCGCTCGCGGACAAGCTTCGGCCTGAGGAACTAACCGAAGTGGTCGGGCAGGACCATCTGCTTGGACCGGATGGCGCGCTCAGCCGCATGCTCGATAAGCGCTCGCTCGGATCGCTCATTTTCTGGGGTCCGCCGGGTACCGGCAAAACCACAGTGGCTCGTTTGTTGGCGCATGCCACCGCGCTCCATTTCGAGCAGATCTCGGCGATTTTCTCCGGTGTCGCGGACCTGAAGAAGGTTTTCGATGCAGCGCGACTGCGGCGTGAAACCGGGCAGGGAACGCTGCTGTTCGTCGACGAGATTCATCGTTTCAATCGCGCGCAGCAGGATTCGTTCTTGCCGGTTATGGAGGACGGCACCATCGTGCTGGTCGGCGCGACGACCGAAAATCCTTCCTTCGAATTGATCGCGCCGCTGCTCTCGCGCGCGCGGGTTCTCGTCTTCAAGCCGCTCGAAGCCGCCGCGATCGAAAAGCTGCTTGCCCGCGCCGAGGCGATCGAAGGCAAGCCACTGCCACTCGATAACGAGGCGCGTGCGTCGCTCATACGCATGGCCGATGGCGACGGCCGTGCTGCGTTGACGCTTGCCGAGGAAGTGTGGCGCGCCGCTCGCAAAGGCGAGACCTTCGATGCCGCCGCCTTGCAGGCCATCGTGCAGCGGCGGGCGCCGATTTACGACAAATCGCAGGACGGCCATTACAATCTCATCAGTGCGCTCCATAAATCCGTCCGCGGCTCCGATCCCGATGCGGCGCTCTATTATCTTTGCCGCATGCTCGACGCCGGTGAGGATCCGCTCTATCTGGTGCGGCGAATCGTGCGCATGGCGGTAGAGGATATCGGGCTTGCCGATCCCCAAGCGCTGGTGATCGCCAATGCCGCCAAGGACGCCTATGATTTCCTCGGCAGCCCGGAGGGCGAGCTGGCAATCGCGCAGGCGGTGATCTACGTCGCAACGGCGCCGAAATCCAATGCCGCCTATGTCGCTTTCGGCCAAGCGATGCGGACCGCGAAAGAGGCCGGTTCGCTGTTGCCGCCCAAGCACATCCTCAATGCGCCGACTAAGCTGATGAAGAGCGAGGGCTACGGTTCGGGCTACGCATACGATCATGAATCGCCCGAGGCGTTTTCGGGCCAGGATTATTTCCCCGATGCGCTCGGCCGGCGGCAATTCTACGATCCGCCGGAGCGCGGCTTCGAGCGCGAAATCAGAAAACGTCTGGAATATTGGGCGAAGCTGCGGCGCGGGCGGAGCGGCGCGTGAGAGGCAGTCGCGGACCACGCCAGCCCGGCGGCGGGAAACAAATTGCCGGCCCGCGCCATTCTTTCCCTCACCCTGCCGGCCGTCATCCTGAGGTGGCCGCGAACCGGCCCTCGAAGGGCGGCAGTGCGGGCCGCTCATCCTCTAGCGCGCGGCGTCACCACGCGCCGCAGAAGGACGGAACATCAAACGACAGAACAGCAAAAGTGACCGCTTCGCGGGGAGAGGAGAGCGCGCATACCGGCGTGCAAAACGTCACTGTCTCGGCAGACGAGTCCGGCATGCGCGTCGACCGGTTTCTCGAGGCGAAATTCCCGGGTTTAAGCTTCTCGCATATCCAGCGCGTGATCCGTAAAGGCGAGGTGCGGGTCAACGGCAAACGGACGCAGCCAAAAAATCGACTGGAGGCGGGGCAGACCATGCGCATCCCGCCGCTGCGTCTCGATCGCGGGCCGTCATCCTCGCCGGGCGATCCGGCAAACGCCAAAACCCGCGATTTTCTCAAATCGATCACGCTTTACGAAGACGACGATGTGATGGTGCTGAACAAACCGATGGGTCTTGCGGTGCAAGGCGGCTCCGGCACAACGCGTCATATTGACGGCATGCTAGAGGCGATGCGGGACGCGCAGCGACCGCGACTTGTGCATCGCCTCGACAAGGATACCGCAGGCTGTCTGTTGGTCGCCAAGACACGGTTTGCGGCTGCGGCCTTGGCCAAATCGTTTCGTTCGCGTTCGGCGCGGAAAATCTACTGGGCGCTGGTTGCCGGCGTACCCAAACCGCGGCAGGGCCGAATTTCGACCTTTCTCGCCAAGGAGGAGCGTGAGGAGGATTCTTTTATGCGCATCGCCCGCCATGGCGAGCAGGGTGCAAGCCACGCCGTGACCTACTACGCGGTCGTCGAAACGTCGGGCCCTGCGCTCGCCTGGATTTCGCTCAAGCCGGTGACCGGCCGCACCCATCAATTGCGCGCGCATATGGGGCACATCGGCCATCCCATCGTCGGCGACGCCAAATATTTCGCACGCGAGAACTGGGAGCTTCCTGGCGGCATGCAGAACCGGCTGCATCTTCTGGCACGCCGCATCGCGGTGCCGCATCCGCGCGGCGGCACCATCGATGTCACCGCACCGCTGCCGCCCCACATGCAGCAGTCTTGGAATCTGCTTGGTCTCGACGCCAAGCGCTACGATCCGATCGAGGAGGCGCCCGAGAACTGATGCATGACAGGAACGCGTTCGTGGACCGCCGCGCGTTCCGCGTTTCCTGAAAATGCCGACTAATTTAGTGCAGGGTGACTCGTCATTGGGTCGTCATTGCGAGGAGCCGAAAGGTTCGACTGAACCTAAATCCACCACGCTAGCGCAGGCTGGCGTTGATCGCGTTGAGCGCTGCCGAGCCGGGGCACAGCTCCTTCTCGCCAAGCGAGTTGAGCGGCGCGGCAACCGTATTTAAATGACCGTGCAGGTCGGAGGCGTCCTGCTCCACGTAGAGGAGCCCGGTGACGATTTGTCCCTTCGAGGCATGATGGGCAATGAAGCTCATCGCCGCCAGCCGATCGTGAACGTCGTATTCGGCATCGAGCTTTCGCAAGGCGAGCGTGGTGCCGTCGTGCTGCTCGACCATTTCGACCGTACCCGGGGCGTAATCGACATGGATTGGCGCGCGCCCGGTCATGAAGTCGAGAAAATTCACGGCCTCATTGTGCTCGCGCACGTAATCGAAGCTCTTGGTCGAACCGGCGTGGTTGTTAAAGGCGACGCACGGCGAGATGACGTCGATGAAAGCCGCGCCCTGGTGCTCGATGGCGGCCTTGATGATCGGCACGAGCTGCTTCTTGTCGCCTGAGAACGAGCGCGCCACGAAGCTCGCGCCGAGTTGAAGCGCGATACCGACCATATCGATGGCGTTGTCGGTATTCGTCACGCCGCGCTTGGACTTCGAGCCGCGGTCGGCGGTGGCGGAGAATTGCCCCTTGGTCAGGCCGTAAACGCCATTGTTTTCAACGATATAGACCATGTTGACGCCACGGCGCATGCAGTGCGCGAATTGGCCAAGCCCGATCGAGGCTGAGTCGCCGTCGCCCGACACACCGAGATAAATCAGGTCGCGATTGGCGAGGTTCGCGCCGGTGAGCACCGATGGCATGCGGCCATGCACCGAATTAAAGCCGTGCGAATTGCCGAGGAAATAATCCGGTGTCTTGGACGAGCAGCCGATGCCCGAAATCTTCGCGACCCGGTGCGGCTCGATCGACAATTCGAAGCACGCTTCGATGATGGCGGCGGTGATGGAGTCGTGACCGCAGCCGGCGCACAGCGTCGAGATTTTGCCCTCGTAGTCGCGGTGCGTGTAGCCGAGCCGATTCTTCGGCAATTCGGGGTGGTGAAATTTCGGTTTGACGATGTAGGTCATGATACGACTTTCCGCAGCGGCGTCACTTTGAACGCGTCGAGGTGCTCGCCGATGGCGCGCGCGATGAAGCGTGCCGTGATCGGCGTTCCGTCATAGTGCAGGATCGGAACGAGCCGCACCGGATCGACGCCGCATTCGTTGACGATGAGCGAACGGAGCTGGCCATCGCGGTTTTGTTCGACCAGGAAAATGAAGTCGTGATCGGCAATGAAGCTCGTCACGCTCGAATGGAACGGGAAGGCGCGCACGCGCAGCCGGTCGAGATATTGCCCCTTGGCCTCGAGCATATGGATCGCCTCGTCCATCGCGGGCGATGTCGAGCCGAAATAGATCACGCCATATTTGGTCGGCTTCTCGGCATTGGCCTGCAGCGGCCGCGGCACGAGGTCCTTGGCAGTCTCGAACTTGCGTAGCAGCCGCTGCATATTGTCGGCGTAAACGGGGCCTTCTTCGGTGTAGCGCGCGTAGCGGTCGCGTGAAGTGCCGCGGGTGAAGAACGAGCCCTTGGTGGAATGAGTGCCCGGATAGGTCCGGTAAGGAATGCCGTCGCCGTCGACATCGAGGTAGCGGCCGAAATCGGCTCCGGCCTCGAGCGCCGCCGCCGTCATCACCTTGCCGCGGTCGTATTTGCGGCTGTCGTTCCAGGTGAGCGGCCGGCACAGCCGATGGTTCATGCCGATGTCGAGATCCATCATGACGAAGACCGGCGTCTGCAGCCGGTCGGCGAGGTCGAACGCCGCCGCGCCGAAATCGAAGGTTTCGGCCGGATCTTCCGGGAACAACAGAATGTGTTTCGTATCGCCATGGGAGGCGTAAGCGCAGGAGATGATGTCGGTCTGTTGCGTGCGGGTCGGCATGCCGGTGGACGGCCCGGCGCGCTGCACGTCGAAGATCACGGCGGGAATCTCGGCGAAGTAAGCGAGCCCGAGAAATTCCTGCATCAGTGAAATCCCCGGGCCGGAGGTCGCGGTGAAAGCGCGCGCGCCGTTCCAGCCGGCGCCGATGACGATACCGATCGAGGCGAGTTCGTCTTCCGCCTGCACGACGGCGAATTTATTTTCCTTGCTGTCGTTGACGCGCAGCCGGTGGCAATAACGGTTGAATGCTTCGGCGAGCGAGGAGGACGGCGTGATCGGATACCAGGCGCAAATCGTGGCGCCGCCGTAGACGGCGCCGAGCGCGGCCGCCGCATTGCCCTCGATGAAAACCCTGTCGCCGACCGCATTCGCGGGCTTAAGCCGCAGCCCGATCGGGTGCTCCATATTCATCATCACCCAATCGCGGCCGAGTTGAAGCGCGTGCTTGTTCGCGTCGAACAGCTTTTCCTTGCCCTTGTATTGCTCGGCGATGAGTTTCTCGATGACGGCGACGTCCATATCCAGAAGCGCCGACAGCGCGCCGATATAGATGATGTTCTTGAACAATTGGCGCTGGCGCGGATCGGTATATTCGCGATTGCAGATCGCGGTGAACGGCACGCCGATGACGGTGATGTCCTCGCGGAATTTGGTCTTCGGCATCGGCTTGGTCGAGTCGTAGAGCAGATAGCCGCCCGGCTCGATGCCGCCCACGTCCTTGTCCCAGGTCTGCGGATTCATCGCCACCATGAGATCGGTGCCGCCGCGGGCGCCGAGATATCCGGCCTGCGAAATGCGCACTTCGTACCAAGTCGGCAGGCCTTGAATGTTGGACGGAAAGATGTTGCGCGGCGCGACCGCAACGCCCATGCGCAACGCCGCGCGCGCGAACAGCTCGTTGGCGCTCGCGGAGCCCGAGCCGTTGACGTTGGCAAACCGTACGACAAAGTCGTTTATACTCTGGATTGGCATGCTTGTTCCGCGTGCGTCATGTCGATCAAGTATTTCTGCATGTCCCACGCGCCGGTGGGGCAACGCTCGGCGCACAGCCCGCAATGCAGGCAGACGTCCTCGTCTTT
>JBAPZR010000494.1:0-1814 GCA_049285335.1 Xanthobacteraceae bacterium | reverse complement strand
CATTAGTGATCGATACCTTTATAGCCTTTATCGCCATCGTTAGTGATCGTGCCGGGGTCTCGCAAATGGGAAGCCGTGCGCCATGGGCCATTCGGACGGCTTGGTCCGTATGCCTTCGCATCGGCAGCCCTGTCGTAAGAGCGCATGAACTTGGACTCGCCGTCTTCCCAAGAGCGACCGCCGCGTTTCCAGCCGGTCTTATCGTCCCCGGCTTTGCTGGTATCCTCCCAGGTCGGCTTCAGCTTTGCTGAAATGAATTCACCGTACTTAACTACCATTTTGTATCTCCATTTGTTTGATTTCGTCGTTGGCGAGTTTCTGCGCCAATTGACATGGGCAAAGCGGATCGGCGCCAATCAGCATTCGGCGAAGCATCTGAATCGGCAGGCCCGCGCCGTCTCTGGTCGCCTTTAATTCCGCCAGCTTCTTATCGAGAAAAGCCTCCACTTCAGCGTGAAGGCGGTTTAGGTCGGAGAGTAGATCCGCGGAGGTGCGCTCTGGCTCGCGTTTCCGTTTAGCATGCATGGCAGGCATTAGCGTCGGCCCTGGCGGCTCACGCCACCGCGGCTATCGCGGTTAGCTTGAGGCCCAGTTTTCGGCCGACGCGTGGCCGGCCCGCTGCCGACGCCACCGCGCTGGCTCAATGCGCCGCCCCCGGCAACCAATTTGTTGCTCGGCAGCGAAGGATCGCTATCAATCAAATAACTCTGCGATTGATTCACATAATCCACGTCACCCTGGAAACTCGGACGGCTAAATGCCTCGCTGTCCTGAGCGCCATCGACACCGTAGCCAGCCCAATCACGCGTGCCAGAATTGTCGGATTTGGCGGCGTTGTAACCTACCGTAGAGTGCTCCTCGATTTTCCACGGATCGGTGCCACCGTTGCCATCTGGGCGAAGGAAGCTTTCGATATCCGGGTCCTGGTCGCCAAAGCCTTTAATCATTTGTTTTCGGGTCGTCATTTTCAACAATCTCCTTTTTTGAAATAGCGGCGACTTTGTTTTGCAGTCGCCTCAAAGCTAATGAAGTAGAATCCGCGTTCCGTTTAATCACGGCGCGGACCTCGGGGGGTAGACTTTGAAAAAGCGGCCGGTCTACCTTCGGCCAGGTGCGTGGAGCTTCAATGTTTGTTATTTTCTCCAGCTCAAGCCGCGGCATTGGACAAGCCACAGGATTGGCCTCGCCTTGGTCGGCGTGGAGTTGTTCAATTGCGCGCAGGGCCGCAAGTATTTTATCCGCGGGAACGTGGTTTGCGGACTCTGTTCTAATAAACATCGCGATGGTCGCCGGCTTAGCAGGACAAAATTTCAGGGCACGCTGACGGCACCATTCGGCAAAATGCCTTAATGCCTCCAGCACGGCGCTGAATACCTCGCCAGGCTGACGATCGCCGGCATCAGGTATCGCCTCCTTGATCGCGCGCAGGATCGCCAAGTCAGCCTCATCTAAGCCTGTATGAGCCTGCCGAATCGTGAGCTCGACATCCTTGGGGATGAGCCGGCTGCAGACCGCAAAGAACGTCTCCGGATTGATCTTGGCGGTGTGCACCATCGTCGCCTTGCCGTGCTCGGCCCAAACATCAGTTAAATCGGCCAAGAAGGATGCAGAAAACGCATGCCTCGTTCGGTGTCCAACCGGACGGCCGTTGATGTTGCCGGATTGCCCCGGTTTCCACTTCCCGTTGTCAGATTTCATCACTTCCATTTTTCACCTGTTATTTGACCTGATATTTCTAATTCGGCAGGGCGTGAGCCCCCCACAGTCTCGTTATGGTCGTTATGCTCGTTATGGTTTTCTACTCCCCATTTCGG
>JBAPZR010000493.1:0-5305 GCA_049285335.1 Xanthobacteraceae bacterium | reverse complement strand
CGATAGAATTGGGACGTTTATTGAAGTGGCGTTTTCCCGACATTCGCCAAGGTGCTGACACCCAGTGACAAATCGTGACGCTCATGTTCTGGCTCTCGGTTCATGCCGGACCTGTGAAATCCTGTAGGTCATCGTGCGAGATGCGCACGACGCCACCGAGCTGACGGGCGCGAAGTTCTCCGCTTTTAATCCAGCGTCGAATGGTACGAGTCGACACGCTGAGAAAATGCGCGACCTCTTTGATCGAATAAAAACGCGGACATGCCGCACTACTCGTTCCGCGGGCCATGTCAGACTCGTCTGTTTGAGGAGTTGTCAAACTGGCGATCGCCGGGGTTATATGATTCCCGGAAATCGAATGATGCTTGGGTGCGTGACCGCTCAGCGTCCGAGGCCCGCTTGCCGTGTGACAGGGGCGTTTGGTGCAACGATGGAAGCGACGCCAGATACGCCTTAATGTCCTCCATCAAAATTCGGGTGCTCCGCCCTCTTTTGACGGCACGCAGCCGACCAGCGCGTATTTCCTGGTAGATTGCAGACCGGGAAAGTCCGGCAAGCTTCGCGGCCTCCGTAATTGTTAAAGCGAGCACTTCCATAGTCGGGCACCTCCATCTGCCTTCGCGGTGATGGTGTATGTCCGAATCACACTGTTTGAAAAATGGGGAAGTCGAGTTCAGGCTTACGACACGAATTCCACATAGCCGCGGACCTGGATCTCGCGCCAAGCAGCAGCAAAATCGTATGACCAAGGTCCAACCTTGCGTCCTAACTCACGCTCGTAATCCGCAAGCCACGCATAAAACTTTTTTTGTCGCTTCAAAAGGTCTGGTAGCGAGGATGGCTTTAGCGCCTTATTTTTCATGACCGGGCCAGCGACTGCCCGTAATCAACCAGCGGTCCGTATATCCGCGCCGGAGTGTGCGTCGAATCGACCGAAAGCGTTAATTTTCCTCTGAAACGATAGGTCCAGAGCCAGAGGATTTGCTGCATGTAGACGACACGCGGATCGAGCCGGCCGCTGTAACTCTGAAGTGGGGACGGAGGGCCAAGACGGCAGTTCTCCACCCGCAAGTCGATGTGAAATTTGAGTTGTGAGAGGAGCGCTCCCAGCTCACCGATACTTACTATGCGCGCGTGCGAATTTCGAACGCTCCCGACTTGTGATTCCTGGGGCCTAGGATTGCATCCTTTATACCGGCGGCAAGCTCCATCGCCTGCTTCAATTCTAAAATCAGCCTAGAAGCTTTCCCCCATGCCCTTCGCTCACGGGCCTGCGCATTTCGCTCAGTGCGGTACCTGGGACCGGCGATATACCCGTCCACGGCGACGCGCAGGGCGTCGCGTTCGGCGTCGCTTAGGGGATCGGTACGGACCCTTTTGATAGCAGAACAAATCCCTGCCCATTGGGCATCCTCATAATCCCAAGTGCCTGCCTTCACGAACGGTGCCATCGTGGCCTCGAAGCAAGAACGCAACAGAACTGACGAAAATCGTACGGTTTGGCAACCTCGTCTGATTCGTCTCAGCAACGTAATTCGAGGCGAGATGCGCACGGTCTTCTTTGGTCCGGCGGGTGTCGCCGAGCCGGAGTTGACGTGCAATGACAGCTGACGGCGCGCCCCTTTTCGTCACAACCACTATTCGGCGACGCGCCTGCTTGCCCGCGCGCCCTTATTCTCGGTCGTAATCCCTTTTGTATTCGTCGACCGTCTGAAATGCATGCGTACTGGTATGATCAGTGATTCGGACCCGGAAACCAATGACCGAGACTTATCTCGCTACGCTCAATCCCGAACAGCGGCACGCTGTCTACGTCGCGATGACCAGGGCGAAAGATCATCTCCATTTGATTGTCCCACAGCGCTTCTATGCCCATCAGCAGCGCAATAACGGTGATCGGCACATGTATGCTTCACGCTCGCGGTTCATTCCAGATGAGATCACCGACTGCTTCGAGCAATGTGCATGGCCCGCCCCAACCCGCGAAGGTAGTTCTGCGGCAGCCGCCCCTCTAAAGACTGTTCCTATCGGTGCAAGGCTGAAGCAAATGTGGCGCTGATAACTTGTTCGGCAGCGAAATTCGGTTGTCCTGAGTAAACCTGCGCCTCACCGCGCGCAATCGCTTCTTCACCTTCGGTGGACTGCGCAAAGCTCCATTGCGTTTGGCTTGGATATTTGTGTTTTTAGCTACGACAGGTTTCTTTCAAGCTGCAATCTGCCGCTCAGCGTGATTGGAACAAATCCGAGGGACGGTGCATTTGGAGCGAGGCAAAATGAGTGTCGCCAGACGGCATCAGCCCCGACTCTTATTCAGCTCTTTTGAGGGCTGGACCAAGGATCGTATCGGCCAGGATATTCTTGCTGGATTGACGCTCACGGCCATCACGGTTCCGGAGCAGATGGCGACCGCGAAGCTCGGCGGTTTTGAACCGCAGATCGGGTTCTATGCCTTCATCGGTGCAACTATTGGCTTTGTGCTGCTGGGTGCAAATCGCGTTCTGACGGCTGGTGCCGACTCGACCATAACGCCGATATTCGCGGGAACGCTGGCTGCTCTCGCCGCAAGTGGCTCAGTCGCGATCGGATCGGTCGCCATGACGCTCGCCTTACTCGTCGGCGTTATGCTCATCGCTGGAGGAATCCTCAAGCTTGGTTGGATCGCTAATCTGTTGTCGACGCCGGTGATAACGGGCTTCCTGACTGGCATTGCCGTGCATATCGTAGTGTCTCAATTGCCGGGTATTTTCGGCATCGCTAGGGGCGCCGGCGATCTCGTCAGCCAGGTACTCGTCATCGCCACCGGTCTTTCGAGACTCAACCCTTTCTCGACCGCAATCGGCCTCGGGGTTTTCGCAACTATGGTTCTGGCAGAGCGGATAAGCGCCCGTATTCCCGGCGCGCTGATCGGAATCGCGCTGGCGGCTCTCGTTGTGCTGGCCTTCAACCTCGAATCTCGTGGCGTGGCCGTTCTTGGAGCCTTGCCAGGAGGTCTGCCTCGTCCCGCTCTACCGACTTTCGACCTGTTGCGCCAACTCACACCACTGGCCCTTATCGTCACGCTCGTCATCATGATGCAAACGGCAACAGTGACATATTCTTTCCGGGATTCAGCTGAACCCGAGCCAGACACCGATCGGGACTTTCTCGGCATTGGCGCCGGGAATCTCGTCGCTGCCCTTTTGGGAGCCTTTCCGATCGATGCCAGTCCTCCACGTACGGCCGTAGTGGTCGAATCCGGCGGCAGGTCGCAGCTTGGTGCACTGGTGGCAGCTATAATCGTGCTGGCGTTGGTACTGTGGGGCAGAGCGCTCCTGTACCATGTGCCGGAAGCGGCACTTGCTGGCGTTCTCCTATTCGTGGCCCAACGGCTCATTCGCGTTGGTACGATCGTGAAGATCGCTCGGCAAGCCCCCGTCGAGGGCCTGCTCATATTGCTAACTGCGGCAGCGATCATCGTTCTGCCGATTCAGATCGGTGTAACGATTGGGATTGGCCTATCTCTGCTCGACGGCTTGTCGAAGACCATTCGAACGCATCCGATCGAGCTACGGAAACTTCCAGGCACAACAGTATGGTGGCCTCCTCAGACGCCCCGGGAAGGTGAAAGGCAGAAGGGCATCGCCGTCATCGCTTTTCAGGCGCCATTGCTCTTCGCGAATGCCGAAATCTTTAAACGCGGCATGATTGAAAGGATTGATAGCCATGATCAGCCGCTGTCCCTTGTCGTCCTTGAGGCAAGCGGTATCGCTGATGTCGACTTTACCGCGGCGCAGGCACTCATTGAAATTCTCGACCATTGTCGGACTGCAAATATCCGCTTTGCTGTAGCGAGGCTCGAATCGGCAAGAGCGCATGCGGCGTTCAGTCGATTTGGTGTTCTGGATGCACTCGGAGCAAACCGCCTATTTCACAGCGTTGATGAGGCGGTGAATCAACTCGCACAGCAGCAGTGATGGAAGGCGAAGCGTGTGGTGCAAGTTCCCGTTGTCAGCGGGAATTGCTGCGGCGCATCAGTCCGCTACTGGCACAAAGCGGCCATTGCGTCGTGATCGATGTCCGTTTTTGGGGGTAAAGGAGGCATGGAGCCGAGATTTGCCAATGTCCGATTAATGACCCAAAGCGGACATTCACCATTTGCTCGAAACGATTTCCGAGGCTCGGGCCTCTGCGGTTTCTGCGATCCGGCAGTGTTCATAACGTGGAGCCCGTAAGCGGCCGGCCGGCAACAGCCCTAGCTCGATCGCTGGGACTTGTCGCTTTAGGGGATAGGGTCGTTAAACGTCATCGTCTGCCGTATTAATTTTCTTGCTGCCAGGAACCCAATTCCGAGCATGTGCTTTCTGTGCCAAAATCGTCGATAGACGAAGGGGAATAGGTAGCTGCAGGCAGCGAAATGGCAAAACATCGCTCGAACAAAAAATCGATTGAAACTAAGAACATCAAAGCTAGTAACGATGCGTATTATAAGGCTCTATCAGCGCGTGATATACGTGCGATGCAAAAGGTTTGGACCTGCGCATCAGACAATATCCTAATTGCACCACCCTCCAATCCGCGCGTTTGGGTCGGTTGGGCGGCAATTAAGAAAAATTGGGAAACTTATTGGCCTAGCTTTGATGAATACGTCGTTTCAATGCGCGTCAAGAAGGTGAATATCAGCGGACCGGTCGCTTGGGTGCATGGCATTGAGACTTCGAAACGACGAACAAAATCTGGCGAAGCGACCAGTGGTCATAATTACGGAACCAATATCTTTGTGCATCGCAATGGCCGTTGGCTAATGGTGTTTCATCAAGCAGCCGAGATCCCACCACTTTTGAAAAGGCTGCGGCGCTTGAGTTACTAACGAACAATACATTCAGGCGGACCGGTTGCACTATGTGATGACCGCTCCAAGATCCGGAAAAGAAGTATCACATTGATCGTAGCCAATAACCGACTGCGCGCGGCGACACTACCGGCGACCGCTGATCCAATGGTTCATCGTCAATGCAAAGCAGCGTGCTGCTTTATTTCTTCTTGGGCAACGCTCACTTTGATGTCCTGCTGCGGAAACTGATCTTTGAGTTGTAAACCTGCTCTGACCGCATCCACAAAGCGCCGATGCGTCGAATTTAATCGCCCGTCGATTCGAAGGACGTAGCACCCACGAGGCATACAATGCGTCGCCGTTGCATTTTTCATGAGACACCCCATCAGTCGCCCCGAGACCACGTACTCGGCAGGGCGTTCCCAACGCTCAAGAGTTTGAGTTAATTTTGTCTTAATTTGGATTCGGTTCGGTCAAAAACGCGGAATTCAGATC
>JBAPZR010000492.1:0-2385 GCA_049285335.1 Xanthobacteraceae bacterium | reverse complement strand
AGCTGCAGGACTAGGCGCAAGGCGATTACCGTTACGAAATCGCAATAGACCGAAAAGCACTTCAATGTCCCGGCGGTAGATATTCTATACTCGCAGTCTTCTTGATTGCTTGGTCCATCTCGTCTGGTGTCATGAGAACGATTATTTTACTCGTTACAAATCCGCTTTGGTTTGCGGCCACTGAGAGAGCGGCAGCGGAAACGTTGTCCGGAGCGTCAAAAATTATGAAGAAGTCAGCATCGCCGAACGCGAAGTAGACTGCTTCCAATTTCCCTCCGGCACTTTCGACCGTCTTTGCTATGTCCGCGCGGCGCGGCGAACCGCCTTCGTGTGCAAGACCCTTGACGCCATCTGACCGCGCGAAGCTTGGAACATAGGGATAGTCGGTCGCCGGAGCCCAGACCGTATCCAGCAATGGCAATCACACTCACTGCGGCAGGCACGGCACCCGTTCGAACTGTAAGACGACGCGCAAGGGCAATCACACGCCTTATCGAATGCGCCCGTGCATTGTCGCGTTGAATAGTAAGATCAGTATCGCGACAAGAAGCGTCACGCCTCCACTGAAAAGCGCCCAAGCAAGGAAAATGTTTTCTGTCGCGGTACGACGCGCGATGCTAAGTGACCAAGTTAGCGAATGCCTTTGCCATGCAGAAGACTGTGTGCAGCAGGCGGCATCACAAACCGCCCCCCCTTCGCCGGGACTTTTTGATCATAACAGCGTGTTGGCTGAAACTCGGCTACGAGTTATCGAAGCAGCTCGCCAACTTCTCTTAAATCGAAATGAGCAGAAATTACGATGGGTCATCGCTAACCGGCAGCTTTGCGGAGTTTGATGGCTTGCAGAATTCTCCACTGAACTGTTCGACAAAGGCGCAAGCGAACAATAAATCGGAAAAGCACCAACGATAATAGAGCTTGCCTCGGCTAGTAGTAATTCTCCGTCCAAATTGCGGTTGAATGTGTCGCGACTTATGAAACTGAATTATCCGCCTGCTCAATTCGACATCTAGTCCGTCTCTAGCGACCGAAAGCTCAACCACATACGGATATTTATTCTCGTTCGTTGTCGCTTTACTGCCACGACCCATATGATCCGCTCAGCCCCGCCCTTTTAAAGCCGCCAAAAAAGAGCGGCGAGGATCGTCAGCGTGGGCCAAGAGGCCGAGCAAGAACCATCCAATCCGGTGCAAACTTGGCAAGGTCCGTGCCCATCTCCACCGCTTCATGCAAACGCCTACCAAAACAGCTGAGGGCTGTCGGTGACGGCCATCACGGTTTGGAGCTTTTACATTATCTGATTGCCGCGTAAGGAACGCTTTGCTACCAGCGGCTAACTCATCACGCCGCGCCGCGTTCCGTGCCATGGGCCCTAGGAGGGGCAGCTATCTAGTCCAGAGGAAAACGAAGCCGCCATGCTTTTCGCTGGGCCTTCCAATTTTCCAGCCGCCGCTTCCACAGCTTCGTCGGGTTCGCATACATCTCACCAAGCATGGCCTGCGCGCCCGCATTGCCGTGTTCAGCCAGCGGAAGCACCAACCTGTATACAGTCGCATAGTCACCTTGGTCTTCCAATGGTCCAGCAACAGCGCTTCCTGCTGCGCCCGCCAGCATGAGCGACGCTGCCAGCGTTGCACGATATGTGTGCGAGAGGATGGGGTTTGGCACAGAAGCCTTCGAATCGCGTTGACTATATCATCGTGAAATTCGGTTCGGGATCGCGTGGTGATTGGCCGACACGAGGATACACCCAGGGCGGGCCGCCGCGGGATGTCAGTTCCGCGAAATTTGATCGAGATCAATGTGCGGCAAAGTGAGACGACGCAGGCTTTTTGAACTGCAAGTAAGCCGGTCCTCACCCTGGATGCTGCCCCCTTCGTGAGGAAAGTCGAGATCGACGTGGAAGGCTGTCATGGCATGGTTTGGCGTAGGGAGCGGCAGCCGTCGAGCAAAACCTGAACGCGCACAACACTTCGAGCAAGCGGATCGTGTAGTTGTGGAGGCGTTCGCCAACTTGCATGAGGCACGCCGTCTAAAACGCAACCAGTTCTCGCTGACATCACTAGGTGCTGTACAACGGTTCGAGCGCAAAACTTGGGATCGGCTGATTGATTATTTGATCAAGTTGCCGCCGCCTGGCGACGATTGAATTGCCATCTCAACGCGCTCAAGCAACGTCCGCTTTTGGGGTAAAGCGGAAATTGGTCAGTCATTCCAAAATGGCCGCTTGTAGACCAAAAACGGACGATGAGGCGCGCCGTGAAGATCTAGCTTAAAATCGTTCCAGTTGTTCGGTTCATAGAATTACTTTGGAATAATGCAAATCAATAAACTAGAACCGCTCTAATTTTTTTATGCCCGGCTACTTTTCCTTGACAGCAAGAA
>JBAPZR010000491.1:0-1510 GCA_049285335.1 Xanthobacteraceae bacterium | reverse complement strand
CTGCTCCTCTACTGGGCGCAAATGATGCAAGAAGGGGAGATTGCTCGCGACGTTGCCTCCCGATTCGATCACGTATTTGTGGATGAGTACCAAGATACCAACCGGCTTCAGGCATCAATCCTCCTGGCATTGAAACCTGACGGCAAGGGATTAACGGTCGTCGGCGATGACGCCCAGTCGATCTACTCGTTCCGTGCCGCAACCGTGCGCAATATCCTCGATTTCCCGAAGCAGTTCACGCCACCTGCCCGCATTATCACCCTGGATCGTAACTATCGATCGACCCAGCCGATCCTCGCGGCGGCGAATGCCGTCATCGATCTGGCCGTGGAACGACACAAGAAGAACCTACGATCTGAGCGTCCTTCAGCGGAGCAACCGCAGCTGGTATTAGTGCGTGATGAGACGGATCATGCGCGCTACGTGGTCGATGGCGTACTGGAATATCGCGAGGCGGGAGTTTTGCTGAAGCGGCAGGCGGTGCTGTTCCGCGCTTCCCATCACAGTGGTCCGCTCGAGATAGAATTGGCACGATGCAACATCCCGTTCGTAAAATTCGGTGGTCTCAAGTTTCTCGAAGCAGCACACATTAAGGACGTCCTCGCGTTTCTGCGATGGGCGGAGAATCTGCGCGATCGGGTGTCGGGCTTCCGCGCCATCCAACTCCTTCCTGGTGCGGGTCCGGCCACTGCCGCACGTTTGCTCGATCACTTGGCCGAGTCCGATCAGCCAATGGAGGCGCTTCTTGGTTTCCAGCCGCCCAAAGCCTGCGCCGAAGATTGGCCCGCGTTTGCCGACACTCTGAGGGCCGTGCGTGGAGGCGCCACCGGCTGGCCAGCCGAATTCGAGCTTGTCTGTCGATGGTATGCCCCACATTTGGAGCGGCTGTATGAGGACGCCAAAACCCGCGAGGCCGACCTCATTCAACTGGCGCAGATCGCCTCGACCTATCGAAATCGTGAGCGGTTCCTTACTGAATTAACACTCGATCCGCCGACCGCCAGCAGTGGCGAGGCTGGCGTGCCGCTGCTTGATGAGGATTACCTTATTCTATCAACGATCCATTCAGCCAAAGGCCAAGAGTGGAACTCCGTGTTCGTCCTCAACTGCGTTGATGGCTGCATACCATCGGATTTGGCGACAGAAAGCACTCCCGAGATTGAGGAGGAGCGTCGTCTGCTCTATGTCGCGATGACCCGGGCGAAAGACCATCTTCATTTGATTGTCCCCCAACGCTTTTATATCCATCATCAGCGCGGTAACGGTGACCGGCACGTGTATGCTCTACGCACGCGATTCATCCCGGATGCCATCACCGACCATTTCGAGCAATGTGCGTGGCCGGCCCCAAGCCGCGAGAGCAATTCTCCAGTAGTCGCCCCCCTAAAGACTGTCCCTATCGGTGCACGGCTGAAGCAAATGTGGCGCTAATAACTTTTGCCGCTTGTTATTCGCAGCGAGCGACCCAGCGAAGGGTGGAGCGAAGCAGGAAAAATTTCCCCATCCATCC
>JBAPZR010000490.1:0-2978 GCA_049285335.1 Xanthobacteraceae bacterium | reverse complement strand
GCTTGCCATTCTGGCGGCGGGACCGGCCATGCCACAAATGCAGCCCGCCGACGAGACGCACACGGTGCAGCAGACTTACGATGTTGAGACCTGGGGTGCTTTCCGCAACATCATGATGAGTGGCGATTTCATTGGTAGGGTGCGGCTTGACGCCGTGATGGCGAGGCACCCGACGACCGGCGTCGGTGCGCTAGCTGAGCTGGGCCAAATAACGATTTGTGATGGCAGGCTAATCGTCAGTTATGGCAAGGTGCCACCTGCGAAATCCGCGTCAGAACGGGCCGCACTATTGGCGACCGCACGGGTTGACGGATGGCAAGGCGTCCCGGTCGAGAATGACGTGCCGCCGAACGAGATTGAATCCTTCATAGCGGTTGCGGCAAGAACGCACGGTATCGACCCGACAGTGTCGTTTCCGTTCGAGGTGCAGGGAAACATCGGTCCCTATGATATGCACGTCAATCAAGGTCCTACAAACGGCGAACATGGCATGGACATGCCGATGGCGGTTACAGTGCAGGACAAAGGTGATCGCCTCGACGGCGTCGTAGCGGGCCTCTACGCGTCGCTCGACCTCATGGGCATTGCAACGCATGGGGGCGAGCGAACGCACTCGCATTGGGTCTCGCCTGACATGATAAAGACAGCCCACCTTGACCGCTGGGGGCTTAGAGCAGGCGCGTTCCTTCCGCTACCGAAGCCGTAGCGCTCATGGGTCCTGAACACCACATGCGGGCATTGGTAACCCCCTGACGGCTTACTCGGCTGCGACGATCCGCGCTTCGCGCATTTCTCTGAAAGACTGTCGCAAAATCTGAATTGACGAATTTAAAAATAGACCGGCCAATACCCCAGCGACCAACAGATCAGGCCATTTTGTGGCCGTAGTCCAAACTGCCAACGCAGCAATCATGACTGCTACATTTCCAATCGCATCGTTTCGGGAGCACAACCAAACGGAACGCACGTTGGCATCGCCGTTCTTGTAACGCATGAAAATGAGGACGCTTGTGGCGTTAGCCGCCAAAGCCAAAATACCGATTGCCCCCATTACTTCGGCGCGGGGTATGCCCAGAATAAAGACGTGATACGCGGTCGAGCCCAGTATCCAAAGGGCCATTGCTGTAAGACTGAGGGCCTTCAAAATCGCAGCACGCGCGCGAATTTGAATTGACGCCCCAATGACCGCAAGGCTGATGCCATAAGTGGTCGCATCGCCCAAGAAGTCGAGCGCGTCCGCTTGCAGCGCCAGTGATCCGGCAAGGGAACCCGCTGCTATTTCGACGAAGAACATGGAAGCGTTAATCGCGATTACGAGCCACAGCCGCTGTTTGTAATCAGGCGAAAGCCCTTCAAACCTTTTGCCGTGGCTACAACAATCCGCGCCCATGCAAGCTCCTATAGCTACGGATATAGTTGCTTCCTGCGGTGTTACACAATTACATCAAGCGCGTATCCCAATCGCCGGTTGACGCGACACTCACACGGTCCGATAGTTCAAGGGCATGACTCTGATCCGAACGATTTTGGTCGCTTTGATCGCGATTTCGGTTGCCGTATTACCGGCAACTGGCGAAGCGATTGTGTCGCCATCACCTGCCGAAGCGACGATGGCCGATCAAGCCGACATGCCCTGCTGTCCATGTTGCGATACTCAAGGGGATTTCAAAGCTACCGCTTGCGTCCTGAAGTGCGCCGCTCTCGCCAACGCCGTACTCCCTGCGGAAAACGTGCCATCGCTGTATATTGCCGATGGGTCTCGATTTTCTTTTGTAAACGACACGTTGCGCGGCGTTGTGAGAGCGCCCCCAACGCATCCCCCACCGGCCTGACGGTTGTTCTACGAACGCAACGGGTGTGACACGTGCAAGCAATGCTCACGTGTTGCGAACCATTTTCATTCTCGTCGGAGAACGGTCATGAAAGGCGTATACGGGATTGCCGTCGTAGTATTTTTGACATTCCTATTCGGCGCATTCGTAGCTTTTTCGGACGGAAATCCGACCCGAGGCCAGCGCGTATTTGGCGCGTGCGCGGCTTGTCATTCTTTGCAGCCCGAACAAAACATGACAGGTCCCAGTCTCGCGGGCATTTGGAATCGGAAGGCCGGAAGTTTGGCGAGTTTCAACCGGTACTCGCCCGCTCTCCAATCCGCGAATATTGTTTGGAACGACAAGACGCTTGATGACTGGATCACCGATCCTCAGCACCTCGTACCCGGCAATCAAATGACGTTCGACGGCATAAAGGATGCTCGGCAGCGGGCCGACTTGCTGGCATTCCTAAAGCAAGCAACACAACCGGGAGCTTCGGTTGCACAACATGGCGGACGAACGGGAAGCATGGGGGGTATGGGTAATATGATGGGGGGCGGACAAGTTCCTAATCTCAAAGCGCTTGATCCGGCAGAGCGTGTGCAAGAAATCAGCTACTGCAAGGACACCTATACGATCACAACAGCCAACGGCGAAACACGGAAATTTTGGGAACGCAACCTGCGCCTAAAAACAGACGCGAGCGGCGACGGTCCCGAAAAGAATGCGCCAGCCTTAGTTCCTGCGGGCATGATGGGCGACAGGGCTGATGTGATCTTCGCCAACCCCTCTGAGATTAGCGCGTTAATCGCTAACAAATGCTGAGGTTTCACGATGCGAGTTGCAACAATAACAGCAATGGTCATCGCCGGTTTTAGCACTTGCGCGATGGCGGCCGATTACAAGGTCGGCTCACTTGAAATCATCACGCCATGGTCGCGCGCCAGTCCTAAAGGGGCGTCAACGGCCATTGGCTACATGATCATCAAGAACAATGGCGCGACACCTGACCGGCTTATCGGCGGGTCAGCGGACTTTGCCAATGCTTTTCAACTCCATTCAATGACTATGGAAGGCGGCGTATCAAAAATGCGCGAACTCAAATCCGTAGACATCGGCCCAAACGAAGCAATCGAGTTCAAGCCCGGTGGGTCACATGTCATG
>JBAPZR010000489.1:0-3192 GCA_049285335.1 Xanthobacteraceae bacterium | reverse complement strand
CCATCTAGCTGGCCGCGCGCGGCGCTACAGGCCGTAGGTGTGGACCACCACGACTATCGCCCACGTGGCGACGACGACGGCGGTGGCAATCATCGTAAAAAGCGGTATCGCACTTGATTTGGCTGATTTTGGCATTAGCCATCCCCCTCATCTTCGACGATGGTGAATACGATTCACCGGAAATGTGTTCTCGCAGTGACCGGTCCGGCAAAAATTGAGAGCCGCCCTAGTGCCTCCACAATGTTGGTCACTGCTTCTTGTGGGCCAACGTGGCCAAGGATGGCGCGATGACCACGACAGAAAATATTTTCCTTGTTTGGGCGCTTTTCAGCTGCGGCGTGACGCTTTTTGTTGTGACACTGATCATTCTATTCAACGCGATAAGGCATCGCCGCATTCAATAAGGGTGATGAAGTTGCGGTTGGTGTTGCAGCTTGAGCGCGCGCCGTGCCTGCTGCAGTGACGCAGTCGCATTGAATTAGCCGCGGCCCGTTCTTAAACGGTAAGGATTAGGTGCGGCTCTCAGCCCCCTGCCCGCGCCGCTCAGCCTTAGAAGCCTAACTTTGAGCGGCAAACTTCAAGCAACGTCAAGCGCGCGTATACTGGCTTGGGGTTCCTTTTTGCGCTGACCGTTACGAAATTCCGATTTGCTGGTAACCAGCACCAGCGCCGCGTCCAACAACCGCGCCAATTACAATGCCTGCGCCCTCGGAAATATGCCTTATTGATCGGCGAGGCGTTCCACCAGATCGCGACTTGCCAATTAAGGCGCCTCAATCAAACTTTTGAACTGTTGAAAACCCTCAGCCCGTCACCGTCTGTGGAACAGAACAGCGACTATCGCGTTTGGCAGGACGGGAGGGCGTCCCCCCTTGCAATTTTCGTAGTTACATTAGTCGCGTGTGCAGTGGGAGCTACCACAAGTGCGACAGTTATTTTCTCTCTCGCAAGCACTCCTACAACACAACCCAGCGTATCGTCGATTTCACCGCAAGCAATAGTGCGGAACGTCGGCGCTTCGGAGGCGCCAAAAACCGCCCAAGCTGGACCCGTGGTTGAGCCAACGCCTTCACCAGGAGCGGTAGTGCGAAACGCTGGTGTTTCTGAGGTCCCAAAAGCCGCCCAGGATGGGCCCGTTGAACCAACGTCGCAGCCAGCGACCAGTATGGCATCCGGCCGCGATGAGCCGGTGACCCAAACGGAAGCGGAGCATCAAACAGAAGCGCAAAGCCAGCAATCGCGAAAGCATGGTCGAGTTGTAAGACGCTGGCGAGAACCCTATTGGCGACGATTTGCCCACAATACTTCACCGAAACCTTTCGGCTTTTGGTGAGCGAAGAACCCCATTGGCCGCCTATGCTCGGCAGCGAACACACGCGTAACAGGCGGGGGTTCCACTTGTTCCGGTGAGCGCCTCCGATCTTGGAGCGCGTAGGCTCATGTCTCACACCTTTGAGCAAGTTTAAATCCGCGGCAAAGAAAGGCAACGCGGCACTAGCGTCGCGAAGAACCATGGTTCGCCGGTGCTTGTGATTAACTCTGTTCGGCGCGCTTCCGCCCCGAGCGTTCGCCCGTCAACTAGCAACCGGCTCTATTGTAGGCTGCAAGAGCATAAGACGCCCGCGTCACAAATTCATCCATAGCGCGCTTATCCGATGCGGGATGTTCAAATGCAAGATTGTGCCATTTGTGGCCTTCGCACGCCAGCGTCGTCTTGCGATAGAAAATACGGCCGTCGGCAGTGTATCCAGAAACCACAGTCCATCCTTGTCCCTGCCGCTCGTAAGTCACTCGATCTCTCGCGCCAACCCCCCATTGACGAAGATGAGAAGAGATAGAGCCCTCTGCTGGAGTTATGTAGAGTGAAAGCCAAGCGTCTCTGCCGGGCGAAACCGCCCGCCATTCGTTATTTGCGAGGTACGATGCTTGGATAATCATCGCGCCCCTGCTGTGCGGCAGCAGGCAGACCAAGCAACATCAACAGCCATACAGCCGACAATCTCAACATGCGCACTGCAGCGACATCATCATGTCGGGAGAACGATTCTGACCGCAATCGGGTTTCAACAATGACGACTTTTTGCTGCATCGCAACTTCAGTTCCTTAAGGTCGTGTACCTGCTCAATCTTGCTGGGCGGCGATCGGGGCAGCGAACGCAGATGCGCCAGTACGCGCGTGATTACGCGGGTTTCGCAACTTTTCGGATTTGCGCCACTCTCGTTCCATCGTGCCGGGCTCAAACGAACAAAACGCCACGCTCTACACGGCGCTCGCACCGGATCGGTTCAAGAGCTTTTGGCGGGATTAGCTTCCCTGCCGAGGTGCGACAGCATTTCACGCTGCGGGACGGTGTTTCCAACCCCAAGAAAAACGCATCGACGGAGCAACGTTTTCGTCCCGGTGACGACCGCCAATCACGGCCGAGCCCCACGCAGCGGCTGCGCCTGCTGCCAGCGCCGCTGCCACAGTGAAAGCGATGATAACGGCGCTCTGCCGCGCCTTTGCGGCGGCAGTCCGCGACTCGGAAATGATCTGCGCCACGCGATGATCCGCATCGGTGGGGGAAAGACCAGTTTGTGCTGACACGAGCGACACGAGATGATCATGATCGTCCTTGGCCATATCTTTTCTGCCCAACCCTGTTTCCAAAATCCGGCCAGCTTCGGCCCTGGCCTCGGAGTTATTTGTCTGCTGCCGATTGTCGGACCAGAATAGGCGATCCAACTCGAACGTGAGAAAGCTTGGCTCTGTCGCGCTCGCGCTGGCGGGCGTGTTTGAAGCCGAAACATTATTTTTGGACATGGATTGATTGATCGTTGTAGCGCTCATCCAGGCGAGGCCCGCGCCAAGAATGACGGCGATGCTCCAGACCAACAGGCCATGAAGACCATCTCGAAAATGAACTTCGTCTGGGCTTGCCGGCCACGTGGAACGGGTTCGCCCGGCGACATAGCCGCCCAGGGCGAAGCTGCCGACCGCCGTCAGGACCACCCATGCGCCGGATAGCACCACTAGACCAACCGAAGTATCTCTCCATGTTGGAGACAGGGAGGACACAGCAAGTCCAACCGCCGTGGCGAAAGCGATAAGAACGAAAAAAACCGCCGCAGCGATGAGTCCGCCTCCAAATGACGGACTCCAGCGAATATACGGATTTGCCGAACTTGCCTGAACTACGGACGAGGCAGGAA
>JBAPZR010000488.1:0-10840 GCA_049285335.1 Xanthobacteraceae bacterium | reverse complement strand
GACTAGCGGTGCGCCGTCAGTGCGGAATTGGGGCTGCCAGCGGGTAGCAGACGGACGATACAGACCCACCCAAATTAGTGCATGACACACACTTGCATCCAGCTGCGGCATTACACTGCGCGATGGTGTGGTGGTTAAGCAAAATCCGCGCGTGGGGGTGGATATTCAACCCCACCGCGCATGCTTGCGCGAAAGCTTGTGACCCCGAAAACACAAGGCCAGCGGCCAACGTGAACGCAAGACACAAGGAAAACCGATAGCGATGCATGATTTCCTCTCCCTTTTCTAGAAGCCCTAGGAAAGTTAGCCCCTTGCAGTAAGTCAGTCTCACACAACACAATTCGTCGCGCAAGGTTCTAAACTCTACGAATGAGTTATCTCCAATATTTGACGTTTGTCTGCTGCAGCGCAAAGCGCCGTTTACCGAGTCGCCTCGGTGGTGTTGACCTTTTTCCAAGTCGAATCAGGATTGAATGAGGTCATACGCTCGGCGATCTCCGCCGTGTCCGGCCCGAGATCTTTCTCGTAGACGGTGCCGGCATAGTTGACGATGAAGGTCATGACGCCGGAATTGCGGTACTCCGCCGGGTAGGCCACCAAGGCGAAACCGCCGATCATATTGCCGTTGACGATGTAGTCGGCGGCACCTCCCTCCGCGGCCGGGCCCTGCCGGGTCAGGATTTTGTAATAGTAGCCGTGATACGGCGAACGGCCCTCCCCAGCCCGGTAACCTTGTTTTGACGCCGCGGCAAACAATTCGCCAAGCGGGCTCTCCTCCTCGTCTTGTTCTGTCGGCCAGTACAGCCCGTCCTTTTTGCCGGGCGTGCTGACGAACCGCTGAGCATAGATACCGGCGCCGGCGCCCGTGCGATCCTTCGCGGCGTACTCGTTCTGCGCGTCGACATAGGCGAGACTGGTCTGAATCGCATCAAGTTCGTTGTGCCCGATGCGTCGATAGAGGATTTCGCGGCGGCCGGCATCGGTATCAAATGACCAGGTGCCATTCTTGTTACGAACCATCGGTATTGGGAACGGATAGTCGTTGTCGCCAATCACCAAGATAGCCTTGCGGTCGCCTTCCATCGTGATCTGATGCTTGGCATCGTAAGAAGTGACGAACCGCGCGCGTACCGCGTCGTCGGACACTTTGTCGCCGGAAAAGATTATATCCTCACCGCTGCGACCCAAAACGACAAGCGCCGCTTTTTCGTCACCGGACCTGGCCGTGGCGAGCAGGGCGTCGACCGCGGCCTCCGGCGTTTTGTAATCTTCCTGCGCAAGCGCAACGGATGAAGTGGCGATTGACGCCGATGCAACGACAATGATCGCCGCCGTCAGCGTTGTCGCCATTGCAAAAACCCTGTTCATGGACAACCTCGGCAGTTTGGTGCTCGATTGACCGATGTGACAGCTGGCGTCCGCCCACCCGATGCAACCCACTCGTCGTATGTCTGGAATTTCAGACCAAGCTTGTCGTAGAAGACGCGCAAGTAGCCATCCGAGCCGCGCACGACCGCATCGGGCATGATCGCTTGCACCTCCTGCGCGATCACCCCGACATACGCTGTGTGGCCACCGTTGTAGATGAAGCGATAGAAGCCGAGGCCGTGGTCGAGACGTCCGAGCAACATGATATCGTGCTTAAGCTGTATATCGGACCGGCGACCGCCACCACCGCGACCACCACCTCCACCACCGTGGAATCCTCCTCCTCCTCCTCCTCCGCCACCGCGGAATCCGCCACCGCCGCCGCCCCCACCTAACCGCGGGCCGCCGCCGCTGCCGAGGCTGGCCCGGCCACGTGCGGACTCAAGACCGGCTACTCTGCCGGAGCTGATGTTACCAAGCGCGTTGCCCCCATGACCGCCGCCTGCACGACCGCCACCGCCGCCCAGGTTAGGGCGATCACCACCACCGCCCGGCCGGTTACCGCCGCCACCGATATTTGGACGGTTGCCGCCGCCTCCCGGCCGGTTGCCGCCACCGCCGATGTTTCCACCGCCACCACCCGGCCGCTTGCCGCCGCCGCCAATGTTTCCACCGCCGCCACCCGGACGGTTGCCGCCGCCACCAATGTTCCCACCGCCACCAATATTCGGCCGATTACCGGCGCCGGGGTTTAGAACCTGATTGCCGCCGCGGCCCCGGAAATCAATCCGGTTTTGCGCGCCGCCGGCGATATTGGTGCGATTGCCGCCGAACTTTGCAGCGACGTTGGCATTGGCGTAGCGCACGCCTTGCCTATGCACCGGATTGTGCACCCAGTTATTTCCGCCGCCGCGATTGATATTGTTGATATTGACGTTGCGATTGATGTTGATGTTGTTGCCACCCCAATTGAAGCCACCACCCCAATACCCCCCGCCTGCCCACCGGCCGAGCGCATAACCGGCGCCGAAGGCGAGCCCGGTCGCAAGAACGCCCGCAGCGATGTAACCCGGCGCCGGCCAGTAATACGGCGGATAGGCCGGATACTGCCACGGCCCGTAAACGACGGCTGGATCGTAATACGGCACGTAGATCGTGTCGGGCTGAGCGGGCGCGATCACGATGATCTGCCTCCCGTCTTGCTGTTGCGTCGATACGGTCTGCTGCTGGTTTGACGCGAGCTTGTTGTTCGCCTGCGCCTTGGTCCGCAATCGCTGAATCGCATCCATGACGTCCGGTTGCTGCGCCAGCACCGCATCGCCGAGCTGCTGTGTCCATGAAAGCTTCTGGTTCATCATGTCGAGGACTGACGGCGTCGCGACCAATGATTTCACGCTATCGTCCCAGCTCTGCTTGTCGGCAGCATCCTTTAGCGCATCGCCCTTGAGATTCTTGTTGGCCTGAACCCACCGATCCGCTTCGACAACTTCGAGCGGATAGGTCGAGGCCATCAGGATTTCAGATAGAAGCGCATCGGGATAGAGCGCGATCGGCGCCACCAGCGCATCGAGCTGCGCATCGCTGAGCAGTTGCTGCGAGGACGTCGACGCCGATTGCGCGGGCGGCGAGGTTTGCGCAAGCGTTTGTGCCAGCGCCGCCTGCGGCGAGACCAAGAGTACGGTGGCGAGCACCTTTATGGTCGTCCCGATCATTCTCGCTTCTCTTTCAATTTTGTTCTTACTGCCCGTCCGCAAACATTGCAGTGCCGCAACGAAGAAGCGGCACCGCAACGCGCGGTCGCGAAAGCTGGGCCGCTTATTGAACCGTTATGGTCAGACCGGCGAGACCCAGTGAGACCTGAAAGCCTATTTGCGGCCCGCTGAGCCTGAGGACGACGCCTTTTTCGTTCTGTAACGTGACCACCTGTCCGCCGCCGACGAATGTCGCTCCCGCCCCCGCCGCTCCATAAGTGCCGGCGATGTCATACGGGGAGCGCAGATTGGACGCGGTGCCGCCTAGCGCTACGCTCGCAACGCCCAGGCTACCAATGCCGATGCCGCCGAGGCGAAGCGGGTAATTCCTCCCATGGTAGTGCAATACGCCGGTGCCGCCACCGACACCGACAATAAATCCCGCTTTGACGATATTCAGCCTGACCGATCCGGTTCCAGGGGACTGAGCAAATGATTGCATCGATGAAAATGCTACGGCCGCCACGAAGGCGACCACAAACTTGAGCGTCCTCACAAGGGTAACCATCGTTCCTCTCCATCTTTGTGTTGATTTTGGTCGAGTAAACTGCGGGAAAAAGGATTCTGAATTCGTTTCGCGCGAGCTCACTTTGATCTAGGTCAAAGAGGCCGACGATTTTCGAAGGCGCACGTTGTCGCCGCGGCAGCGCGGCTTATTTGTGCGCTAGGCGGATGGAATGACTGCGGTGAGCGGGTCTAAGCTTGCGATGCAACGGGTGCTGAAGTTACCGTGCGTAACAAGGCGGCTAAACGCCATTTCGCAGCTGAACGGGATTTTCTCGGCGTGCTCTCCGGATTGCGGAACTTGATGCTCGCTCTTGCGCTCGACGCTCTGGGCGCCCTTTGGGGCAGGCACGGCGTCCCACCGTTCGTCGAACGTGGCGCCGCGAAACTGTTCGGCTTTATCGCCCTGACCGGAAGCATCGGACACCGGCATCTGGTCTTTTGAGGCGATGTTGAGCTTGTTGAGAATGTTTCCAGCTGAAGCCGGCCAATAGGCCGTCCAAAAAGCGATGATGGCGCCAGCAGCCGCGTAGCTTGTGAGGGTCAGAGCCTTTTTCCAGAAGCCTGCTCGACTGCTCCGCATGACGCACCCTCCCTCTTTGACTTACTAACCTCCTGTTAAGTGCATTGGGTTCCTCGGAAAATTCAGAACTTCCCCCTAAGGAGAAGCCCTTAGCCGCCCACTGGGCTAATCTCTGAGGTTAATCCGGCAAAGGGGGATTAAGGCGCGCCAGGGATCCTCGGCCGCATTTTGCATTGGGAAAAGGCGCGATTTCGCGCGGTTGGGATACCCGCACGATGACCAGGTAACCGGGGCTGCGTGGTTTAAGTGGTCGGGCCGGCGCTCGTCCAATTGTGTGAGAGAAATCGGGAGCTGGCGTCCATGAACTTTTGCCCGCTGGACATCAACACACGCGCGTCTTCTGCGCGCGCACCTGCCTCCTCGCTCAGCCATTCATGATAGGCGGCTACGGCGTCGGGAACCGAATGAGCGGCGGTCAGCTTTTTCGATAGTTTGAGATTGAGCTCGACTTCTGCTGTCGCACGCGCCATCCAATCGCGGCTCATTTCTTGAAGCGTATCGAAGAACTCCGAGCCTAGCGGGCTCGTCGAGCGGTTTGAGCGGATGTCCTCCCTTGGCATGGTCTTGGCTCCTTTGCGGTGGACCGAGAACCCAGCCAGCGATTTCGCCATGGCTACCCTTCGCGAGTGTGGCGGCCCGACAAGACGTTCACCCACCCGATGCATTACGTCAACTCGCGCGACGCCGCAATCCGAATTTTCGTCGATTTTGAGATGTGGAACCGTCACTGAACGACGCGGGCGCGCAGCCGCGCAAACTCGGCATCGCTGATCGACCCTGCCTTTTTTAACTGATCGAGCTTTTCGATTTCATCGGCGGCACTATAACCAATCGCGCGCCTCAGTTCATCGCGCGCCTGTTGCGCCTGTTGCACATTACGCTCGGCCATGCCCCTTCCCTGAAAGATCAGATAGGCGAGCACGCTGATATACGGAAGTACGATCAAGGCAATGACCCAAATTGCCTTGATCCAGCCCGAAATGTCGTGGCGTCGGAATAGGTCGCTGGCGACTGTAATGAGCAGCCAGAACCACACGATGAAGACGAATATTGCCAGCGCATCCATAAGGAAATTTCGATAGGTGAAGCCTTCCTGAAGGTAGAACATCGCAATCCTCACTCTGTCTGATGAGACTCAACTGATCACCGTTGGCGCCTTCTCTTGGCGCCTCACTCTTGATGCCGCTATGGTCTCCCACTGAGCGTCGACAATTTTTGATCTAGATCAAATCGAACGGAGACAGATTGCCTCTCGGACTTATCGGCGACAAAATGCCTGCCCTGCAAGGCCTCGTCATCGTATCTGCCCTTGTTCGATCGCTTTGGCGATAGCGTGCCACTGGCATTGGCTCCGGTAAGTCTGCGGGCTAGCTCCAGTTGGCTTGCGATAAGGGTTACGCCGACTGGATGGCCTCATGTTAAGGTCAACGAGTGTGTCTCTGGGTGCAGCCATGACAAAGTGGACAATTAAATCCGAAATCGACGATCCAAAACGTGCGCTTGAGATTATCGAGGTCCAACGGAACAGGGGGATACAAAGCTTGGATAGAAGATGAGAACGGCAGGAACGTCGACGAAGAAACTCTCAAAAAGAATGACATTCAAAGGACGACCCGCACCCTTTACGAGAGGGTGCTCGGGGTCCTGATTTGGGGGACAGCCGCAGCGGTCGCCATCGGTGGTCTTTATGCGTGCAGTTTATTGGCTGGTGACTAGCTCGTACGCTGCCCTGTAGAGACCGCGAAAAGAGAAAATGTCGGGAAGGGCGTCGCCGTAAAGGTACAAACAGCAAAGCCGTCGGCGGTATGGGAGACACCGGCGGCTTTGCCTTATCGCCCGCAAACGGGGCAGCAACGGACAAACAACAGTCAGGGAGTGAAACAATAGCCTAGTCCGACCGAGACAGCATAACGCGCGCGCCTTGGCGCTCAAGTGACACACCGGCTAGTCGGCGTGCCCAGTTGAGTCAAAACGAAGATCCGATGCTGGGCGCTGAGAAGAAGGTTGAGGGAGGGAAGATGCTGCAAGAATCGAGCAAGACCGTGTTCGGGGTGCTCGATCCAATGGAAAGGATCTCAGAGGTCCTTTTCGGCCTAATCGTGGCCCTCACCTTCACCCTAACGTTCGGCGTCGGGACCGCGGACAACATCAAGATCCGGACCAACTTTCTGCGAAGTGGTCACAGATGTAGGCCGCGCCCCATTGCGCGATTAAAGCGATAAAGAATACAGCGAGCGGGTTGTCGATTATCCTGCTCAATTGACCGCCAATTCGTCACCACATCATGCTGCTGAAAACTGCATCCCTCCGCGCTCTATATCTGGGAATAATGCGAAGAAGCTAAAAGACCAAAGTCTTTAGAATTTCTCATCGACGAAGTGCTTGCCTCGCAACGAAGCCTCGTCGTCGTATTTCTTCCTGTTCGATCGCTTTGGCAGTTTGACCTTCGGTTGTGAAGTCTTCTTGTATGAAATGATGTCTAGGATCTTCGAAATGCAGTTCAGCCGGCCGCGCCGCTTGTCATCCGTTCTGACGATATGCCAACGGGCGTGATCGCTGTCGGTGGCGTTAAGCATCACATCCCTCGCTTGTGAGAAATCGTACCAGCGCCCGTATGACTCCAAATCCATCGGACTGAGCTTCCATTGACGAAGCGGATCGTTGATACGCGCTAAAAAGCGCCTTTCTTGTTCCTTCTTTCCGACCTCTAGCCAGAATTTAATTAGAATAATGCCTGCATCGACGATGTATTTCTCGAATTGCGGGCAGAGATTCAAAAACCGCTTGACTTGCTCTGCACTAGCAAATCCCATGACGCTCTCAACCCCCGCCCGGTTGTACCAGCTGCGGTCGAAAATGACGATTTCGCCGGCGGCCGGAAATCGTTCGACGTAGCGTTGCATGTACATCTGTGTCTTTTCACGATCAGAAGGCGCTGGGAGTGCCACCAATCTGAAAACGCGCGGGCTCACTCGTTCCGCAAGGGCTTTAATCATACCACCTTTGCCGGCGGCATCGCGGCCTTCGAACAAAATAATGATCCGCGCGCCGGCTGCCTTCACCCAATCCTGCAAATAACAAAGCTCCACTTGCAGCTTCTGCAGCTCTTTTTCGTAGAGCTTTCGTTTCATCCTACCGTCGCTATTTGCCTTATCGTGCGCCATGATCGACTATCTCCTGAAGAAGCTTTGGCAGGATGGCAAACCCGGCCGTACCCCTGAATGGTCCGCCGTGACGAAGGTTTCGTTGTTGATCCTAGGCAAGCACTCTGTGGACTCGTCGCACGACAACACGAGAATGGCTCCGCATTCCCATTGTGTGTTGATCTAGATCAAGGATCTCTACGGCAAGATCGCAAAGAACAAGAAAACTGCAAAAATCGCCAAATGCACGACGCTCTGAAACACCGTTGTCCGTCCTTTTCGCCAAGTCCAAGCTCGATGGGCTGTTAGAGCGCAATCGAAACGAAGGCGACTGTCGGAATTGCCAAGCCAATGCTGGCCAGCGCCGACCCCAATGCCAGGTTCAAATTGGTCTGTAACCGAGTGACCCGGGCGGCCCTCAGCGCCGCAAGACCCTCAGGCATCAATACCAATTTCCGCGCGTCGAACGCCGATTTCGAATCGTCAGCGATTTCGCCAGGCCCACACGATGGCGACGAGCGCAGCAAGCAGTAGGCCAGCGCTGACGAGAGCGGTCAAACCGGATGGCGGCTTCGCGTGTGTTTCTCCGCTGCTGCTTCCCCGCAGGCCGCGATGGCACCCCTCCGACCGCGACGAAGCACACGGCCGTTTTTGACACGCCTGCCCTGCCACGCGAGCCGGTTGGCAGGCGTTAAAGTCTATAGTGACGCGCGTTTATCCCGCGTAGGCAGCTCGCTGCTGAGCCTCAGCCTCAACGACAGTCTTCGGCTCCGCCGGCAATTGAAGGACCACGGCTTGCTGACCTTCCTCCAGGAGTGTCAGGAGCACGATTCGGCCATCTGGGAATTCAAGTGCGTCGTGATGTGCGGCGACCCTGTCTTTGTTGACTTGCCGAAAGATTGCCGTGCTGTGGTTCATCGTCTTGCCGCGCCACGCGAAAAAGCCCGTTGGAAGGCGTGTAACTGCGCTGGCAAAAGACAATTCCGTTCCTGGCCGAATGCAGACCGCAACATTTGCATCTTCCGCTGCTGCAAACCCTCTTGTGCCAGTTCCAAAGTCGCGTGTCGTAAGCTTATCGCCAACTCTTGCGGGTCGGGATTTCACATTGTGAAGGCTGAAATCGCACATGTCAGACTCCCAATCGGAAGCCCCCTTCGCCAATTCAAGCTTAGCCATTTTTAACCGACGCAGCAAACAAAAGCTCGGTACTGGACGCTATGTGTCGGCCGGAGGCGACGCGCACAATCCAAGGAGCATTGGCAATTGGGGCCAACAATTCCTTTGGCTCACTCTGCCGGCAGCTTGGATTTTTCTAAGGGTCGCGCCGATGGCCTGAGTTTTTCCCGGAGCGCCTGGAACATCACATAGAGCGGCGGGATCGCGAAAATGCCGATGAAGGATGCCAGGATCATGCCGCCGAAGACCGGTGTACCCACATGCCGCCGCGCGAGCTGAGAGGCGCCTGAGGCGATGACCAAGGGAAGGAGACCGAGGATGAAGGCAAAAGACGTCATCATCACCGGTCGGAAACGCAATCGCGCCCCTTCGGTCGCGGCCTGCTGGAGCGGAACGCCCTTCTCGCGCTGCTCCTTGGCGAATTCGACGATCAAAATGCCGTTCTTGGCCGCGAGACCGATCAGCACGATCATGCCGATCTGCGCATAGAGATCGAGTGTTAGACCCGCGAGATTGATCGCGATAAACGAACCCAGAATACCGATCGACACTGACAACAAGACCGGAACCGGTATCGTCCAACTCTCATAAAGCGCAACCAGGAACAAATAGGCGAACAGCACGGCGAAGCCGAGAATGATAGGCGTCTTTCCTTCGGCGCGC
This sequence comes from Xanthobacteraceae bacterium, assembly GCA_049285335.1. Lineage (GTDB taxonomy): Bacteria > Pseudomonadota > Alphaproteobacteria > Rhizobiales > Xanthobacteraceae > BOG-931. The sequence continues at coordinate 1,652 of JBAPZR010000488.1, read as the reverse complement.
TTTTCCTGGAACGCAGTATCGGTCCATTCACCGGCGTAGCCTTGGGGCAGTGTTTTGGCGGCGACGGATTCCATAGCGGCGAGCGCTTGACCTGACGACACGCCGGGCGCCGGACTACCTTGGACGGTTACGGCGCGCAAGTTGTTGTAGCGGATCAAGGCGGCTGGTCCGACGACAACACGGGCCTCGGCAAGACTGCGCAGCGGAATCATCTTGCCGTCGCTGCTGCGCACATGGATCCGATAGACATCGTCGATGTTCGCCCGATCGCTGGCCTCGGCCTGCACTTGGACCTGCCAGGTGCGGCCAAAAAGATTCATGTTGTTGACGAAATAGCCGCCAAGCGACGCTTGAAGCGCTTGAAAGACACTGTCGAGCGGCACGCCGAGGATTTGCGCCTTGTCGCGATCGATGTCGAGGTAGATCGAGGGATTGGTCGCCGAAAATGTGCTGAACACGCGCGTCAGCTGCGGATTCTGGTTTGCCGCGACGGTCAGGCCGCGCAAGGCCTGGGCCATCGCCTTGGGATCGCCGCCGCGCAAGTCTTCCAAAACATAAGTAAAGCCGCCTCCGGTGCCGAGACCGATAATCGGCGGCGGCGCGAGCGGCTGGACGTTGGCGTTCTGGATTTGGCGAAAGTCTTGACCGAATCGGGCAATAAGCGCCGCCACGCTGTGATTGGGACCCTTCCGCTCCTCGAACGGCTTGAGCGTGACAACCATAAAGGCCGCGTTCGACTGCGAATAATTATCGATGAAATTTAGGCCGACGACGGTGGTGATGTCTTCAACTTCTTTATGCTCCCGCAAGATGGCCTCGGCACGCCGAACGACATCGGTCGTGCGCGCCACTGAAGAGCCGCCGGGCAGCTGGGCAATGACAAACAATGCGCCTTGGTCGTCTTCCGGCAGGAATCCGGTCGGCGTTAATCGTGTAAGGCCGACAATTCCGGCTGCCGCGACCAAAACCATCACCAGACCGAGAAATGCGACGCGAACGATCCGCGCCACAACCGATCCATAGCCATCCCGAACGCGATCGATAAACCGCATCACATAGCCCATGATGCCCCGGCGCGGCCCGTGATGCGGGCGCAGCAGGATGGCGCACAGCGCCGGCGACAACGTCAGCGCATTGATCGCTGACAGGAACATCGAAACCGCAACCGTCACCGCGAACTGGCGGAATAATTCGCCGGATATGCCGGGAATGAAGGCCACCGGCACGAAGACCGACAGCAGCACCAAGGTAATCGCGATGATGGGCGCGGTGATTTCGCTCATCGCGCGTTTGGTGGCTTCGCCGGGCGTCAGCTCCGGATGCTCCTCCATTACGCGCTCGACATTTTCCACGACCACAATCGCGTCGTCGACGACGATGCCAACCGCTAGAACGACGGCCAAAAGCGAAACGGTGTTTCCCGAATAGCCGATCGCCAGAAGCACGACGAATGTGCCGATGAGACTGACCGGGACGGCCAAGGTCGGTATCAATGTCGCGCGGATGCTGCCGAGGAAAAGAAAAACGACGATGACCACGAGAACGAAGGCCTCAAGCAAGGTCTTTATCACCTCGTGGATCGTGTTGCTGACAAACAGCGTCGGGTCATAGGTCACCTTCCAGGCGAGATCGTCGGGGAACCTCTTCTCGGC
>JBAPZR010000487.1:0-2647 GCA_049285335.1 Xanthobacteraceae bacterium | reverse complement strand
ACACCGTTCCGAAACAAGACGAAGACGGATTTGCGGGAACTGTGGCGTAGATAGTGGTCTGGTCGCCAATTTTGCGTCGTTGCGACCCATTGAAAGAAGAATTGCCGGAAATGCGAGGCCTCACCGGCAAAGTTTCCCTATCGCCCATAAAACCGCTTCAGTGCCAGCCGGTTGGCCGGTCGTCAGCCCAAAGCCCGAGGCATAGAGAGATGGGATCGAGCCTTCTGATGCGAATGTCCCTCTGTGAGCGCGGCGAGGCGCGGCAGACCGCGGCGAATGCCAAAGCCGGATTTGTTGCAACGATGAAGCTTGGCTGAAACCTGGCTCCGAGTTACTGGATCAGCTCGCCGACTTCTCAAAATCGAAAAGCAACGAGCCGCCACTTACGGTCATTGCGGCAGCCACGGCACCTCAAGCTTCCAGGTTGACTCCATAGTTCACCTATCCGACCGCGTTCTGACAATTTTTTTGCTGGCGGCCGCCATGGGGGCAAGGCGGAATGCCCACGGAGGACATTTTTGGAGTCTCACCACCGGAACCACGATGTGACCGCTACGACCCGGTAAAAGCGGTTTTCACACAATCATCCATGGTCTTTTTGTCGAACGGCTTGCTCAGGAAAGCGACAGCTCCGGCGGCCAGCGCTTGCGTGCGCGTCGTCTCATCGGGATTCCCTGTGACGATTATTGTTGGCACCGCGAAGCCATTGGCGCGGAGGCGTTGATAGAGCTCCAAGCCACTCAAACCCGGCAGATGCAAATCGGTGATCAGACAAGACGTGTCGTTAACCTGATCTGAACCAAGAAAATCTTCTGCTGACGCAAAGGTCGCTAAGGCGTAACCGAGCGATCGAATTACCACTGCTGTAGCCTCCCGGGCGCATACATCGTCATCGATAATTGCAATCATGATTGAGCGGTTCCGTGTTGCGCGTGCAGGGCAGAGCATGTCCTGCTCTGTTCTCGGCAAGCTCCCTGTTGTTCGCTACTTAGGCGCTCAGCCCTGCAGATGTGACCTAATGCTCGTAATAATAATTTGACATGAATGATTACGAAGGAATCTCATCACGGTTAATCGCCGATTAGCAGGCGCAGCGCGGGCCAATGGCTGTGGCCTCATCCCTCTTTTAGGTGGGCGCCACAGAGGACGTTGCTGCCCATTGTTGCTTCTTTATCTCATATTCCTTTGTTTGATAGCCGGACGGTCAATGTGGCGAAGCTGCTGAAGCTGTTGCGCAAAGAGTAGTGCGGGGCGCCGAAAAAAGAACCCCGCTTAGCGAGGGGCCAGTTTCGGGGTCGTGCGTCTGAAAAGCGCGAAAGGCCATTACCTAAGCGTCAATGAGCTCGCGCCTCGCCTTAGGAGCTATTTCCGTTTCGCATCGATCTGCGACCGGGCTAACGACGTACACCTTGTGAAGCCCAAGAGTCTCTGCAACAGCATCACCCACAGGTCTTTTGCCACTCAATTATTCAAGTAGGTGCGATTGATGCCGTGGCGTTTCGCAAAGGCAACTTGACTTCCCTCGTGTTCAATTGCTGTTCTCAGCAAAGAAACGACGTCATCGTCGTCAAATACGAACTCGACACTGCCCAACCCGCTGGAGAGCGATATTTTGTCATCGATCTCAGATGCCATAGGATCATCCCCCGTCGGGGAATGGATAGAAGGGGGAGGCTTTCCCTTCCAGTCCCCCCTTCCAGTCCCCCTTCCAATCCTCCTTAGCTCAGTGGATGGAGAACAGGTAACTGATGCGACCCACGACGAGATCGACGCTTTCCTTGGTGTTGAAGCTAAGGCTTTCAGCATTCGTAAACTGGTTGTTGACGAGCGTTAGCGTATTGTCGCCGAAACCATAGTGCAGATATTTGACGCCGAAGATCACAGCCGAACCCGGATCGAGCTGCCATTTATAGTCAAGACCGCCGCCGACTGCGTAGCCAAACATTGATACGGCGCCTGATTGGGGCCCAAAGGCTAATGCGAAGCTGTCAGACGAGAAGCAGCGACCATTATTGTCAGTGCTGGTGCCGGGCGAGCATGTTAGCGTAGCGCTTTCGCTAGCGGTGTCTTCTTTATGCGCCCAGGCCGCGCCGCCTGTGACGTAGACCATCCAATTCGGCCCAAACGCCCAGCCGACTTTGGGACCCACATAGGCGAGTTCATCGACCTTTGAGTTGATTGATTCGTTCAGTGTGAGAGTCAACGTTTTGCCTATCGGCGCTCCAGGCGCGACTGAAAACGATTGGGTTCCCGTTGCCGTGGTCGAGCCCTTGATATCGGCGCCGTCGACCTCGGCCTCAAGACCGAGCACCCAGCTGCCCCATTGCTTCTGCACGCCGGCAAAACCGCCGGCCAACCAGCCTGACTGGTTTACGGAGCTGATGGTGGGGAAGGGGAACGCTGACGACGGCACAAATGGCAATTGGAAAAAATTGAAGGCCGGGTCGAAGTCCTGTTTGCCCCAACCGTAGCCGCCCTCGACTCCAACATAGACTCCGGACCAGTCCTGAACGGGTGGCGGAGGCGGCGGGGCTTTGTAGACTATTCGAGGTCCCAGATCGGCTGCCGACGCCATGTGCGTAAGTGCAACGACGGACACTGCAGAACTTAACGCAACAAACAAACGACGCATGATCACCCCCTACAG
>JBAPZR010000486.1:0-1752 GCA_049285335.1 Xanthobacteraceae bacterium | reverse complement strand
ATTGGTTTGTTCTGGCGGCAGTAATCGTCGGATTATTGATAAAGAGTGGCTCGCGTCTCGGTTATCAAATTACAGATCGTATGGACTCAATCTGGCAAGTTACCATGCGATCGAGTGCGAGAAAGCTACTACCGGAATCGCAATGGCCCGCATTGTCATTTGTTCAAACTCTACTTGTTCTGATCTCTTTATGTCTAGTGCTTTATCCTTTGCTTCCAAACGTAAGTTGGCTCCATCAGTATTGGCTCTGGTCGATATTCAATACCGCAATGACTTATTACGGGGCGTTTCCGATACGCGGAATCGCTGCTGTCTTTTTGATCGCTATGCTTCTTCCTTCAAAGTTCGTTTTCAAATTGCGCTCTAGCTGGTGGTACAAGAAGACACTGAGTGAAATAAAATTGCGATTCGCTCCCGCATTTTTCGCTATTCTTTTTGTTTATCTTGGCCTGACATTGGTGAGCCGTTCGTTCTTCAATCTTTTAGACTTTGGCGGCGCTGTATGCAGAGAAACGAGTAACGGTGATCGACTACCAACGCTCAATCGAGGCCAGTTCGTGGCAGTTGTAAATGGCAAACCCGTAGCAATGGGACTTCACGCCTTGAAGGAAAGGGCAGCATCTGATGCTACTCTTTCAAACGACGATAAAGTTAATCCATTTAAGTATTTGCCACATTACGGGGTTGAGCTGCCTGAGTTTCACACTAATAACCTTTGTCAAAGCACAGGCGCGATCGTCGAACAATTTGGCGAATACAACATCAAATTCGACACAACGAATAACTTCACAGATTGGAACGGTGTGAAGGCACCTTTCGGATACTATTCATTCGGCGTCATAACAAACCCATCGAGCATCGGCCCGAACGAAGAAATGTCAATTATGGAAATGCTACGCGCCATCTCACTAGTGCCACTACGACGTGAGTTATCTCAACCCTGGTATCGCATTGTTGCCCGGATAGGTGATACAGGAGGGCAACAAAAGTCATACGATCCAGACTTTAGCGATTCGTACGTTTTCGACGATAATTTCAAAGCAGAGCGACCAGGCGAATTATTCCTCTTTATCAATGACGCTGTTATTGGATTCCCAAACCTCTACGACGTTTTCTATAAACACAACGTCGGGAAAGTTAAGGTAATGGTCACTAGAAATTAAGATTCGCCCGACAAGCGTTGCAGCGACTCTTGATTTAATGCTAGAGCGTGCCGGCCCGGCCGGCAGTACAAAACCAATGCTATTACCCCGACGAAAGTTTACGCGGAGCGCCTGATTTGCGATCACCCTTGTCGTGCATGTCTTCCGCTGATTCGCTGCGGTCATGAGAAGGTGGTCGGAAACCCTGAACCATTTGCGGCCTAATTTTTTCGACCAAAGCCATCTGTTGCCACCGGTTTATAATTGCTTTTTGCACTTCGAGTGGCAACGGCAGAGCTTTCATTTCGCGCGGCCAGGTATCGAGAATTTTCTCCACGGTCAACTCGACTTCTTTCGTTATTAGTTTTGGTTCGACCTTCAATAATCCGGCCGCTGCGCAGGCTGAACCCAGCTAAGCTATTGATATAATGGTGGGCGCACAAGGACTCGAACCTTGGACCCGCTGATTAAGAGTCAATCCCTCCACATTGATTAGGCGCGGCTTTTCTCCCGACTAAGGAGAAAAACGCCGATGTTGCATCAAAAGGTTACGGGAAAATTCCCGACCATGGAGCGTTCTGCGCTCGGGGGAAAGGGACGCAGTTTACAT
>JBAPZR010000485.1:0-5414 GCA_049285335.1 Xanthobacteraceae bacterium | reverse complement strand
GCGTTACACCGGCTGAGCGCGAATCGGTAGGATTTCCGCTGCATGTAATCTTAATAGTTGAGGCGGCATCTGCATCAGTAAATGTGCCCAAGACGAGCGAACAAACGCAAGCAACCGCAAGACGTCTCGGCATACTCGCGATCGACAAATCGTCGAAAGTTAAAGTTAGCTCGCCCCGCGCGTCCACTTAAGCCTCTCAAATCATCACTGTCACCGATCCAAGAGATCATCATTGATTGGTTGCGTGGTCGGACAGTTGACCCGGAGTTACAGTCACAGGCCTCTCATTGCCGTTGCGGAGCAAGCCAATCTGAGCCGATGTGCCCGGTGCGATGTTCTGGATCCTCTTTGTCAGTTCGTGGGCGTCCTTGATCGGCTCACCATCGATCGAGGTAATGACGTCACCCCTCGCTAATCCAGCCTTCGCGCTCGGGCTATTCCTCTGGACACTGGTAATAATCGCTCCGCGAGGGCTATTGAGACCAAGGCCATTGGCAAGGTCCGGAGTGATGGATTGAATTTGAACCCCGATCCATCCGCGTGTCACTGACCCCTTAGCCTTCAGTTGGGGGATTACCGTTTTAATTGTGTCGGCTGGAACCGCGAACGCAACGCCTACTGAACCACCCGACGGCGAAGCGATCATCGTGTTGACGCCGATAACATTGCCGTTGCTGTCAAAGCTGGGGCCACCGGAGTCGCCGCGGTTAATCGGAGCATCAATTTGAATGAGATCTTCGGAGGAATCCGGGTCAATGTTGCGGTGACGCGCGGAGACGATCCCGGCTGTTACTGTGCCTCCAAGACCAAAGGGGTTCCCCACCGCGAGCACCCAATCCCCGACCCGCGGAAGCTCGTCGGCAATCGTTACGTAGCTGAAATCATTACGTCCATCGACTTTGATGAGAGCGAGATCACTGATCGGATCCTTGCCGACCACCTTCGCCGTGTATGTCCGTTCATCCTGAGTGAGGATTTCGGCCGTATCACTATTTTGCAAAACGTGACTGTTTGTTACCGCATAGCCATCTGGGGAGATGAAGAAGCCAGATCCAACCGCCGTAATTTGAGCCTTCCCCCGGTTTTGGCCGCCCGGCATTGGAAGTCCATCTTCATTGGGACCGCCAAAATCGAAAGATCGCTGACCAGGCCCCCCGTGGCGCGGGATGGGGACCTTGGTGGTGACGCCAACCACAGCTGGCAAAACCTTTTCCGCAAGATCGGCAAAGGTGGCAGGCCCATTGCCAGCGATTTGAAGGAGCAAGTACGGCCGGGCTGCTGAGCCGATAGGCATATCATACTGCGGCCCTATCACTTGCGCTCGCGCAGCACTCTCCGTCACCACGGTCCCGAAGGCAAATGCGAGGATCTGCAACGCGGTCCACCAAACGCCAGAAGCGCGACAATCAATGCGAATTTTTTTCACCTCCGTCCGTCGCGGCAGAGGCCACAAACTGCCCGCCGCTCTCAGTAGTAGCCCTCGCGTCGCGAGGCTGACCATGTGCCGGAGCATTCTCCCCTAGACGAAGTCCATCGACCAGCGCCGGAATTGCGCGATAGCCTGCCAGAGCCCGATGCGGATCGGCCAGCCCCGGCAACGCTCACCCGGACTACGCCATTAGCGCTGACAACGCCATTCGATTGGTAGCTTTGGTCCTCGGAATACACGCGGCCACCGACGATCCTTACGGCTACACGAACAGAACTGCAGTCTCCGCGCAGGGGGTAAATTGCCACACTCCAAGTCCCATCATACCCGCCGACCCGACGCGCGGCGTTCGATGGAGTGCAAGCGAGACATAGCAGCAGTGCGGTAATCGTCGGAACGAGAAAAGGAAGCCTACTCATGTTCTCTCCACTTTTTGTCGTCATCGCGCGGACGCTTAATCACGCGCAAAAGCGCCGCTCCCTCCAACGTCGAAATATCTCCGAGGGTTTCAATAGAACTCGTAGTCGCAACAGTATCCGGCCCACCGCGACGCCTCACGCCCTCAAGCCGAGGATCACACTCTAGCACACGTTGGGGATCGAAACCGCGCTTCACATCGCAACGCCAGAGAGTTAATGCGGCTCGCTTAGTCTGTGAGCAAACGCTTTGGCGCGATCATGCCACCAATCGGCAGACGGGCGATTCCCTTTACTGGCATAATACCGCGACGTTTCCAGGCAATTGGCGATACAACGGAGCATGATGGATTCGGGTATCATGGCCTATCTCAATCATCTTGGCGGTTTGCCGCAATCTATCGCATGAGGAAGTGCGGGATAACCTCTCTGTTTCTCTACGATGAGCGCTACGCGAATGGATTCCAATTACACATTCGGTTAGGTGCCTGGGGAATCGACAAAGTGGTGATGGCTATCACAGTCGCTTTTGCGAAGCTGCCAGAGCTGTTGGGAAAGAATTAAGCGCGCCACGATCAAACAGCAAAGCCGCCGGTGGTCCTTCAAGCCGACGGCTTTGCCTTGTCGCCCCTGGACGGTGCGTTGCAGGCGCATCCTCGAAGCGCACAACGTCAGGGCTTGTCGAACCGGCGGGTGATGAAGCGAAGTGTTCACCCTCGCGTCCCTAAGGGGGCGTACCGGGTCCGACAGAGGAAGGATAGCACATCGCCTATAACGAGACACGATGATTCAGCAAAGCCGTCGGCGTTATCGGCAACCGGCGGCTTTGCCTTGCGGCCTCTGCCGATGCTCGCCGCTCGCAACAGCGGATGATCGTCAGAGGCTGTCGAACCGGCGGCGAGAAATTCATCTTTGCGTCTCACCCTGGAAGCCCTCGTAACCTCGCAGGGGACGGCCAGTCCAACCGAAGAAGGCACACGACTGGCCGCGACGCATCGTTCTTGGAGATCCGCCATCCGGTCACTCCGCCCCCACACGGCAAGACGGGGCGGCGATGATCTCGGCCGACGCTCCGCATCAACTCTCGAGAAACTATTACTCGACGTTGCGCTCGTGGGCCTGATCGTTGTGTTGGTGTGGACGGGCGTACGGCGCAATCGGCAGCACAAGCGGGAGCGCGACGGAGGCTGAGGCAGTTTAGCACGGTCACACCCCGACGCCTGCGTAACGGCGGTCAACGATTTGTACGCGTCGAGCACGTTCACGTAAATGACGGCGGCCAAGCAGTCATTGGCAATGTCAAAAAGTAACACGAGCTAACTCTGCTGGCTCAAATATCACTTCAACAATAGCCCGACAGGCGTCGCTTGTTGCCCTGCAGAACGCGAAATTCGCGGCCGCCGGAGCGAAGCCCAGCGATCCCACGACCAGTCCAGAAAGACGGTGTTGAATCAATGACCTGCAAGGCCCGATTCGGTGATCGAGCCCCCTTATCGGCCGTCATCGGTGCGCCAAACCCGCCTTCCTCTTGGCAGGCGCTACCAGATAGCCGTGCAGCACCGCGCGTGACCGGCTGGAGTCAACTGAGCAAAGGCATACATGCTCGCCGAGTTGAACCGGGCAGTTAATCGGCTCGACCAGGTCGATCCAGTGAACGACACCATGACCACGCACCGTTATAGCCGATGCCTCCAGGTCACCGCGCGGCCGGTTCTATCGTCGCAAACTTTCACGCACCGGTTTGAGGACGTCACGCTCCGATCATCTCGTCGGCCCGGGCGAGCAATTGCGGCGGGATCGTAAGTCCGAGTGATTTCGCTGTCGTTTGGTTGATGATCAACTCGAATTTTGTTGGTTGCTGGATCGGTAAATCGGCCGGGCTGGCACCCTTGAAAATCGCATCGCTTCGTATGCCCAATCTGTACGCCATAGCTTGAAACGGGCTTTGCCGATAACCGAAGCATTCCAGGCCATTCGCATACGAAAGTAGGAAGTGATCTGGTCCGAGCAGGTGCCATTGAATAACGTGAACAAGCTCATGAAAATACATGTTCTCGTTGTCGGATTGGCTCGGCTTCAGAAAGATTGTGTCGATGTAAGTGATGCCGTCGAAATCGCCGCGCTCAAAATCGGCAAAGCGCGATAACCCCATAGAAGATAGGGGTGGCATTGGCAACGGATCAACCAAAACAACCTTTGTCGACGCCAGAGTCTTTTCGGTGAAATAGAGCGGTAGCCGCGAAAACCCGCGGGATGCGACGCTTTGCGCAGCGTGTGAGTTCGCAGTCAACATAGTCCGAATCCAATCGAGAAGCGGAGGATAAAATTTCGCGAACTCTTCTGGGGACATCTCGCACCTTCTGCCGTCTGACCCACCCGCCGAACTGATTTTGCGAGCACCATTCTCGCCGATGTTGCTGCTCTCGACATTGCCAAGGTTATGCACGTTGTCCTTAGACGCCGCCAACTTGGACAGACTGTTGCCGGAAATGGCGGGGAATACCCAGCTGACGTGCTGCACATTCTGCGCTTGTGTTCCATGCTGCGCCGCGAGCGCGACGAGAGTGCCCAGCACGGCGGCGATAACGCTAAGGAAAGTTAAGTTCACAAATCGCTCCACTGGCTCCCGCCGCCGCTGTCCTAGAGCTTTATAGGACGTCGGCGGTCTTTGCCCTTGGCTTTCATCTTTGCGATTTTCGCGTATCCGCGCTTCTTGATAGCCAGCCTGATACCCTCGATCATAAGGTCATGGATCCGGCATCGCTCATCGAAAGCAACCTGCCGCGCCTTTTTCTGCGATGGTCGGCCGACTGCCTCACAGATAGCCTAGCCGTCTTGTAGCCCCGCCAGGGGCATTTGATCTAACTCAAAGGCAGCGCAGGCATTGTTTGCTTTGAATTCGGACTAACCCGACCATCGCCAACTGTATCATGTACTCGTTTCTTAAGATTCTCATTGTTGTGGTGCTTGCCCTTGTCCTTATCGATTGGCTCGCTGCCCGAGACGCAGAAAGATGGACAAATATACCCAACGCCGGCCAAGGCGCAGAAAGGTGGACCAACGCCCCTGCTGGATGGGCTTCTCTTTCAAGTAACATCGAGATCAGATCGGCTATGGCAAATGAGAGTCCGAAAGGAACTGCTCCGCTGCTGGACGAGACATTTCTTCCGGGTGACGTCGAATACCAGAGCCCGGAAGGAAATGTCCGTATCTATTTCCCAATCGTGACAGCGCTCGTCCTTTCGGTTTTCTTCACTGTGTTCATTGGTCTCACCAGAAAATCGAATGAAAGAAGCCCCGCCAGTGAGAACCGCGGAGCGCACGTCATTGCGCCAGGACCTGCGCCTCCGCTTTGATCCAGTCATCGTTGTGTGAGTTTTGTGCGCTGCAACGATCCAACTTTTGATCTAGCGCAACCCGGTCGCACGAAGATACTCTTAGATGGCGTCGGGGAAGCCTTGTAGTGCTGGAGGGCGCAGATGATGTCACCCGACGAAGTTAGAGCGTGCTACCGGCTGTATGCAGCCTACTACGCGTCATGCGAAATCAATCCCTACCGAAGAATGCTG
>JBAPZR010000484.1:0-2113 GCA_049285335.1 Xanthobacteraceae bacterium | reverse complement strand
CCACCAAGCGGCCCGGCGAACCGGCCCAAGGCGCCAATCAAGGGACGAACAAAGGAGCAAACCAGCGATCAAACCAAGAAGCGAACCAGGGGTCGAACAAGGGAACGAATGCGGCAGGCCAACCGCCGCAAGACAAAGCCGTCGGGCCGGCGGATACGGAAGCTTCGCCGCAAAATGCAACGCCGACCGACGTCGAACACCCGGCGCCGGGCGGCTCCTATGATTTCCACACCGATCAATGGGCGGAGCTCTATGGCAAGCGCATTGACGAGATGATCGCAGCGCTCAAGAGCAAAGGCGTGCCGATTATTTGGGTCGGGCTGCCGGCCATTCGTGGCACGAAGGCGACGAGCGACCTAGGCTATCTCGGTGAGCTCTATCGCGAGCACGCCGAAAAGGCTGGCATCGTCTACGTCGACGTGTGGGACGGTTTTGTTGATGACCAAGGGCGGTATGCCGTGGAGGGTCCAGACTTTGAGGGCCAAACCCGACGGCTCCGCAGTGCCGACGGCTTGCATTTTACTAAGGCCGGTGCGGTGAAGCTTGCAAGTTACGTGGACCGCGACCTGCGCCGGGTGCTATCGAACCACATTGTTCCCGTGGCACTGCCCGGTCCAGAGACGGCGCCACAATCGGTGCCGGCCGCTGGCAGGCCGGACGTTGGTCCCGTATTGCCGCTATCGACCGGCGGCGGCGAGCATGGCGATCTTCTTGGGGCGGAAGACCACCCAAAGCAAATGACACCCGACCCGGCCGCGGCAAAGCTCTTAGGCCGCGGCGAAGCTCTGCCGACGCCGACGGGCCGCGCCGACGATTTTTCGTGGCCCCGTCACGATACCAATGTGAGTGCGACGCCCGAGGCTCCAGCTCAGCCGGTTGCCGCGACGCCGAGCACTTCTGGGAAAAACGATACTGCCGCAAAGGACGACAGCAAAAAAATGACCGACGCCGCGAAGCAGGCGAAGGCGAAATCCGCGAGTGATTTGGGCGTCAGTAAGACGCGACACGCACCGAACTCTAACCTTGACGGCGCGCCTATCCCACCTGCTTCAGTGGATTCGCGCTGAATCCCGGCTTCCGCGCGCAACGTCAACCACCCGCGGAGCCAAGAACGGTCAGTTGGTCGATGACCGCAACCGCGGACGGTCCAAAGGCAACGCGAGCCTCTTTCCGTTCGTCATCTTGGCGCCATCCTCGCGCCAAGATTTCTTTATTTCGCCACTCGCTATTGTATCGTATGACGAATCGTGGCGGGGGCACGGGAATGCGAGCGTCGCATTTCGTTTATATTGTTGTTGCGCTCACAACTTTTGTCGCAACGTATTTGCTTTTCAATCTCGAACAGCAACTTCCGGACCCGCCTGCAAGCAAGCTTGAAAGCACACAAGAGTCAGCACTTGCCAAGAAATCCGACCGGCTTCCAATCAAAGAAGAAGAAGATGAAGCGGAAGATGAAGTGTTCAGCCCGAAACTCGTGCGGCTTGAGAGATACGACCTACCGGATGACGATGATCTGAACTCGCCAAAGCCGGAGCACCTTTCATATCTCGCCGACTACATCTATTCCGAAGTCCCACCCGATAAAAGGCCAGCCGATATCGTTCTCGCGTCCCTAAAGGACATTCCAGCCGGAACGCCGATTGAGGAAATCAAGCGGGCATCCGACGCCTTTGGCTTGGACTTCAATTTTATGAAGGCCGTTGCCAAGATCGAATCTGATTTTGACCCGAAACAGCGCACCGGGTCGTATATCGGTCTATTCCAACTAAGCAAAAGCGAGTTCGTGCAGTATGGATCTGGGGATATTCTTGACGCTCGGGATAATGCTGTTGCGGCCGCCCACAAGTTCGCTACTGCGGCCATACTGTTCGAGCTGAATACCCATAAAAAGGCAACTTTCGGAGACCTCTACCTGATCCATCAACAAGGTACACGAGGCGCAGAGGAACACATCAATCATCCAGACAGACTTGCTTGGCAATCGATGTGCGCCACCGACGAGGGCAAAGAGAAGGGTGAAAAGTGGTGCAAGCGAGCGATCTGGGAAAATACACTTCCCGAAGTCAAGCACGCTTGGAAGTCCGTCGAGAATTTAACTTCCGATGCCTTCGTG
>JBAPZR010000483.1:0-2359 GCA_049285335.1 Xanthobacteraceae bacterium | reverse complement strand
CGTCTAGATAGAACGTGGGAAGGTTATTTGCCGTCCCATCCGCTAGCTTCCTTAGAATTTGTAGTTAAGCCCGACCATGGCATCTTGAATGTTCGCCCTGGTACTGCGGACACAACTACCATTACAGGCCGTGAAAGCTGCGCTTTGTGTCCCGAAGCCCATGAAATTGTATTCGCCAAACACCGACCAGTGCGGCGCAAACATCCATTCGGCACCCGCGCCGGTCGTCCACCCGGTGCGGTCGTTGGAGAACTGGCCAACCTGCGCGCCGGTGCTGTCGAAGAAGGTTACATTTGTGTTCGTCCACGCCGCTCCACCCTGGACGTAGAGCAAGAGGTTCGGTTGCAGGAGGTAGCCGCCGCGAGCCGTCAGGGCGTCGAACCAGTTGGTACGGCTGTTGGCCGTACCCGTGAACGGTGTGGTCGAAAGCGTCCCGCTGCCGCTCAAGCTTGTCCCATCAAACATATTGCGAACGCCAACCACCCATGCGCCCGCCTGGTAATCACAGCCGATCTGGCCCCCGCCAGCAACGCCGCTATTGCTCGCCGACGCGGTCCCACCGGTGGCGACGTCGCTAACCTCGGCATTCGACCAGGCTCCCGCGACGTTGCCGCCGACGTAACACCCGGTCCAGAGGTATGGAACTGGCGCCGGCGGGATGTAAATCGGGGCCGGAGGTGGGGGTCTTCCTAGGTCAGCTGCAATCGCGATTTGGCTTGCAAACGGAGCAAACGCTGCAGCAGCAAGCATCGCCAACGAAGATTTACGCATCACGTACCCCTAGATAAATCCCGTGGAAGGCTTGGGCGCGACAACTTCCGTTCAGAAGGGTAGTTTTTGATGCCTAATCTTCCGTTAGCTGACATGCCTAACCTTCCGTTAGCCGATCCAATTTCCTTTCGGAGGACTCTGGAAGTGTTTGCTCCCACGCGCGGGGCGGGGCGATACGTGCCCTCGCTGCGACACCGGTGCCGGCAGATAGTCAGCGACCATGCCTAGAAGGCATTTGCAGCCAGCAAAATGCCATTAATGATCGGTATCCGGACGTCCCACGGTCTTTGCGGTCAGGAAATTTTAGCTCTGGGTGTCCAACTTCGCCGTCCGCCACATTGAGCACATTAGACAAAGCGATTGCGCTGCGGCTAGTCAGTCCTTTCGAAGCGTCAGTCAGCCTTTTTCGAAGTTGACCTTGTCTACGCCAAGCAACTACTCACAAGACGTGGAACCATGCAGAAGACTAACGGGGACTATCCACCGCAGAATATGCCGTTACCAGCATGAATCAGTACAAACTGTGATGATAGTGGATCGCAAGCGACTTGCCCGAATTCCCGATTGCGCAGCCGTTTTGGTGGCCGCAGCGCTGCCATGGTCGACATCGGCGACGTCAATTCTTCTCGCTGTCTGGCTTGTGACGGTTATCCCGACCTTAGATTTCACAGCGATCTGGCGTGAGGTCAAATCATTCGCCGGAGGGTTACCGGTATTGTTGTGGCTGCTCGCCGTCGTTGGCATGCTTTGGGCAGACGTAAGCTGGGTAGAGCGATTTGCGGGCCTCAGCAGCTTCCATCGTCTACTGGTCATTCCTGTGCTGTTAGCGCAATTTCGGCGGTCACAGAATGGCTCCTGGGTGCTTCACGGGTTTTCCATTTCTACCGTGATGTTGATGCTTGCCTCCTGGATATTGGCTCTGACCGGGCTTCCCTGGCATAACGCCAACAATATCGTTGGTGTCCCGGTCCACGATATGATCGCACAGAGCACTCTATTCCTTATCTATGCGTTCGCTTTGTTTTGGCGCGCGTGCGATCTGCTGCAAGGGCGAAACTGGCCGATGGCCATGGCGATCGCCGGTTTAGCAGCACTTTTTATTGCCAACTTGGTGTTTGTAGCAACGAGCCGCACGGATATCGTCGTGTTTCCGTTGCTAGCTGTGTTGTTCGGGTGGCGGCGATTTGGCTTGAGCGGAGTAATCGTCGGCTGCGTGGCCGCAAGTGTTCTTCTAGTCGCCGCTTGGATGAGCTCTCCATATCTCCGTGCACGCGTGCACAACGCTTTGGAGGATGTGGCGAATTATCGCTCGACACACGCGGACAGCGACGTTGGCGAACATATCGAATTTCTCAAAAAATCAATCGCCTTCATCCGCGAGGCCCCAGTCATTGGTCATGGCACCGGCTCGATTCCGGAACTGTTTCGTCGCTCGGTGAGTGGACAAACGGGCGTTGCCGCGGTGACCTCCGTCAATCCGCATAACCAGATTTTGGCCGTTGCCGTTCAGCTCGGACTTGTTGGGGCGACCGTGTTGCTCGCGATGTGGGCTGCACATTATTTTTTGTTCCGCGGCACGAACTTAATC
>JBAPZR010000482.1:0-2405 GCA_049285335.1 Xanthobacteraceae bacterium | reverse complement strand
CGACCACACGCTGGAGGAAGTCGGCCAACAGTTTTCGGTGACGCGGGAGCGCATTCGACAGATCGAGGCCAAGGCAATCCGAAAGCTCAGGCACCCAAGCCGATCAAAGGTGCTCAGAAGTTTCCTTGATAATTGATTGGGCGGTGAGCCAGAATCGTCCCTTTGCGATGTCGGCTCAACGGCCGACTTGAGTGCCAAGTGCTATGTTTGCCATCAAGCCAAGTGTTGCCCGAGCACACCCGACATCCCAACGTAGCCGCGTTCGGGATTACGCTACGTGCGCGTCGTCAGGCAGCAAACTCGATTAAGAGCTGCCTTAGTAGCGCTTTTCCGGCCCGCATAGCGGCTGACGGACCGATGAACATTCTATTGGACTGTTTCGGCCAGCCCGATAGATCTCCCATCTCCACGGTTCCGGAGGAGGTGCACGGTGTTTAACAACAACCGAAAAATCGTCTTCTCCAAAGAGACCGCTCATAGGCGCAATGTGGGCACGACAGCATCCGAATGCCAGTGACCGTCAAAATGCCAGTGACCGTCAAACCTAGTGGATCGAATCTAACACTTGGTGCCCCCGTTTGACGGCGGCGATGATTTTGTTGGGGTCCTTGGTCCTTTGGGTTTGCATTGGTGTCGTCGAGGAAGCGGTGAATAGCATCTTTGAGTTCCTGGAGGGAGCGGAACACGCTGCGTTTGAGGCGCTTTTTGGTGAGTTTTGCAAAGAACCCCTCGACGGCGTTGAGCCAGGAGGCTGATGTCGGAGTGAAGTGGAATACGAACCGAGGATGTTTTTCGATCCATTCAAAGACCTTGGGATGTTTGTGAGCGGCATAGTTATCGACAATTACATGGACCGCTTTCCTCCTTGGCACCTTGGCATCGATGACATTGAGGAAGCGGATGAACTCCTGATGGCGGTGACGCTGCATACATTGGCCGATGACCTTGCCTTCCAACACATCAAGCGCTGCAAACAGTGTCGTAACGCCGTGACGCTTGTAGTCGTGGGTGATGGTGCCGGCGCGCCCCTTCTTCATCGGCAGTCCTGGTTGGGTGCGGTCCAGCGCCTGGATTTGGCTTTTCTCATCGACCGAGAGCACGATGGCATGGTCGGGCGGGTCGACGTACAGTCCGACGATCTGCTTGAGCTTGGCCGCGAATTGCGGATCGTTGGATAGCTTGAACCGGCGCACCAGATGCGGCCGCAGGCCATGAGCGCGCCAGATTCGCTGCACCGAACTGACGCTGATCCCAACGGCCTTCGCCATTGCCGCGCCCGTCCAATGGCTGGCGGTCGGCGGTGGCCCTGCCAAGGTAAGGGCCACAACGCGTTCGGCCACCGCTGGGCTCAGCGGCGGAATGCGCGAGGGACGCGTTTTGTCGCGCCAAAGCCCCGCCGCGCCCTCATCGCCAAACCGTTTCTGCCAGCGCCAGATTACCGTCTTGGCCTTGCCGGTGGCCCGCATGATGTCGGCAGTGCCATGACCATCGGCCGTCAACAGGACAATCTTGGCTCGCCAAACGTGTGCTTTTGTGGGCTGTTGCGGTCAGCCACCACCGCCTCAAGCTCGCTGCGGTCGGCCGCACTCAATCGAGTGTTCGTTCGCTCGTGCATCCCACAGACTCCCACACGCGAGTCTGTGGAGGAATCCCCAAACGAATCCGAGTGTCAGATTTGATCCACTAGGGTGGCTCGATCCCGGCTCTTGTCGCACTTGAGGCCGGCTAGTACTGTCCGCCATTATTAACGGAGGCGGAAATGGCCACAGGCACGGTAAAGTGGTTCAATCCGACAAAGGGATATGGGTTCATTCAGTCTTTGGGCGGCGGCGGGAGGGACGTGTTTGTTCACATCTCAGCCGTTGAGCGGGCCGGTCTTCGCTCGCTAAACGAGGGACAAACCGTCGAGTACGAGATTGAGAGCAGTCGGGGGAAAGAGTCTGCCGTCAACCTCAGAGTCAAATAGCTGCTTTGCATGCTAGAAACTATTGAATATCGGGGCTTTCGGCTTCAGGCGGGTCCAGTCGGAAAAGGTTGGCGAGCATCCATCTACTCCGGCGGCTCTGCTTCTGCACTACCGGTCAGCCCCACCAATCTTGAGAAAAATCGCAAAGACGAAATCGTTGCGGAGGCGAAGAGGATTATCGATACGCGCTTAAAGTCGCGGTCACAGCAACATCTAACGCGCTCAATCCGATATCATCAGATTTTAACCCGACTTCCCTGTGCGACGGCGCTGTGGATAGCCGTTGCTGTCGTATAGACGCTGGATGTCATGACCGTTGAAGCGCTCATCTCCCACCCGCATCCAGGCACGAAGCGTGTGAATGGCGGGAAAATCTTCGACTGCGAAGCGAATTGCCTCTGCCGCCGTGGCAAAGCGACGAAAACTGACCGGCTGACGC
>JBAPZR010000481.1:0-10927 GCA_049285335.1 Xanthobacteraceae bacterium | reverse complement strand
GCGATGGCGTGGTCGATGGCCGGCCGATCGTGACCGAACGTGGTGGCGAGCGCTTCGAAGAAGGCGATGCGCGGGCCGGTGGTCAGATCGGCGTAGCCCGCGAGAATCTCCTGCGCGAGCGCAACGCCGGAAGCCTCGCCCCGGCCCGAAAGCAACTCCTCGCACTGCTCGATCAGTTCCGCCGAGCGCTCGTGCGCCGGCTCGCGGCGTTCGCGCTTGATGAGGGCGCGGCTGCGGTCGGCGATGCTCTGTAGCATCTCGCTGAAGAAGGTCGTGTTCACCGCTTCATCCCATCCGACAACGTTTAACTAATGGTCCACCAAGCCAATAACAAGCGCGCGTAAGGTTAAAGAGCTGTAGACAAACGACCTTCCGTTGGGCCAGTTAAGCGCCCGCGTGGCACGTGGCCGCGCGAAGCTAGGAGTGGTCTATGCCGGGGCCGTTGGCTGGTTTGCGCGTACTGGAACTTGCCCGCATCTTGGCCGGGCCATGGGCGGGGCAGCTCCTTGCCGACCTCGGCGCCAACGTCATCAAGGTCGAACGCGCGGGCGCCGGCGATGACACCCGCGCCTGGGGTCCCCCGTTCGTGCCTGGCGCCGACGGCGACCATCTCGATGCCGCCTATTTTCATTGCACCAACAGGGGCAAGCGCTCGATCGAGGCGGATTTCACTCATCCGGACGGGCAGCGCATCGTCAAAAAGCTCGCCGCGCGCTCGGACGTGCTGATTGAGAATTTCAAGGTTGGCGGTCTGCTCAAGTTCGGGCTCGACTATGCGAGCCTGGGTCCGGCCAATCCGCGGTTGATCTATTGCTCGGTCACCGGCTTCGGCCAGACCGGGCCCTCGGCCGCTCGCGCGGGATACGACCTCATGGCCCAAGGGATCGGCGGCATCATGGGCATGACCGGCACTCCCGACGGTCCGCCAATGCGGGTCGGGGTGCCGGTCGGCGACATCTTCTCCGGCGTCTATGCCACGATCGGCATCCTTGCGGCGCTGGCGCGGCGGGAAAAGACCGGCCGCGGAGGTTATGTCGATGCCGCGCTGGTCGATTCGATCGTCGGCACGCTCGCCTTTCAGGCGCTCAATTATCTCGTCTCCGGCGAGGTCCCGAAGCGGATCGGCAATTCGCATCCCAATCTGGTGCCGTACCAGGAATTTCCGGTTGCCGACGGCCGCATCATCATCGCCACCGGCAACGACGCTCAATATGTGAAGCTGTGCGGCATTCTTGGTGCGCCCGAGCTTGCCGAGGCCGAAGGTTATAAGGACAACAAAGGCCGCGTCACGCGTCGCGCCGAACTCGTCGGCAAGCTGTGCGCGTTGACGGCGCGCTTTGAGCGCGAAGAGCTGCTGGACAAGCTCGAAGCCGCTGGCATTCCCGCCGGTCCGATCAATGACCTGCAACAGGTGTTTGCCGATCCGCAGGTTGTTCATCGCGGCATGCGCCTCGACCTTAAGTACCCGCAGGCCAAAGACGGCGTCGTTCCGGGCGTTCGAACTCCGATCATTCTTGACGGCGAGCCCATGGCTTCGCAGCGACCCTCGCCCCGATTGGGCGAACACACAGCCGAAATTTTGCGCGAAATCGGCGAAGGCTGATCGGCACCGTTCTCCCGCGCAACGCCTTACCTGCGCCGGACGTTGGTGCTGCCCAGAACGGCGGCGCCGATCAGAATGCCGATGCCGAGCGCGACAGCGATCGTGACGAGCGGACGGTCCTCGATTTCATCGGTGATCCGCTGCAGCGCGTCGTTACTGTAGCGCGCGCCAAGATCGAGCGCTTGATTGCCAAGCCGCCCGGCTTGATCGCCGGCCCTTTGGCCGCCTTGGCGGAAGCGATCCATCATATCGTTGACGAGCGTGGAAACGGCATCGCCGATCTGCTCGGTCGCGCCGGCGGCCGCGGCGGACGTCCTGCGACCGGCGATACGGCCGATCTTTTCGAGTTCCTTTTCAACAGCGCCGAGATGCTGCTGGATCGCGGCTACCCTCGGGGCGAAATCCGATGAGCGGTGTTGGAACATGATACCTCGCGACGTCGAACCGTTAGTGGAATGCGCAAACGCCTCCGCCGTCGCACTAACCTGTCAGGGCAAGGTTTGTTCCCCTAGTGTCCCGGTTCCAAAGTTCGCCACACCTTGCGGCGCGTTCTTAGCGAACTTTGGAATCGAAAGGACACTAGCAAGTTTTATAAAACCTGGTGTGGTTTTTGGATGTGAAGTCCCTAAACGAGCGCCGGATCACGCTGATCCGGATCGGCCGCCGTGCGGTATCAGCTGGCGGCTTCCTGACGCGCTAGCGCTCGGTCGGCGCGGCGGGCCCCAGCCAAGGCGCGTTCCAGAGCGGCGAGATCGTAGGGTTTCTGCAGCACCTGGAAACCGCGGCGCACCGCGTCCTGCCCGCTCGAACTATAGCCCGTTGTGAGCAGCATCGGCATATCTGGAAATTGCCGGCGCACGCGATCGGCAAGCTCGAGCCCGTTCATGCCGCCCGGCATCAATATGTCGGAAAAGACGATGTCGATATTGGATTGCCGCTCGAGCACGTCGAGACCCGCCTGCGCACTCGAAGCGAGGCAGACCTTGTAACCGAGCTGCTCGAAATAAATGCGGCCGACCTCGGCAACCTCGGCATTGTCTTCGACGAGGAGTACCGTGCCCGCCGCCGGCTTGGCGCGAGCGGCCTTGTCGTCCTTATGCGGTTTAGCCGGGCGTTCCGAACTCAACGGCAGGAATAACGAAACGGCCGTTCCCCGCCGCGCGGACGTGGTGATCGAAGCGGCGCCGCCGGACTGCCGCGCAAAACCGTAGACCTGGCTCAAGCCTAGGCCGGTTCCCTTGCCGACTTCTTTGGTCGTGAAAAACGGCTCGAACACCCGCGGCAGGACTTCGGGCGGAATCCCGGTGCCGGTATCGGCGACTCGGATGGCGATGAATTCGCCGGTCAATCCTTCCTCTGAGCGGCGGCCGCGCATCGAAATCGGCTTGGCGGTAATGGTCAGCGTACCGCCCGAGGGCATGGCGTCGCGCGCATTGAAAGCAAGATTGAGCAGCGCGAGTTCGAATTCGTTCGGATCGACCTTAATGGTGCAAGGCTGCCGCGATATGCCGACGCGTATATCGATGTCGCCGCGCAGCGAACGGCTCAACATGTCCTTGAGCTCAGGCAGCCAATCGCCGAGATCGATCACGCTCGG
Source organism: Xanthobacteraceae bacterium (assembly GCA_049285335.1). GTDB lineage: Bacteria > Pseudomonadota > Alphaproteobacteria > Rhizobiales > Xanthobacteraceae > BOG-931. The sequence goes on along the minus strand of JBAPZR010000481.1, from coordinate 7,727 downwards.
CTGGAGCATTTGCCGGCGCGAAAACGCCAGCAGCTGGCGCGTCAAGCTTTCGCCGCGGCGCGCGGCATTGACGATCGTGTCGAGAAGATGAGTCTCTTTTTCGCCGGTCACGTGACGGCGCAGGCGCTGGACCGTGCCGCTCACGACCATCAGAAGGTTATTGAAATCGTGGGCTACGCCGCCGGTCAATTGGCCGATCGCTTCCAGGCGCTGCGCTTGCCGCAGCGCGTCTTCCGCAAGTTCGCGGCGCTCGGCCTCTTCGTGCAGGCCGCGCGTGCGCCGGAGCGCGACCCAGAGCGTCACAAAAAGCAGTAGCGTCGCCGGCAATCCGAAGATCAAATGCGAGGCCATCAGGGAGAGCCACTGGGCGCGCAGCGCGCTTTTCTCGATGCTCGCGATCGCATAGACCGGATAATCCGGCAATTTGCGAAAACCGATCCGCCGATTGACATGGTCGATCTCGGCCGAATCGACCGAGAACAAACCGTGCGTGACGCCATGATCGATGGCCGTGCGCAGCACGCTCTGCGGGCTGAGTTGACGAGCGTAAAGACCGACCGCGGGATAGCGCGCCAGCAGCAGCCCGTCGCTGCGCACCAGCGCGTAGGAATTTCCAGGAGACTGTTCGATCATCGCGTAGAAGTCATCGAAGTAGCGCGGCCGAACGACAACGGCGATCACGCCGCGAAATGAACCGTCCGCCGAGGGCAGCCGCCGCGACACCTCGAAAAATTCCGATGCCATGTCGGCACTGGACCCGTGCAAACCGCTGATGTAGGTGCCGACATCTTTTTCCGCCTGGGCCTTGAAGTAATCGTGCTCGGCGAAATTCTCGGCGTCGGGATTTGGTTGTGTTGAGCTTGACGCAATGACTTTCCCGTCGGGATCGATCAGATTGATCGATTGCACTTCCGGCATCACGGCGACGATCCGGTGCAAGCGCGAAGCGAGATTCGGTTGCGCTGCGGAGATTTGTTGGTCCGACATGTCGCGCACGACTTCGTCGACTTCCGGAAAGATGCGATCGACGGTGCCGAAAACCTTCAGCGCTTGTTCCTGCAGGACATCGAGCGAACGATCGATGCGTTCGTCGGCGACGGCGTAGACATCGTGATAGTCGTTATAGGAAACGTAGGCGAACAGGGCCGCCGGAACGACCAGCGACGCGAGCATAAGAATCCGCAGCAGACGGATTGCCGATTCCCGTTCTGTGCGCATCGCCGTCCAAATGTTGGCGCGCTTGCGCGCCGCTTGTGCCGAACCGCACCCAAACTATCTCACAATCGCAAGCCGCCGAGGAGGCGACCAAGCGCCCCGTCTGGTTGCAATTTCGTGACAATGGCGTGAGCGCAATGCCCTTGACGGCACCAATTCGCCGCAATTCGGCAAACCAGGGCTCTATCCCCCGCCTAGGCGACGGCCCCGCGCCGTACCAACGGGCCGGTATCGCAGGAAGGGCTGGAAAAGCTTGAATTATTTATGTCAGAGGTCATTCGGCGACAGACAGAGGTAGGGCGGCGTGATAAGCGCGGAAAGTTAGACGGCGGCCTTTTAAAATTGGGCGTTTGAAATTACCCAGGCGTCACTCAAGTGAAAAAAGCCATTTTCAAAATCGCCATTTTTGGAATCGCCTTGGCCGCGCTGATCGGGAGGCCGGTTTTTGCGGCCGCACCAACGCCCATGCCTTACAGTTGGACCGGGTTCTATACCGGGATCGGGTTTGGTGCCGGCTGGAGCGGCCAAGCGGTGAATTTTTCACCCAATGATCCTGCCGCTGCACTGCTGTTAGGCGGCGGTTTCCTCGGCGGCGAGCAGCCGGTTGCCGGTGGTTATCGAGTCTCGCAATCGGGTGCAGTGGGCGGCTTTGCGGCTGGATATAGCTGGCTCGCCGGCTCGAACTGGCTATGGGGACTGGAAACCGACTTCAGTTTTTCCGGCATGAGCGGCCGGGCCACCGGCCCAGCGTCATTCGTCCAAAATCCCAGTACCCAATCTGCCGCCGCAGCGCAGAGCACGGACTGGTATGGGACCGTTCGCGCTCGCGCGGGTTGGCTGGCAACGCCAAACCTGCTGCTGTTTGGCACCGGCGGTTTCGCCTATGGCAGGACAAACGCCTCGGCAACCTACACCGACTCGGGAATAAACTTTGGTGCCAGTGTCCATGCCCTTTCATCATTTCTGTGCACGAGCGACATAACCTGCTTTGCGGGAAGTACGTCCGCGGTCCGGACCGGCTGGACCGCCGGCGGCGGAGTTGAATGGCTGCTCGACCGGCATTGGAGTGCGAAGATCGAATATCAGTTTGTCGATTTGGGCACTCAAACAGTACGGGTCACAGCTCTCGTCCCTGTGACCGGAGACCCGACTTCATCGTTCAACGCAGCCATCCGCGATCAATTCAACGTCGTTCGCGTCGGACTGAACTATCGCTTTTGATCCAGGCGGGCGTACGCGCATCACGCCACCGCAACGGGCGCCAAAGCTTCGATGTCGGTCACCACATCGATTACGACGGGCCGCTCGGCGGCGAGCGCTTGCGCGAGGGCTGCCGGAAGGGCCGAGGCTTCTTCCACCCGAATGCCGAGCGCACCCATATCTTGCGCGATGCGGGCAAAATTGACCTTGTTGAACGTCCACAATTCGCGCGCTTTCGCGGTCTGCTGACCGCCATAGACGCGGTCGAAGCCGCGTTTGGATTGATTGCCGCCGCCGTTATTGTTGACCACGGTCACCGCGTTGATCTTCCAGCGCGCCGCCGTCTCGACCTCGGCGATGTGGTACCAGAAACCGGCATCGCCGGTGAAAGTGACGACCGGGCGCTCCGGGCACGCGCATTTCGCGCCCAAGCCGGCCGGGAAAGCCCAGCCGAGATGGCCGGCGCTGCGCATATAGCTTTGGTGCGGCGTCGACAGATCGAACATGCCGCCCATCCACATTCCGGCATGGCCCGTATCGACGACGACGATGGCGTCCTCCGGCATAAGCTGGCTCAGCTCGTGACAAAGCCGCTCGGGCCGCATCGGCACCGCGTCGGAAAGAAGCGCCGGCCGAGATTTCTCCCGCCATTCGCGGCAGATCGCTTGGACTTCGCCGATCCAGCCTTTGCGTTTGGCGGCGCTCGCGCGATCGGCCTGTGCCAGCATCCGCGCCAGCGTGACCTTGGCATCGCCGTTGACCGCGCCCGCCAGCGGATAATTGCGACCGAGCGCTTCCGGTTCGATGTCGATCTGGATCGCGGGCGTGCCGATCTTCGGCACGGCCCAGAAATGGGTCGTCATGCCACCGGTCTCGGTGCCGATGAAACAAACAAGATCGGCGGCGTTGACCACACGGTTGGCGCTTTCGCGGGAATAGGTGCCGACCACGCCGACCGACAGCGCATGATTGCCGGGGATCGCGTCCTTGCCGTTCAAAGAGGTGGCGACCGGAATCTGTAAAACCTCGGCCAACGCGACGAGCTCGGCCGCGGCCCTCGACGCGCGCACGCCGCCGCCGGCGACAAGCACCGGGCGATCCGCCGTCTGCAGGATTTGCAGCGCGGCGCGCACGCTCGCCTCGTCAGGTTCCGGACGAAATGCCGGCACGCGGGCGAATTGCGGCTCGCACAGCGGCTCCATGTCCGCTTCCTCGACGTCGATTTGGCCTTCATTGCCGCGAAATTGCAGATGCACCGGGCCGGGACAGCCGGTCACGGCCGTGCGAAACGCCTGGCGCACCATGTCGGGAAAGCGCGCGACATCGTCGACGGTGGCGTTGAATTTCGTCACCGGCTCAAACGCCGGCATATCGTCGATTTCCTGATAGACTTTGCGGAATTTCGTTTTCGGCTCGCGCCCGCCGGTCATGGCGATGACGGGCGAATGCGCAAGCCAAGCGTCGCGCAATCCGGCGGCTAGATTGAGCGCGCCGATCACCTGCGCCATGCAGATGCCGGGCCTGCCGGAGGCGCGCGCATAGCCGTCCGCCATATAGGCCGCCGCTTTTTCGCCGTGCACATGAAGCCGCTTGATGTCCGTCCGGCGTTCCATTTCGGCGAACGTGGTGCGCAGCACCGCCGGCACGTGAAACACGTGCGTGACGCCGTAGCCCTTGAGCATGTCGGCGAGACATTGCGCGCCTGTCATTTTGCGATTGTGTCCGAGCAGCATTCCCCAACCCTCGCTGTCAAATCTTCTTTTCCCGGTCGCAGCGCTTCGCGCGGGCCCAATCTGACGCCTGACGCTGCGCCGCATCCGTGAAATACAAAACCCTAGTCGTTGAACACCGCGACGGCGCGAATCGGCGAGCCGGTCCCTTCGCGCCATTTGAGCGGCAAGCCGATGAACTGAAATTCGCCTTCCCCGAGCAGCGATTCCAGATTGCACAAGCTCTCCATGTGGGTGATGTCGAGTTCGAGGCAGGCCTTGTGCACCAGTGCGTTCACCTTGCCTTCCGGACCCGGCCGCATCGAATCGATGCCGAAATGCACGATGCCCTGTCCCGCGAGCCATTCGGTCGCAGCGACGTTGACGCCGGCATTGTCCGTGGCATAGGCGGGCGTGGGAAAGGTGCGCGCGTGATGGCCGGTGCATAAGAGCACCGTGCCCTTTTTCGGGATCGGCACGCCCGCTTTCTTCACCGCCGCTTCGAGGTCAGACGGCGTGATTTCCGCGCGCGGCGCGATATGGCGCAAATCGATGCAGACACCTTGGACGATGCAGTTTTCCAGGGGGTATTTGTCCATCGGCGTACCGCTTTTGCCGAAATGACGGGGCGCGTCGATATGCGTGCCGCCATGATCCGGCATCGAGAAGTACATCACGCTGTTGCCCTGGATGTTGCCAGAATCGGCAAAGGCTTCTTCGTGAGTTTTCCAGATGCCGTGGATGATTGGCGGCTGGCCCGGATAGGACGGCGTGCGATGATAGAGCTCGCGGCTCAGATCGACGATACGCATGCGCCGTGTCATTCCGGCTTGAAATTCATCGCCAGGCCGTTGATGCAATAGCGCAGATGGGTCGGCGGCGGGCCGTCCTCGAAGACATGGCCGAGGTGGCTGCCGCAGCGGCTGCAATGCGCTTCGGTGCGGACCATGCCCCAGCTTCGATCGGTCGAGGTCTCGACCGAGCCGGGCTCGGGGTCGTTGAAGCTCGGCCAGCCGGTACCGCTCTCGAATTTTGTCTTCGACACGAACAGCTTTTGCCCGCAACCGGCGCAAGTGAACGCTCCGGTGCGTTTTTCGAAGTTGAGCGCGCAGCTGCCGGGCCGCTCGGTGCCGTGTTCGCGCATGATGTGAAACTGCTCGGGCGTGAGGATTTTGCGCCATTCCGCATCCGAATGCGTAACGGGATATGTCTTGGTGTCCAGGTTAGTTGTCATGACGCGTGCCTGTTTTCGGGTGGAACGAGATAGTGACAAAACTCATGTATGTATGGCAATGCGCAATCCCGTGATGAACCGCCAGAACATTATCGCCACAACGGCCATCGCCACCATGCTCGCAGTGATGTTCGTCGGCGCCATCCTGCCGACGCCGCTTTATCCGCTCTTTCGCGAGGCCTTCGGATTTTCTCCGGTAACGCTGACGCTCGTCTATGCAGTCTACGTGTTGGGGAACCTTGTGGCGCTTTTGCTGTTCGGCCGCTTGGCGGACCAGATCGGCCGCCGCACGACAAGCCTGCTGGCGATCGGCTTTGGTATTGCCAGCACCATCGTATTTGCCGCAGCCGCCGGCACGGCGTGGCTGTTCGCGGCGCGGGCGCTCAGCGGATTTTCAACCGGCTTGGCGGCGGGCACCGCCACCGCTTGGATCGCCGAGACCTATGCCGGCCGTGGCGCCGGGGGTGCGGCGCGCATTGCCGCGGCAGCGAATTTGTTCGGATGCGCTATTGGTCCGTTGATCGCCGGCGTGCTGGCCCAATTCGCGCCGGCACCGCTGCAGCTGCCGTTCTTGGTTTATCTCGCGCTCCTCTGTATCGTGGCAGGGACTACCGCATTCGCGCCGGAGACCGTGACCAAGAGGAAGCGGTTAAGCGAAGTGTCGCTCAAACTACGTCTCGGCGTTCCACAGCAAATCCGGTTGCAGTTCGTTTCCCCCGCCGTCACCGGCTTCGCCACGTTCGCCATGATCGGCTTCTATTCAGCGCTCATTCCGAGCCTGCTGCGCGAGGCTCTGGATCAATCGGCGCCCATTGTCGCCGGCGGCGTTGTCTTTGAATTGTTTTTGGTCGCCGCGATCACGATCCTCACGAGCGGCCGAATTCCGAGCCAGCGCGCCACTTTGACCGCGCTTGCGCTTTTGCCGCCAGGTTTGTGGCTCTTGGTGCTCGCCGAAATCACCCAATCACTGCCGCTTGCGTTGCTCGCGGCCGCGGCTGGCGGGGTTGCCGGCGGCCTCGGCTATCGCGGCAGTCTCGAAGTGATCAATCGTATAGCGCCGAGCGACCGACGCGGCGAAGTCGTTTCGAGTTACCTCATCACGCTGTTCGCCGGCAATTCAGTGCCGGTTATCGGCATCGGCCTGCTCGCGGCCGTGACCAATTCAATCGTCGCTCACGTGACCTTCGCCGCGGTGATTACCGTGCTCGCGGGCATCGCCATGCTGACCGGCATCAAATTCGCGCCGAACAAATAACGCGTTGCGCGTCACTTGATCGCCAGCGGATTGGTCGGCGAGCCCACCGCGCCGGTGATCGGGATTGCCGGCGCGACGAACATGAATTCGTAAACGTTGTCGGCGGCGCAATCCTCGGCGAGGTCCTTGAGATAGAAAATCTCGCCCATCGTCATGCCCATGATCGGGATGGTGATCCAGTGCCAGGGCTGATTGATGCCGCCCTCGGTGTTGTTCGGCCGCACCTCGCAGCCCCAGGTGTCGCTGGCGAGCGCCGCAAGCTCGGTGCGGGCGACGAATTCCAGCGTCTCGAAGGCGAAACCCGGCGCGTCACCGCCCGGATAACCGTCCCAGCTGCCGGCCTTGAGGCAGCGCTCCATCTGCCCGGTGCGGACGACGATAAAATCGCCGCGCTTGAATTCGACGTTTTGCTTTTTCGCCGTGCGCTCGAGATCGACGCAGGTGATGGCATAGCCGTCGTCGAGACAGTCCTTGTCGAGCGCGCGGGCGACGTCGAGGAAGACGCCGCGGCCGACCATCTTGTTCTTGGTTTTTTCGATGCCGCATTTCTGCGCGCCGAAGGACGAGACTTCGCGGCAATCGTAGCCGTTCCACATGAAGTCTTCATAGAAGACGTGACCGAGCCCATCCCACTGCGTGCCGCACTGCAGCGAGATCACCACCATGTCATCGGCGGCGCGAATGCCGCGTTTGTCGAGCACGCCGGAATAAGCATCGGTGCCCGTGCGCAGCATCGTGTGCAGCGGATTGATCCGACCAAGCGCCGGATAATTGGTCTTGCCGCCTTGCGGGCCGTTATTGTCGAAATTGAGCGCAAGCGAAATCACCTTGCCCTTTTTCACTAGTCGGGCCGCTGCAACGATATCTTCCGGCTGCGTGTAATTGAGCGTGCCGATCTCGTCGTCGGGACCCCATTTGCCCCAGTTCTTGTACTTCTCCGCCGCTTGGCGGAGATCGTCTCGCGTCACTTTACGCCCGACCATTGGCTTTCCTTGCTCCATTAAAGCGAAATGATTTTAGGTTGAATCGACATTTCGCTTTAGTTTGTTGTTTTGGGCATGATCTTTTCGGAAAACCGGTTTCCACTTTTCGGGATCATGCCCTAGCTTGGTGC
>JBAPZR010000480.1:0-2614 GCA_049285335.1 Xanthobacteraceae bacterium | reverse complement strand
TTTCCTACCGGGAGCTGCAAACGCTGTGTAACGTAAACCACGAAACCGACGTCGCGTTTCTAGGCGTGACCGGGCCACGCGAAAACGAGGAAATCATCGGCAGCGCCTGCTACTTTTTGAGTCCTACGACCAATCTCGCCGAGGTAGCCTTCATGGTTGCGCCGGAGTTTCGGGGGGCCGGTCTTGGAACCGCACTGCAAGCGCGCCTTCAGGAATACGCCATGAGCCGCGGTGTGCGCGGGTTTGTCTCGGAGATTCTTCCGCGCAATGGCAGCATGCTGCGGCTCGCCGCGCTCGCACAAGGCACAGTAACAACTAGGCGTGACGAGGACGTAGTGCACGTAACGGTTTCAGTAATGATAAGGCCGCCAAGTCGCCACCTGGCGAGTAACTAAATTCAAGTCATTGAAACCTGAAGGATACGCGGGCTCACACGCGCACAAGGTCCTTCCCCTTATTGGCAGCGACAAAGCCATTGAATACCTCGTTCACCTGGTCCCATGATTTCAACCTCTTCAAGTTGTCCAGCCAGCGCTTGATGTTAGGATAGGCAGAGAAATCGCAGCCGACCAGCTCTCCGATCGACACGACAGCCGCGCCGAAATAGTCGGCAATGGTAAGTTCATTGCCACAAAGATATTGGTTTTTTGGCCCGATCCAGTGGTCGTTGAGAATTTGTAGCCAGTTCTTCGCGCCTTGCTGTCCCCAGGCAATGGCACCGGCGTGCGCTTCCTCGCTGCGGCGCTTGTGATGTGGGAAGAGCTGCGGATAGATCAGTCCATAACCGAAGTCGCGGTAGAATTGGGTATTGAGCCAGTCCATCACCTCATTGACCTTGGCGCGCTTCTTTAAGTCTTTCGGGTAGGACGGCAGGTCATACTTGTCGGCGAGATATTTCAGGATGGCCGAACTTTCCGTCAGCCGAAGATCACCATCCTCAAGCATTGGCACCATCCGGTTGGGATTGAGTGATGCATATGGTTCCTGATAGTGGACGCCTTGCAGGATATCGACCATCTCCTCATCACATTTGATGCCGTTCTCGGCAATGAGCAGTCTTACGGGGCGGGTCGCGGTCGATACCGGATGCATATAGAGTTTCATTGTCAAATTTCCCGTTGTTTGTTGTATCTGCCTCGCATGTCCAACCTAGACTAGCCCGCGCATATCGCGCGTGCGAGCAATAGCATGTCATCATGGCACAACCATGCCGAGGGAGGCGATACGTGAAACACCTTGCATCGATTTTGGTAGCCACCGTGACACTGCTGATGACGGGAGGCTTGCGCGCAGATCGGATCTACCCAGACGTGGTCAACACCTCGCATGCGACTTCGGAGGTGGTGGCATTCTTCAAATCCTATTTCACCGCCAAGACCGAACACAAACCTGTCGCAACATCGGACCACTTCTCGGCAGCACACCTGACCTATATCGACGCGACGCTCGGCTGGCCCTTCTATAGTAAGAAAGGCATGACTGACATATTCGAACTGTACATGCCGAAATGGCCGCCGACGGGCCTGTCCTATCCGACCCGCATCAGTGGCGACATGCATTCGGCGCTGGTCGCCTTCACCGATACTCCGGAACTGTTCGGCGGCGAAATCCGAATCCTTGCCGCGGTCGATTTCAAGGATGGTAAGGTGGTGCGCTGGATAGACTATTGGGACGGTCGATCGTTCGGCACTGAAACCGCAGCGAAGATGCGAACGCCACCGGATAAATTCCCGACGAATTTTGACTATGACGTCGCGAGCGAAGGCGCCTCGGCCAAGATCAAAGACGTGTCGCAAAAGCTGGCCTCGGCCTTCGCCTCGGGCGATGCCACCGCCGCCGCTGCGCTATTCACCAACGACGCGATCTACCTCGACAGGGCGCTACGGGTACGCATCCTTGGTAAACAGGCGATCGGGAAGTACCTCGCGCGCGTACTGGCAACGACACCATACGGCAAAGGATCAAAGCTCATGCACGTCATTGGTAGCGATCAGGGCGGCGGCTTCGAGTGGACGAACGACGGAAGCTCGGTAAAGCGCGGCGTCGTTGCCATCGATCTCAACAGCGCCGGGCAGGTCGAGCGTCTCGACACAACCTGGGATAACAGCATCATCAGCGATGCCGATCTCCGAGCACTTGTGTTGCAGTCAATCGAAAAATAGCCGACACGATCTTGCCCAAAAAGGGGACATGGCGATTGCACTGCGAAATGTCTGCTTTTGGCACAAAGCAGACGTGGCAATTGCGCCGAACCATGTCCGCTTTGGGGGGGAAGCGGACATGGCGCTGGCACGGTCCGATATCCGCTTATGACCCAAAGCGGACATCGGCGGCTTAGATACGCGTGGATGGCGTCAGCATGCGGATGATGCCGTGCCTCAGCAATCTGGGCGGGAATGTCATGGATAGCGATGATCCCATAGAAGATCACAACGACTACAAAAACAAGCAGTCCGAGTGCGAAGTAGTTCAGGAATGGATCATCTATCATTTTACTCCACTCCTTTTAAACATGGAAACTAATGGCCCCAATGCAAGCCGACGTTTGTCATCGAAATCGCCGGTCACCTAGGAGCGAGCGCGGGGACCGCTCCCCCGAGAGCGTCTTTACAAG
>JBAPZR010000479.1:0-2559 GCA_049285335.1 Xanthobacteraceae bacterium | reverse complement strand
TCGTGCACATGGTCCCCAAGGAACAACTTACCACCATTGCCAAATATGACGAGATGCTCGATCACCGGAGGAACGTATCATCCAGTGCCCAGCCGGTATCGGCTATCGCACGGGGACATGATGGGGCAATGCAGCACGGCAGCATGTACATGTACGTCCCAGCACAGGGCCGCAAAGGTGCTCCAACGACGGGCACAACCGGCGCCCATTAGCGATTAGACAATTTCGCAACAGCTCCGACAGCTTCGCCACATCGGAGGCTATCCTCCGCGCCTCATCTTTTGTGAAGCATGTGGCTTGTTTACGCGATCAATACGATTGGACCTTCAAGGCAATCCCGAAAATCGTTAGCATCGCATCAATCGTTGAGGGTAGCGATCCATCGGAGATCGACCCATGCCTGCAAATCACATTGGACTGATCAGGTTAGGCGTGGTTTCGATTTTAGCAATCTCCGCCGCGCCGATGTATGCTCAGGCTCAACAGCCGAGCGTTGACAAGTTGAAGTCGGAGGCACGAGACTTCGTCAAAATCGTCAGCGGTGACAAGCTCAAAAGTCAAACCTATTGCGAAATTGTCGAACTCAATGACCAGATCGACCAAGACGAAGATCCGATAGAAATTCAAGAGCTATCTCAGAAGAGAGATAAATTGGAGGAGAAACTAGGTAGCAAATACGTCGCGTTTGTTGCCGGTTTTATGAACATCGACAAGGATTCCCGAGATTATCAGGAGATCGTTTCAATACTCGAGCCGCTCGACAAGTTGTGTGAGGATTAGGCGCGTACTCATAAAATCGCTAGGTCCGCTTTACCCCCGAAAGCAGACATCGATCGCGACGGCGGCGATGTCCGCTTTGCGCCGTTAGCGGACATTCTACGCCTTATCCGGGGTGCGTCAGGTCCCGCAGCTCGAGCGGGTCCCCAGCCTGCGGCAGTGAGGGGCCGCCAGCCCGAAGCACGACATGGCTCTTGTTGCCAGACAGCGAGTATCACGCAACCGATTGGCGACTCCTGATCGAGGCCTGTGTACATCCGGCATAGCCCACGCCATGCCATTCTGTGCCCCGGCACCTAACGTGCGTAGTAGAATTACTCCCGCCATCCCCGCCCGCGTTGGCGGCGACAGGTGCGATCACAACGATACCGGCTGCGATCAAAAGCATCAGGGATCTGCGCATCGCATCCTCCCTTTGGGTTCAAAATGGGCCTTTGAGGATGTACGCCTGTTCGGCAAAATGCGTCTGTGATTTTTGTCACATAAAATCCGATGATCTCGCGTGCCGATGATCGTGCTTCGGATCAGCGGCTCGGCCATAATCGTCAGTGTTTCCCGGTCGCTGGGACTGGCACGCTCAATAGTTCCCAGAAGTCGCCGGCCGCGGGCATTGAGGGCGGCTCCGACCTGATGCAGAGACGCAATTTCTGTCGCAAGCGTCAATAGCAGCCGTGTGCCAAACGCAGACATTATGCAATGCACAAAGTCTATTGGGGCGCGTACTGCTGAATCTTTGCCAGTAGTTCCAAGCAAGCGCGGCAAATCCGGATTGGCCTAAATCTCTGACGATCGGCACCGCCTCTCCGGGCGGTGTGTATCTGCCCTACGGTCGGTTTCTCGCGAAACTATGGACTGACAAGTTACAGATTTCCACCGACGCGGTGGCTACCCAAGGCCCTGTACACAACGTCAAACTCCTCGAGCTTGGCGGAGCACAAATTGGTTTCGCCACTATGGGCATAGTTTTGCAAGGTTGGAATGGCACCGGCGACTGGACCGAGGGCAAACGATACCGAAACATGCGTGCTCTCTTCCCAATGTATGACACACCCTTTCAGCTCGCAGTTCTGCGTCGCTCAAACGTTACGACATTGCAGCAGCTCGACAACCAGCCGATGGGTATCGGCCCGAGAGCAGGAACGGGAGGGACATACATTCCGAACATCATGAAGCTCCTTCGGGTCGCACCCGAGATCAAATACGGTTCGATTGCCGACCTTGCTACCGAATTACTTGCTGGGCGATACGTAGCATCGGCAACTATGACAGGTGTGCCAGTCCCCGCTTTAAGCCAGGCCGAGGACAAAGAGCCTCTTAGATTTATAAGGCTTTCTCCCGAGCAAATAGACACTGTTCGCAAGGCTAGCCCGGAACTCAGCCCCTCGACCATTTCGTCAAAGATCTACAAGTCCCTGGAAAACGATTACGACACCTTTGGCGTTTACAATTTCGCGATTTGTCAAGCAGATCTTCCCGAGGATTTGGTCTATGACCTGGTCAAAGTAGTCTTCGAAAATACGCTACCGCTAACCCAAGAGGTTCCGTCAGCCTCGGATACGATTCCGCAAAATGTTACTAAGGATACTTTTCTGCCGTTACATCCCGGCGCAATCCGGTACTATCGCGAAGTCGGTGTCAAAATTCCGGATGTTCTGTTGTCTGCCTCTAACTGAGGTGTATATTTGTACGACAAGCGCTTGGGGCGCCCGTGCCGGCGATCGAACATGTAGACGCGAAGGAGCCGGTCAACTTTCTCAGTCTTTCTGCCGAGCAGATGGAAGC
>JBAPZR010000478.1:0-2277 GCA_049285335.1 Xanthobacteraceae bacterium | reverse complement strand
TCAATGGGGCAATGGCCTTTTTCACGTTGGCCTCCCAGCGTCGATGCCGCCATGAGCGGCAAATCTAAAAAACAAACCAGAAAATACTTCGATGAACAATATACATATATATATGCGAATTTTTCGGTTTTTATTTGATCCAGATCAATGGGTCACTTTGGAGTAGCTCCGGCGGCTTTGCAAAGTTCGCCGCGATACGCCGCGCCTCGGCCGGATGTACGCCGGGCGCGGCTTCGCAATTACGGGCGCTTCTTACATGCCAGGCGTCTTCACATCGAACTTACCGTTGTAGAGAGTGGCGTCCTTGAACTTCGTCGGGACACTGTCGAAGCTGCCAGTGCCGGTAGCATCGGCATAGGTGCCGGTGCCTGAGACGATCGTATAAATGCCGTGCACCTCGCCAGCCTTGCGCTCTCCGGTGAAGCTTGCAGTGATCGTTGAGCCATCCTCGAACGTGTAGGTACTGTAGCCTTTGAGAGGTCCCGAGCCGTTACGGAAGTCGGCCGTAACGATGAAATCCTTTGAAGCAACCCTGCCGTCCTTGAAGTAGGCGACGCCGACCGCCTTGCTGGCGCTCATGGTCTGACCTTCGATATTTGGGGCTTCAACAACCGTCGGGTTGACCCACCTGGTGACGAGCTTGAATTCGAGATGCTGCTCGCCTGCGAAAGCGACGCTTGAAGTGAGTAATGCGGCTGCGCCTATCAGAATTCCATACAGAGACTGTCGCATATGTGTTTCCTCCATCGCCAAACTGAGTGGACGCCTAATCGCCTCCCAGCGAGTGGATTAGGTAGGATACTGAAACGGCGGTCTGTGATGCAGGTCACAGTTCAAAGCGAACGACCGGGCGGCGGGAAGCGACGGGCGGCAGAAGTTTTGGGGCTAGCTATCGACAAACGCGGGACCGTACAGCTACATACCGGCCCCGCAGTTCCATGAAATAAACCCGTGGCCCGGAGCGCGGAGTGTCAGATGGGGGGCGGGTTCCGGGCAACTAGCGCGACCGAGATAAGACTGGTCTGAATTATCTGGCCGCTTGGGCGCTAACTAACTGCACCAAGTGGCGTTCCTGCGATTGGCACGGAAGTCTCGCTGGTGTCGTTCCAAGTAATCGCTCGAATCCCCCCGTACTGTACAAAGATGGTGCGGGGACAAGCCATCGTCTTATTCGGCCTCGCCTGCTGTGCTAGCGGGGCAACCCACGCAAACATTTAGCTAGGTGCGGGTATCTTGCCGCTTAGGTGCGGGTAGGGATGTTCTTCGAGCGTTCCGCCCTTACCCGTTTTGGTAATGTCCTAATTCCAAATCTTTCTCTCGCGTGGAGTGTCATGAATCGCGTTATGGTAGCCGCGTACTACAGTGTAACGGGGGACTCCAAATGGTTCGCAGCCTTTTGGTGGTCTGCGTAGCAGGCTTGATCATCGATCTTAATGCGGCGACTGCTTTCGCTAGATGTAGAGATTACCGCGCTGTCTGCGCAATGATCACAGATTGCACTGACAACTCGGGCGGCTTCTCAATGGAAATAGCGCAAGGTCATGCTACGGAAAATGGCCATCTGGTGTGGCAAGGTCTCAATGATTGTAATGCCAAGGAGGTTGGAAAAAGCGGAATACGAAATAAGTGCTGGGGCGAGTGCACCGCTGGCTGTAGTGATGACGATTATCTGATGGCCGCTACGGCGTGGCATAACCGCAATTGCGATCAGCTTCCCACTTTTACAACAAAAAAGCAGTGATCACCGAGGCCGACGCTTTTAATGGCAATGCACAAGAAGCAGCCGCACGCTACTTCTTTCTCAACAGCTCCGGCAGCTTGGCTATATTGGCCGCGATCCGCCGTTCCTGGCAGTCGGCGTTCTCGCCCCCTACTGAAGATCGGGTGTTGATCCCATGTAGTTGGCGACGAACGCGTCTGAGGTCGTACAAAAGCGGCGCCCGTCGTTCGCGGATCCTCGATCGAGCTCGACGAGCTCGAGATCAAAGTCGACGATTATGCCGATCGGCGATCAGAGCGGGCGGCTTTGCCGCATTCGTAGCAGGCCATGCGTATCGGCCGACATTGGCTGATGCCTAGATTGAGGACGTGGCCGCACTCGAGTTCGGCCGAGCGGCACGTCGGCCATAGTCGCCGGCTTTCTTCGCTGTGGCTGGTATTCGGTCGCTCAATGAAGCAGACAACCTTTCTGCGCGGGGTTTGCTTCATGGCACGACCAGGCGCCCGACTTGGAGAGATTAGCGGGCATTCGCGCGGTCTGCCACGGCCGGGTGACGC
>JBAPZR010000477.1:0-4266 GCA_049285335.1 Xanthobacteraceae bacterium | reverse complement strand
TTGCTGTGAACCTCATTTTGCAGCTTCCTGATCGGCCACGGCGCGCTCGACTTCACGCCAGATTTCCTCTTGCTCGACAGCCCATACCGAGCGTCTGGGGTTTTTAGGATCCGGGCGCAAAATTATTTGCCCGCTTTTCAGCTTAAGTTCGAGGCCCAGCTCATTGGCGAGACGCAGCCAAGGCGCGGAGTGATAGCGAAGCGCTCGCATCTCTTTGAAAATTGCAACGGCTCTCGGCGTTATTTTATTTGTCATCGTCGTCGTCGTCATGTTTCGCCATCTTAGCGTGCGGGGCCGCCGGCCGACGGCCTGCGTCGCCGTAATATAAAACGGGGCCTCAGGCGATGCCTCGCTTGGAAATATCTGCACGGCGTTTTTGAATGGCATCGCATTCGCTGGTTCTGCTTATCAACACGAGAGAACATCAATTCGCTTCATGCAGCACCTCCTTCCCCCGCTGCGTGAACTTGCAGGGAGGAATGGAACTGTCGACACAGTGCTTACGAATGCTGAGAAATAGCTACGTATCCAGCAACCAAGTGAGGGTAGATTCGAAATTGCTCACATTCAATCGGCGATTAATCTCTCTAAATTGAACGACTCTTTGCCATCGTACGCTCTGGCCGCAGCCCGATCAACTGCGCGGCATTTAACTGCGCGTCATCTCAGAGTCGGTTGTACGAAGGGTGCGCGCACGGATGTGAGCTATTTTGCTCAGACTCCGCACGGATAAAGGTGCAGCCCAATAATAATCGAAACGCCATCACAAAGCGTTCGGTCTTCAGTTCGACTTGCAGAACCGGAACCCATCCGGGGGTTTATGAGCAGATTCGATCCTACTGACTATTCAGTGGTGGTGAAACATAGGGCTAACCCCCCGAACTCGTGGAGGTGGGAGATTTATCGCGCCGGGAGATCAAGTCCGATAAATCAGTCATCGGTCTATTTTCCCACCACGGTAACTGCCAAAAGGGCGGGAAAAGAAGCCCTCGAGCAGCTATTGGACAAGCTCTTTGCTTAGCGTCGCCTGAAATCCAAACTTGGACGTTTGCTAATCTAGTGGAGAATGGAAGTGGAAGCGCCCTTGCCCAGCTTAGATCAGTTACGCGAGAACGCGGCTGAATGCATTCGCTTGGCGGAGGCAGCTCGTACTTCACAGCATAAATCCTTTTTCATTGAAATGGCGGAAAGGTGGCTTACGCTTGCGGAGCACGCCGCGAAGACACAATAGGTAGCTTGAACGAGTGCAGGCCGCCTCGGTTTTCGTTTGGCAGACGCATGCGTCGGCTAGGCGCTCGCCTACGTCTATTTCGAGGATGAGCCGGGTCGACGATCAGTCGCCAAGCTGCTCACGCACGTGACGCCGCAGGAGGAAGAAGATGCTGGAGAAGGAGGGTCCCGACCCGTTCAATTCCAGCTCAAAAGGCTGTCTCCCGCTCAGGAGCGCAAGTATAAGAAGCTGAAGAACGAGCTCATCAGCGAGGTGAAATCGCTAAAGCTGAACCGAGCGCGCATCGATGCGCTGGTTGAGCAGCTCGATGAAATTAACAGGCGCCTCGTCGGCTACGAGGGCCGCCTGATGCGGCTCGCCGATAGGCATGGCGTCGCGCGCGAGGATTTCCTGGCGAACTATTTGAGCTCTGAGCTCGATCCGCTTTGGCTCAACCGCGTGTCGAAACTTTTGACCAAGGGCTGGAAGAACTTCGTCGAGCGCGACAAGGACAGTATCAAAGAGCTGCGCACGCAGATCCATATGCTGGCGACCGAGACCGGGCTCGAGATCAGAGAGTTCCGCAAGATCGTGCACATGGTGCAAAAGGGCGAGCGCGAGACGCTCCAAGCAAAGAAGGAGATGGTGGAGGCAAACCTGCGCCTCGTTATCTCGATCGCGAAGAAATACGTCAACCGTGGCCTGCAGTTCCTCGACCTGATCCAGGAAGGCAACATTGGTCTGTTGAAGGCGGTCGACAAGTTCGAGTATCGGCGCGGCTACAAGTTTTCGACCTACGCCACCTGGTGGATCCGGCAGGCGGTCAACCGCTCGCTCGCCGATCAGTCGCGTACCATCCGCGTCCCGGTGCACATGACCGAGAACATCAATAAGATCGCACGCATGAGGCGGCAGATATTCAACGAGATTGGCCGAGAACCCACGCCGGAGGAGATCGCCAAAAAGCTCCACATGCCGCTCGAAAACGTCCGCAAGACTTTGAAGATTGCTAGGGAGCCGCTCTCGCTCGAAACACCGATCGGCGATGAGGGTGACTCCAACCTCGGCGACCTAATCGAGGACAAGAACGCGATCCTGCCAATCGACGCCGAGATCCAGTCGAACCTGCGCGAGACCACGACACGCCTGCTGGCTTCACTGACGCCACGCGAGGAGCGCATCGTGCGCATGCGCTTTGGCCTCGGCATGAACAGCGACCACACGCTGGAGCAAGTTGGCCAACAGTTCTCGGTGACGCGCGAGCGAATTCGGCAGATCGAGGCCAGGGCACTGCGGAAGCTCAAGCACCCGAGCCGCTCAAGGGAGCTCAGGAGCTTCCTCGACAGTTGATGTGTCGGGTAGGCAGAAAATAATGCCCCCCAACTCTCATTGACGGGGCAATATCGAGCCGTTGCCTCCAACGGCTAAACCGCCATCTTCAAACCCTTGGCCGCCCGGAATTGCGACTTTCTTGCTTGTCTTGATCTGAATGGGTTCTGCGACTTCGCCTCGAAGCGCGCGGGAAACGTCGAGTGTGAGAATATGCGAAACTGAATCAGCGCGTGATGCAGTTAACAAACATTGTCGCCGATAGTGTGGGAAAACTCCCCGATCCGCCCCGCAATTGATGCAGCTGCGAGTCTAGCAGCCGCGCTGTCGGCGCCTTACCAGACCGACTCAGGTAGGTACTCGGCAGGCACTAAGGGAGTTCACATGTATCGCGACCGAGTCGTTGAGTTTGCCGCGCTTGCGCTACTGGTCGTCCTCGTTGCCGCTTTGTACGCCGGTATTTTGTTCTGAGTGATTTGAGTTCTTTTGTAATAGCTCGGGCAGCTCGGCGTTCCAACATTCCCCAGGATAAACAGTAGCAGACGGCTGAGTTTCCCGGAAGCCACCGCCGGGCGCGGAGTGCTTCATCACCAACGAAGCGATCCCGCGCTGGCCACATTAGCGGTAGGTCACTTCTGGTCCAGCCTTCTGAGCAGCTGATCTTTGGTTTCTTCCCTTTGGAAGGATCGCTCGACAGCTTGAACGTCGGAGGTTTCTGCGGGCCGATGTGTTCAGCCTCGGCTCGTCACTCGGACCCTTATTTCGTCGTCGTGCCGGAAGCGCGGGTGTAAAAACGATCAACCTCCTGTTTCGGGGGTAAAGACATCAACCGACCTTAGCGCGAAATGTCCGCTCATGACCCAAAGCGGACATTGCCGGGACTGCCGTCTATACCGCTGCGATCCCTTCTCCCTGAGGGAAGGAAACGAAACGGCGCGAGAGTTTGTCGCGTTGCCTCGATTGATTTTGCCATGATTCCGTCCAAGCCTTCGCATATCGTCTAATTGCTGCGAAGGGACGGGAAAGTGAATTATCAATTGTCTCCGGGTGGCTCGTCTGCTGTTGCCGTGACAGCAGTTTCGCTGATCGGTGCATTTTTCATATTTGTTTTCTTGGCTGTGGACTCACGGGCCGCATCCGCGAGCTGTGAAGACGCGGCCGAGGTCGCGGTTTTGTCCGCACCGATCGCGCCGTGGAAGGGTGCGCCTTTGCGCATCCTCGTCGCCGCGGAGAAGCCGATAGACGGCGAGCTTTCGCTGATTGCGCCCGACGGAGGCGTCGCGGCCAAATCGCGCGACCGGCAGGGCGGGCCGCCGTATTTCTGGTTCGCCGAGGTCGCGTCGCCGGCGGCGGGGACGTGGCGCGCAATGCTCAGGGGCGACCATGCGCCGGCCGAGTGCGTCACGCGCGACATTGTCGTGAGCGCACAAAAGCCCTCGGTAGCGCGCGCTGCCGACGGCGGCCTCTGGCCGATTCGCAACAGCTGGAACCGCGCGACAGAAAACCTGTATTCCGCATGGATTGCGAAGCTCTTTGACGCACCCCTCGACGCCGAGCTCTCTTGGAAGGCGTGGCACGAAGTACTGCGCGACCAATCGCGCAATATCCTTTTCAACTATTTAGGCCTTAACGAAGACAACGTGACTCTGAGCCTTCGCCCGGACTGCGCTGACTTCATTTACTTTTTGCGTGCCTATTTCGCATACAAGTTGGGGCTGCCGTTCGGA
>JBAPZR010000476.1:0-2275 GCA_049285335.1 Xanthobacteraceae bacterium | reverse complement strand
GTGCAGATAGGTGCGGACTTCGACATCCGGCATCATTTTGAGCTCGGCGACCAATTCGACGAGTCCGGGGGCAGCCGTCGGTCCGAACATAGGCCACAATACGCCGACAAACGTCTTGGCGTAGACTGGAGAGCAGACCAAGGAACCGCACAGCGCCAGAGCGATCGATCGTTTCTTCACCCCACTTCCCCCTGTTGGCCCGCGACAACTCGGGCCAACAGGAACCACAAGCCGTGAAGCAGCTCCACTGCGCTTAGCGGTTAGGGTTTAATTTCTCTTACTCAGTTCCCTCAAGAAGACTGGCGCTGCTTTGAGTCGCTTAAGCAGCTTGGTGCCAATGGCGTTGTTAAAGCGAGACGGAAATGATTTCCAGTTTCTCTCTACTTATGGATTAACGAAATGAATGAGGGATACAAGGGTGTGGTTCACGCCGTTGTCCAGCACTGATAGGGTCAAACTAAACGCTGTTGCGACGATGAATCCCGCTCCTAGCGAAAGCATCATCAACTTCCAAACCATCTGGGCGGTCTCCAGTAATTGCCCCAATTTTCCTAATCGTGGATCGCCAATTGTAAACAGTTTGTTAACGTGGTCGGGGTTCGGCGACCACGTTCCGGTTCAGGATATGGGCTAGACACCTAGGCGCCTGCAGTCGCATTTTTGCAGGGCGACACCCTTAGAAAACAAACGAAATGAGTCCTGTGCCCTGAGCTATCAAGAGCGCGATAATGCCCGCGAGTATCCAGCCCCAGGGAGCATCGGTGAGTCCAAAACTACGCAGCGGGAAGTCGGACCAAATATTGAGACTCCGGCAAAGGTCGTTGGTGCTTTTTATCAAAGTCATGAGGAATATTATCGTGGCGAAACTCGAAAGAACGTAGACATCGTGCATCGTCAGTTCGAGGCGCAAGCAGGCATGGATATTTCAATGCAAGGTTTCGACCCGGCAGTCCGCCTACGCGAGCACTTGGCAGGGCTCCCAGGCCGGCACTGCAGCCGAGCAGATCTAATCGATGTAATGAGGCTATCGAGACTGATCATAGAGAATAAGAACCTCAGTGGTAACTACCCGCACCTTGCGCTCTATTGCGACTGGATTCTTCACACAGAAATCGACCGGCATGGGCTTGTTCTAAGACTGCTCGAGCAGATGCACGACGCAGTAGTCAATTACGATAAAACCAGAGACATAGAAGCAGTCAGCCGACTCCTAAATCTTGCGATGCTCAGAGCTGAAATGTTGATTTTATTCAGCTCGCATAAGATTGGAACCGATCTCATGGACTCGGTCAATAACTGGAGGAAACTGGTTGGGACTATAATTCTCGACTTATGCGACCGGCCTCTGCGCCTTCCTAAGACAACCAAAGGAAAAACAAAGAAGGCGGTTGACGCTGCTATATTCCGAATGAAAGCGAAATGCCCGCCTGAACGGCCCATGTGGGCGCGAGCTTTTTACTTCAAGCTTGAACGCGAGCGGAGCCCGCTTTCGGTCTCGTGGATACTGGAATGCGCCGCGCCTTTTTTGACTGGTGGCGATACCCTTAACATCGCCAGCACCTTAGTGATGACGGAGACCGCTAAAGATTTCAAACGACCGTAGCCAGCGCGCCCGTCTATCGTATCTTCTGCTTTTGTCAGCCGAGGGTGGGCATTGATCCAATCGATAGCATCTTGCTCGGAAGTGAATTTCCCAAAATAGTGCGCGGCCCCATCACTCCATGCGCACGCGCCAAATGTCGCTTTCTTGCACTGGCGATAATATAGCGGCCATAAGCGTAAGTATGATCCGTCGGGCGTGACCGGACAAGCCTTACGGCGTTCCTCAGCACTAACGAAACGCGTAAAGGATAAAGCAATGCCCAAGACGCAAGATTGGAAACAAATGATGGAGGCGTCGAGGCAACACAGTCGCGAAATGCAACGAACCGTAAGATGCCGATCGGTCTTGCTGATTCGTCGCGAGTGAGGGCACAGCAATGACGAGTTGGAAACCTATCGAAGATGCGCCTAAAGACGGATGCTCAGTGCTGCTATGGGCTCAGCTCGCAAGCGTCCCGGCTGAGAGGGATGATTTCAGTTTTCCGGTTGTTGGCTTCTGGCATATAGCATTCGAACGGTGGAAGTGGCACCCGCACTTTTGGGCGAGAAAGGGCTGATCCCGACCTATTGGATCGAGCTTCCGCCAGAGCCGGCGGATTTGCGGAAGGGTTGAGGAGCTACGGGCTGCGGACTGGCCCGCCTAACCTGATAATCCGCACGGTGAGCGTAACGT
>JBAPZR010000475.1:0-1540 GCA_049285335.1 Xanthobacteraceae bacterium | reverse complement strand
TGGAAGGTGTGGCCAGCCGGCTCAAGGAAATTCTTCAGTCAAAGCGTGGACCAAGCATCTTTCAACCTTATCGTGACATCTGGAAACTGCTTCATAAAGACGAAATCGTATCCGAGCATAGTTCGTGGATATTTCGGGTGGCGCCCTATGTCGCCTTTGCTGCGCCGGTGTTCGTTGCGCTGCTCATCCCAGTTCTGACGCGCTATCCTTTGTTCTTCGCCTTCATGGGTGACATGCTCGGCGCCGGGTTTGTTCTTGCGCTTGGCGGTTTCTTCAGTACGTTGGCTGCGGTTGACACCGCGAACCCGTACGGTCCGATGGGTGCAAGCCGAACTCGCATGGTCGGGTTTCTCGCAGAACCGGTTTTCATAGTGGTGTTTCTTACAGTTTCGTTCGTTGCCGGCTCGACGATTCCATACATCGTGCAGACGCGTTGGGTTACGCCGATTGCGAACTTTTTCGAGCCAGCGCACGTCCTGCTGATGATCGCTTTTTTGATGCTGATCCTCGCCGAGGACGGCCGCATTCCAGTCGATAGTCCCTCAGGTCAGTTCGAACTGGCGATGATTGATCGCTCAAAATCACTGGAATATTCCGGGCGCGGCGCAGCTCTGATGAAATGGGCCGGCGCGATGAAGTTCTTCGTCCTTATTTGTATTTTTATCAACGTGCTGGCAACGCCCTGGGGCTTGTCAAAAGGCATGGGCCTCGGCGAGGTAGTCCTCGCGATTCCGCTCGTGCTCCTTAAGGTTTTTTGTTTTGTGCTAGTGCTTGTGTACATCGAGTCTTCACTCGCCAAGCTGCGGCTTTTTCGAATCACGGAATTCCTTGGCGCTGCATTCGTGATTTCCGTACTCGCTATGATAACTCAATTGTCCGGTATCTGAGGGCCTCACAATGAGCGGCTCCCCCGTTCTGTTCGCTCTGGATGCGCTGACCGGCGCTCTATTCCTGCTCACCGCACTTGGCATCGTTGCGACTCGCCAAGTGTTGGCTTCACTCCAACTTTTTATCTTGCAGTCGCTCCTACTAACGACCTCCGCAGTGTTGCTCGGCATCGCCCAGCAATCCATTCATCTGTTCGCAGTCGCGGCTATCACAATTGCCACGAAAACACTCCTTATCCCATGGCTGCTGCGTCGGACTGTACGCGAAGAGGTCTATGGAACGCGTGAAGTTGAGCTGGTACTCAACATTCCGAGTTCGTTACTGATCGCTGCGGTGCTTATCGTTCTCGCCTATGTCGTTGCTAACCCGCTGCTCGGGGCCGTCGCTGCACCGTTCGTGCAGATCAATCTACCGCTTGGAATCGCTGCAATGTTCCTCGGAGCCTTCACAATTGCTGTAAGGCGCGAAGCGGTTCCACAGCTACTCGGACTGCTCGCAGTTGAAAATGGCGTGTTTTTTGCCGGCGTTGCCATCGTACCGAACCTTCCCGTCATCGCAGAACTCGCGGCGGCCGTGGATGTGCCGGTGATTACGCTCGTCGTTGGCATTTTGACTCGCCGGATTCATACGCGGCTCGGCACCACCGCCGTGG
>JBAPZR010000474.1:0-14015 GCA_049285335.1 Xanthobacteraceae bacterium | reverse complement strand
AGCCGGATAAATTCGCCGCGGCCCTGGATCGAGGGCCAGTAATAGAGTTCATAGCGCATGGCGTTAGCTTTTTTTGTTCATGATCTTTTCCGAAAACCGGTTGCCACTTTTCGGGATCATGCGCTATCCGCCGACCGGAGCTTGATATTGCTGGTCGGTGACATGCTCCATCCAAGCCACGTGCTTGCCGTCGAGCGCCTCTTGGGTCGCGACATGAACCATGGTCGTGGTCGGAGCGGCGCCGTGCCAGTGCTTTTCGTTTGGCGGAATCCAGACGACATCACCGGCCTTTATTTCGCGGACCTCGCCGCCCCAGCTTTGCACGCGGCCCGTGCCGGAAACGACGAACAGAGTTTGGCCGAGTGGATGCGTGTGCCAGGCCGTGCGTGCGCCGGGCTCGAAGCGGACCAAGCCGGCGCGCACGCGCGCCGGGGCCGGCGCTTCGATGATCGGCTCCTGCCAGACAGTCCCGGTGAAGCTCTCGGCGGGCCCACGGCGCGAGGGCCGTGAACCGCAGGCGTGAATGTCCATGGTGTTTTCTCCCTTGTTATCCATCCAACCGCGCGCAAGGGCGCGAGATCGAGCCCATACGATATTCGATATTGCCGCGCCACGCCCCATCAATAAAGGCGTTTGTACACCTGCGTTTAGCTCCTAAGGCATGATCCGGAAAAGTGGAGATCGGTTTTCCGAAAAAGCATGCGCCGGACATGATCCGGGGATCATGGCTGATCAAATAACCCAGACCTGCAATCGATTCACTTGAAGCGATTGCGGCTCTGGTGCGCGCTTTGTGACGGTTCGATAAAGAAGGAGGGACGTCCCGCCGTTCCCTGTTTGGCTGATAAATAGCTTTACTGACGAATAGCTTTTTTCGCGTCTCGACCGGCATCGCTCTCATAATTGGCATCGATATCGGGAAGCGTCTCGTGGCGCGAGCGTTCATAGGCATCGGCCAATTGGCGCGGCGACAGGTCGGACACGGTGGCGACGCTGTCGAGACGCCACCAGGACCAAATCAGACGCCCCAGCATGCCAAGAAGCGTGAGCTGGAACAGAAGTCCAAGAACCGCGGGAATGCCGCTCAATTCTCCAACCATGCCGCGACCGAACAGAAGACCGACCACGCCTGCACCGAGGAATCCGGCGGCAAATCCGCCGATCAGGCCAGGACGATTGAACAGGCCGCCGAGCGAACCGCCATGGTAAGTCGGCTGTGTCATGTCGGCTGGGGATGGATTGTCGGGCTCCGCCAGTCTGGCGAACCCTAGCAGTCCCAGTGCGGTTAAACTCGATCCACCCTCGGCGTGCGCATCACCGTCTTCACTCCACATCAACAATCCCAGCACCAGGACGGCAAGCGTGGCGAGCGAGCGAAGCCACCGCGTAGCCGGCACTGCGCCGGCCTCCGCTGCGACCTCTGTTGCTCCTCTGGGTCCGGCAATTGCGAACACGGCGAGGCCTCATGTTTGGGTAGCAGAAGCCTTAGATCGTCGTTCTTGGATAACCGATTGCGATAGTTTCTCTGCAATCACCATGCACAGCGGCCACCGTTGCGCTTGTGCGATGAGCCTATCTACGCCGACCGAACGATGACCCGATCTGTCGCAAAGCGTCGCACGCGCGCATGTCGCAGCGGAAAACGCAGACCGGGTCTGCTTATTCGCAAGGCAAGAGAGCAAGGGCATCCGCTCAGCATGCCCAAAACCATCCTTATCAGCCGAAAGTCGCGCGGTTTGTTCAGCAACCGATCAGGCCGCAAGCGTTTCCTTCACCGCATTGACCAGCTGCTTGAGCGTGAAGGGTTTGGCGAGGAAGGCGACTTGCTGGCTATCTTCCGGCAGGTGCTTTTGAAAAACATCTTCGGCATAGCCGGACACGAAAATCATCTTCAGCGCAGCGTTGCGGCTCCGCAATTGTCGCAGCAGCGTCGGCCCGTCCATTTCCGGCATGACGACGTCGGACACGACAAGGTCGACCTTGACCCCCGTTTTCTCAAGAATGTCGATGGCCTCGATGCCGTTCCCTGCCTCGATGACGGTGTAGCCGCGCGACGCAAGGCCGCGCGCATTGAGCCGGCGCAGTCCCTCCTCATCCTCGACGAGCAAGATGGTGCCCTCGCCCGTGAGGTCGGCGCTCACGGGCGGCTTGACCCGATCCTGCGCCGTCGACGCGGCGCTTCGCTTCGCCTCTTCGGCGCGGACATCATGGCGCGGCAGGAAGATTCGGAAGGTCGTGCCTTGCTGTTCGACCGAGTCGACGTACACGAAGCCTCCGGTCTGCTTGATGATGCCGTAGACGGTCGAAAGTCCAAGCCCGGTGCCTTTGCCTATATCCTTGGTCGAGAAGAACGGCTCGAAAATCTTGTCGAGGATTTTTGCCGGAATGCCGGAGCCGGTATCGACGACCTCGATCGACACATAATCGGCCGCGGGCATGCCCTTGGCGTTGAAGCGCCCACAGTCCTGCGCGGTCACATTGCCGGTACGGATGCTTAAGCGCCCGCCTCCCGGCATGGCGTCGCGCGCATTGACCGCGAGATTCATGATCACTTGCTCGAATTGCGAAATGTCGACCTTGACCGGCCACAAGTCGCGGCTGGGGACGACATCGAGGACGACCTTCTCTCCCAAAAGTCGGCGCAGCAAAATCGAGAAGTCACTCAACACTTCGCCGACATCGAGTACCTGCGGGTGCAGTGTCTGTTTGCGCGAGAAGGCGAGCAGATGTCGCACCAGGCTCGCCGCGCGATTGGCGTTCTGTTTGATCTGCATGATATCGCCGAACGACGGATCGGTCGGCTTGTGCGCGTTGAGCAGAAAATCGGTCGCCATCATGATGGCGGAGAGCACGTTGTTGAAGTCGTGCGCCATGCCGCCGGCAAGCTGACCGATGGAATCCATCTTCTGCTGCTGGATGAACTTGGCTTCAAGTTCGCGTTGCGCGGTCGTCTCCAGCGCATAGACAATGGCGGCTTCCTGATCGCGCTCCTCCTCCTCGATCGCGGTCACGTAAAAACGCCCGAAGCGCTCGCCGTCGCCCGCCAGCATGGCGTCGACCGGAGCGATGTCGCCCTTGCCGGCAGCCGCGTCCCTGATGGCGGCCGCCAATGCGTCGCGATCGCGCGCGGCAACAGCGACAAGAATGGATCGATCGTTGCCGTCGCGGCCACCGGCGCCGTGGAAGAGCTGCGCGAAGAGCGGATTGGTGCGCACCACCCCGCCATGCTTGTCGACGGTCGCAATCGCCATCGGCGTGTGATGGAAGAAGCGCATGAAGCGGATATCGGCGGCGCGTTGCGGGTCGGTGCCGTTGTCGCGGGCGCGATTGAGCACGAGCGTGCGCGACGGACCGGTTTCACCCTCGGCGCCGTAGGCGACCTTATGCAAGACCCGCACCGGCAGCGTGCGACCGCTGCGGGTGCGCAGATTGAGATCGAGCACCTCGGTTCTCACCTCACCGGGCGCGGCGCGGAGCATGGTCAGCAGCGCGGCGCCGTCGCCAGCGACGAGATCGGTAAGCTTAAGTCCGCCCGAGCCGACCTGAGCGAGGTCTTGATCGAGCCACGCCGCGAGTGTTGCGTTGACGTAGACAACGTCGCCTTTGTCATCGACCGAGAAAAATCCGGCCGGCGCGTGATCGAGATAGTCGATCGCCCGCTGCAACTCTTGAAACGCATTCTCTTGGCGTTCGCGCTCGCGCGTCACGTCGGAAAGCGACCACACCGTCAAGCGCGCGTCGCGCTTGCCGCTGCCGAGCGGCCGAATGCGAAAGCGCAGCCAGCGCGCCGGACGCCCTCGCACGCTTGCAAGGCGCACCTCCTCATCGTGCCGCCTGCCTTCGCGCGCCGCTTTGAGCAGCCGATAGACCGCCTCCGACGCGTCCGCGTCGCCGATAAAGGCGCGCTCGACCGGACGCATGTCGTTCGGATCGGCGGCATCGATCAGATCGAGATAGGCGGCATTGGCGTAGACGACGCGCCCGTCGCCTTCGGTGACCACGACGCCCTCGGAAGCGCCATCGACCACGGACTTGATCAACGGGCTGCCGGCGCCCGCCGAGGGAACGCGCAAGATTCCGGAAGCAACGGCAAATAAGGAAAACACGCCGACGGTCGCGAGCACCGCAAGGAAGGCCGTGATGTATTGCTCGGCCCTCGCGCCTCCGAACATCACGATCGCGGTTGCCGTGGCGACGAGGGCAACGGCGACCACGAGCACCAAGCCAATGCTCCCGCCGCGGCCGATACCGGCGCTGCGATCGATCGATGGCCGTGCACCGGCGGCGCTCGTTACCTCGTGAACAGACCCATTTGAGCCCTGGTGGCCGATGGCAGGCGCTGACATGAGCCGCTCTGTCATGCCGATTTTCAGTGCCCTGCGTCGTTGAATCGCGCAAGAGGTTTTGCGTATGGGTGCGCAACTAGCCGCGGCTGTCGCAACGGCCGTGGGCCGCTCGGCCGGGGGTCTGTCGCACAAGCGAGCAAGGCAAAGCCAAAAAACACAGTGGAAATCGTGCGGTTTCCGCGCTGGACCGACCCCCTTTATTTCCCCATAAAGCGGCAAGTTCCGGGCGGTTTGCCTTTAAACCGCCGTTAACCATGCAAATGGTGCAATCGTCGGCTTTGCCAGGAAAATCGGTTATTATTGTTTAATAATTTACCCCAATCGGGACGGTGAAAGTGCGGGCGCCGTTAACGTTTGACGCGTTGGCGCGGCGCAAAAGGACGGGGAGTAACGATGTTGGATACGCTGTTTGGGCAAATGCCGCTTGCCCTAAAATTTTTCATGGTATTTCTGGTCATCCTCGCCGTCATCGCTGCGATCGCTTGGGCGCTGCGACGGTTCGGCTCCGGCCGGCTTGGCGCAACGACGCGCGGCCGGCAGCCCCGGCTCGCCGTTATTGATTATGCAACCGTTGACAGTCGCCGCCGTCTCATTCTGGTGCGTCGCGATAATGTCGAGCATTTGTTGATGATCGGCGGGCCAGGCGACGTCGTCGTCGAGCCGAATATCGTGCGCGCAACCGCCCCTCCCCGCGATATGGCGCGAGGGCCGGCCGGCATCGACGCGCTGCCGCGCGCCATTCCGCTCCCTGATAGTGGCGCATCGTGGCCGCTGCAGCCGGAATCCAACGGCGCCGCCCGCCCGCGCCTTGAGCATTATCCGGACGAATTGCCGGGGCGACCGTCGCCGCCGGAAACGACTCCCCGCCATCGCGACACGCTCGCGGCGCTGGCCGACGAACTATCCGGCCAACCCGTCGCGCCACGAGTTCCATTGCGCGGTCGGCCCAGCATCACCGAGCCGCAAAAAGACCACCGCGCTGAACCGCGGCTCGAACCGCGAAGGCCCGCGGTGCAGGCGCCTGTACCGCCTTCAGCGCCGCCGCCGGCGTCCATCGCCGCTCCTGCCCCCGGCGAAGGTCCCACCAGCGCCGATCAAAATCTCGCCGACATGGCGCAGCGGCTCGAAGCCGCGTTGCGTAAGCCCAATTCCGATGGGCGACCGCCCGTCGCGCCGCCGCGTGCGATTCCAATGCCGGAAGCCGCCATGCGCGCCGATGGGCCGCCTCCGCCGCCCCGTGTAGCGCGCCCGCCCGAGTCAAGACCTGAGCTAAGGCCTGAGCCGAGACCCGAGCCAAGGCCTGATCCGAAACCCGAGCTAAGATCCGAGCCAAGAGTGGCGCGCCCCGAAGCCAAACCCAATCAAAACAAGACCGCCATCTACGATACACTCGAACAGGAGATGGCGAACTTGCTCGGTCGTCCGAGCAAAAGCTGAGCGCCGAGGGTTCAGGCGTCAATCGTGGGCATTCGCAGCACGGGTTTGATGGTGATGCCTGCCGATGATTCCTGCGCCGCCAAGTTGATGTCGGCAAAGTCGTAGAATTTGATCATCTTTTGAATTGGAAACTTGTTTTCCATAATGAGGTCGACAAGCCGGGGGATGAATTCCTTCGGCACGCTCTCGCCTTGAACTACGCCGCGAAGAATCCGGCCATCCTGCAAAAACGGCATTTCGACCGAGACCTCGCTGCCCCTGCGGGCGCTGCCGAGCAATACACAGGTTCCACCGGGCATTAGCGACTCAACGGCCTCGCGCAATACGCTAGGCAGCGCGGACGTTTCCACCGCATGTCGAACCCCGCCTGCGGCCGCCATGCGAACTTCGTCGACTACCGTTTTGCTTGCATTGTGGTCGATCGTATGGGTGGCGCCCAGTTCGCGCGCCAGCACGAGGCGGCCCGGATGCACGTCAATAGCAACGATCGGATCGCAGCCCGCAATTTTCGCTGCCATCAGGGCCGAGAGGCCGACCGCCCCGACGCCGAAAACGGCGAAACTGTCGCCCGGCTTCGGTTTCAAGACATTGAGCACCGCTCCGGCGCCGGTCTGGCCGCTGCAAGCCAGCGGACCCAGGATTTCCAGCGGCGCATCCTTGCGCACTTTAACTGCGTAACGTCCCTGCGTCAGCGCATAGGTGCCGAAGGACGATTGCTGAAAGAACGCGCTATAGACGGCCGCGCCGTTCTTCGACAAGAGCGTCGAGCCGTCGGCGCGAGTGCCGCGCATTTTCAGGCCGCGCGAATGCACGCAGTATGAGTATCTGTGTTCTTGGCAATTCGGGCAGGTTCCGCACCAGGGAAACGACATGACGACGTGATCGCCCGGCTCGAAATCGCGCACCGCGGCGCCCACGGCATGCACCAAGCCCGCGCCTTCATGACCATAAACTCCTGGGTAAGGCAGAATGGCGAAATAGCCGTCGCGGCCGTGCAAATCGGTCTGGCACATGCCCGTCGCCACAACCCGGACGACCAACTCCTCCGGTCGCGGATCGCAGAGTTCCAAACTATCGATGACGAACGGGCCCGAACGTTCCCGCACAACGGCCGCCTTGATTTGCATTACCGCCCAGACCTTGTCCCTGACGGAGGCCGCGCCCGCGCGATCAATCGTCCCGATAGACGCGCTCGCGCCGCTCGTGGCGTTCCTGGGCCTCGATCGACAAGGTTGCGATCGGCCGCGCTTCCAGGCGCTTGAGGGTGATCGGCTCGCCGGTTTCTTCGCAATAGCCGTAAGTACCGTCTTCGATGCGCTGCAACGCAGCATCGATTTTGGCGATCAATTTGCGCTGACGATCGCGCGCACGCAGCTCGATGGCGCGGTCGGTTTCCGAGGACGCGCGATCGGCAAGGTCGGGGTGATTCTGGCTCTCATCCTGCAGGTGCTGGAGCGTCTCCTTAGCCTCCTTAAGGATGTCTTCCCGCCAGTCGAGCAGTTTCAGCCGGAAATAATCCCGCTGGCGCTCGTTCATGAACGGCTCTTTTTCGCTAGGCCGGTAAAACTTGCCGTCCAGCTCGACGCTCGGCGCATCGGCTTTGCCGTTCCTGGGCGGCTTTTCCACTGCTCGACGGGTTCTGCTCTTGAACAGCTGCATTTGCGTATACTCCCGCACCCAATGCACCCTCGCGCGGCGGCTTATATCCAACGTCTGTGACAGTGACAACAAAGATCGTCGACCCTGCACTGGATGCGAAAATGTCGGTGTTTACGCGGTAATCGTGGGGTCTGGCCAGCTAACCGTAGCTTGTGATGGGCCTTGCCTGCGTGTTTTAATTCACACACCCGCCGCAGGAAGGCTCAATGCGATTCGAGGGAACCAGCGCCTACGTTGCCACCGACGATCTGAAAGTGGCCGTCAATGCTGCAATCGCCTTGGAACGTCCGCTCCTGGTCAAGGGCGAGCCGGGCACCGGCAAGACCGTCCTGGCGCTCGAAATCGCCAAGGCCCTCTCCGCCCCGCTGATTGAATGGCACATTAAGTCCACAACCAAGGCGCTGCAGGGTCTCTACGAATACGACGCGGTGACGAGGCTGCGCGACAGCCAATTGGGCGACGCGCGCGTCAAGGACATCAGGAATTACATCAAGCGCGGAAAATTGTGGGAAGCCTTCGTCGCCGACGAGCGGCCGGTTCTTTTGATCGACGAGATCGACAAGGCCGATATCGAGTTCCCGAACGATCTTCTCCAGGAACTCGATCGCATGGAGTTCTTCGTCTACGAGACCGGCGAAACGATTCACGCCCGCCGCCGTCCGATCGTCGTCATCACCTCAAACAACGAAAAGGAACTGCCGGACGCCTTCCTGCGCCGGTGCTTCTTTCATTACATCCGCTTTCCGGACCCCGACACGATGCGCGCAATCGTCGAGGTGCATTTTCCGGGTATCAAACAACGCCTGGTCGCGGAAACCCTGAAGCTTTTCTACGAAATCCGCGATGTGCCCGGGATGAAGAAGAAACCTTCGACCTCCGAATTACTCGACTGGCTGAAACTCTTGATGGTCGAGGACGTCTCCGCCGAGACGCTGCGGGAGCGCGATCCCAAGCGGCTCATTCCGCCGCTGCACGGCGCGCTCATCAAAAACGAACAGGACGTGCACCTGTTCGAGCGGCTTGCCTTCATGTCGAGACGGGAAGGCCGCTAGCCGCGAGCGGCGAGGCTTCACTTTCACCACAACGGGTGCATGTCGAAGGAATAAGTCGCGCCCAGGCCGAAGGTCAGCTGGTTCGTCGAGCCGCGCTCGGTCACCAGAGGCGAGTCCGCCGCCGAACCGGTGAGCCGCTCATATTCGAGGAAGGCGTGCGCCGCCCATTGCGGATTGAGGAAATATTCGGTCTGCGTCCCGGCGCCGTAGGAATAGAGCCCGCCGTCGGCGTGATAGACCGGCAATTCCGGCAACCCCGAAGCGGTCGAGCCGGTCGACTGCGCCTGCGTGATGCTGAAATACGGTCCTACCGCCGCCGCGGATTGGACGGTCACGCGCGGCCCGGCGGAAAATCGGAACTGTCCCACGGGGACTACCGCGTCCAAGAACAAGTCGCCGCTCACGCCGGTCTCACCGCCGAAGCCCTGACGAACCTCGCCGCGCAGCCGCAGCCAGGGCACGGCCCAATATTCGGCGAAGGCTCCTGCCTGCACCGCCAAATTGACATTCCCGAGGCCGTTGAGGGCGGCGTAGCTCGATTCCTGGCGTGGCCAGACAATCTTCACCGCGGGTCCTATCTTGATCTGCCCAAGATCAAGCACGCTGAAGCCGAAACTGTCGCGCGGCCCGAAATAATCGATGGGCGCTCCTTCTTTGCGAACGCTAAATAGCGGGCCGCCGACGAGAGCGAATTTGCCCTCGGCCGCGCCCGGCCATGCCGGTATCACGCGCAGCTCGCCGCCAATCGTGACAATCCAGTCCGGTACCACGGGCGCGGGCGCATAGGCTGCCGGCGCGGTGGGCGACGGAACGGGCGCTTCCGGCAAGTCAGCCGCCAGGGCACGCAACGGCGCGACGACGAGAATGGCTAAGGCGACGCCCCGCCCAATCTCCAAGGCCATCGTTCTCACAGCCGCCGCCCCCCAAAGCCCTGCGACCTTAACCGTTACGAACTCGCATAACGGGCGGACCATACAACAGGAGGGATTGGCGACGAAGCCGCATGGACGGGTGAAAGTGAATTTAGCCTCGACCTGTTGCCGATCGGTTCGCAAGAGGCCTGCTATGCGTCACGCTCGATCGCCTCATCGACACTAGTCTCATCGATGCTCGCCTGATCGATGCTGGGCTGATCGACGCCCGGCTGATCAACACTGGGGCGCACAATTTTTGCACGTGCTTTGCGCCGCGAGATTGGCCGCTCTGCACGCGCTGGTTCAAAAGTATCTTGCTGTGCAGCCACGGATCGCTGACCGCCATCCAGCGGATGCGATTCATCGGTTGGATCGGGCGCGGCGTGTGCTGCGGCGAACCGCCGCTCTCTTTGTTCCGATGCCGCGCGGCGCGCTTGGCGACGAGCAACTTCACGCGCCTCGGCGCGGCGCTCCTCGACGGAATCGCGCAATCGCCTGAGCCATGTCCGCGTCTGGGCGGCCGTTCGGCCGAAAATGCCTCCGGCCCAGACCAGTTCGAATGGCGTGAACTGCCGCCAGGTCTGGTCGCCGTCGACGATGGCGCGCGCAATGAGATTGCCGGCCATCGCGGTGGTGTTGAGACCGTGACCGCCAAAGCCGCTTGCGAGCCAAACGCCGGGACCAAGTTCGCCGATCTGCGGCATCCGATGGATGGTGATGCCCAAAGTGCCGGCCCAGGCGTAGTCGACATCGACCGTTCCCAGCTGCGGATATGTTCGTTTGATATCGGCCGTCAGCACGCCGACATAATGGCGTGGATCGCGCGGCCAGGTCGTCGAACGGCCGGAAAACATCAAACGGTCGCCACCCACGATACGGTAGTGATTGTCGGCGCGATCGCCGTCGCTCACGCCGCCGCGATAGCCGATGACTTCGGCGAGCCGCTCTCCGAGCGGCGCGGTGGTAATGACGTAAGTCGTCACCGGAATGAGCGTCGCAGCGAGCGTCGGCATCAGCGACCGAAGCCGCACATTGCCGCACAAAACGACGTGGTTGGCGCGCAACCTGGCGCCGGGCGTGACGATGCGCTTGCGCACGCCGGTCGGATCGATCGATAGAGCCGGCGTGTTTTCAAAGATTCTGGCGCCATCGCGTTCCGCGGCGGCGGCGAGCCCAAGCGCGTAGTTGAGCGGGTGGATCGTAAATGCGCGCAGAAAATTGATCGCATAAAAATAGCGCTCGCTGCGCAGCACGGCGCGAACGCGCTCGGTCGACCAGCCCTCGATCTCGCAACCCAGCTCGCCGAGCACGCCGACATAGTTCACGAATTCGTCGGTGTTGTCTTTTTTCGAGACATAGAGCCAGCCATCCCGCGGATCGACGCCCTCACCGCACTCGGTGCGCACCGCCTTGCGGACATAATCAAGACCGGCCTGCGACAATGTCCAAAGGTCTTTGGCTCGCTCGAAACCGACACGCGCGACGATCTTATCGGCATCGGCGCCGAAACCCGGCAACACGAAGCCGGTATTTCGACCCGACGCATTGGCCGCCAACTGGCCCGCTTCCAGCAACACAACCGACCAGCCGCTGCGCGCCACTTCCCGGGCGGTCGTGAGCCCGGCAAGACCGCCGCCGATCACGCACACATCGACGTCGAGATCGGATGACAATGACGGACGCGGCGGCGCCTCTACGATGGTCGCCGCGTACCAGCTGTGGCCGTATATTTTGCTCGCGGCGTCGCTCATGCGGGAATCTGATCCAACGTCGTTGCCGTATGTAAGAGGTTCACACGATTGAGGCGAGTCTTGTACTGGACAGTTTAGGCCGGGAAAGCGACATTACCGCAATGCGCCGCCTCATGCTGCTTCGCCATGCCAAGACCGAGCGTGCCGCGCCTGGCGGGCGCGATCATGACCGCAAACTTATGAAGCGCGGCCGGGCCGACGCCCCGGTGCTCGGTGCTTACATGGCCCATCACGATCTCGCTCCCGATCTGGCGCTGGTGTCGCCGGCGGTGCGCGCCCAAGAAACCTGGGCGCTGGCCGCCGCCGCCTTCGACAAAATCCCGGATATGGAAACGGACAATCGCCTCTATCCGGGCAATACGCAAAAGCTTCTCGATCTCATTGCCGAGCCGCGCAAGGTGCGAAAGCTTCTGATCGTCGGCCACAATCCGAGCCTGCACGAATTCGCGCTGCAATTGATCGCCTCGGGCGACGTCAAAGCGCGCGAACAATTGCACGACAAGCTGCCGACATCGGGCCTGGTCGTCATTGATCTGCCGATCGATGACTGGGCGCTCGTGCGACGGCACGCGGCAAGGCTCGAGCGTTTTGTCACGCCGCGTTTGATCGCCGCCGCTACCGACTAAATTCAAACAATCTGAAACCAACGGCAATTCGGGCCGCGCTACTCGGCCAGCGCCGCCAGAATGCGCGCCCAGCTGCGGATGCCCTTGTGAAAGCATCTCAGATCGTATTTTTCGTTCGGCGAGTGCACGCGGTCGTCGTCGAGCGCGAAGCCGACCAGAAGCGTATCCATCCCCAGCACGTTCTTGAAATCGCCGACGATCGGGATCGATCCTCCGGCGCCCACGGTCACGGCCTTTTTGTTCCATTCTTGCGCCAGCGCCTCGCGGGCCTTGTTGAGCGCCGGATTGTCGAACGGCACATCGAAAGCTGGCGCACTCGAGAAATTACCGAATTCAACCGAGCAGTCGGCCGGCACCCGCGCGCGGACGAATTCGCGGAAGGCGTTTCGGATCGTTTCCGGGTCCTGAGCGCCGACAAGTCGAAACGACACTTTGGCCATCGCCTTGCCGGGAATGACGGTCTTCGCTCCCTCCCCGGTATAGCCGCCAATGATGCCATTGACCTCGGCTGTCGGTCGCGTCGAAATTTGCTCGATGACCATGCGGTTCTTCTCGCCGGCCGGAATCCGCAATCCGATCGGGCCTAAAAATTTCTCCGGCGTAAGATCAAGTCCGGCGAAATCCGCTTTGATATCGTCGGGCAATTCGGAAACGCCCTGGTAGAATCCGGGAATCGCGACCGACCCGTCCGGGCGATGGAGCGCAGAAAGGATATC
This sequence comes from Xanthobacteraceae bacterium, assembly GCA_049285335.1. Classification (GTDB taxonomy): domain Bacteria; phylum Pseudomonadota; class Alphaproteobacteria; order Rhizobiales; family Xanthobacteraceae; genus BOG-931. Next base: position 1,514 of record JBAPZR010000474.1, on the reverse strand, counting down.
GGCGAGGACGTGGATCGGATTGCGCGCTGCGCCGCCGAACAGGCCGGAATGTAGATCGCGATCCGCGCATGTCAGGCGGACTTCCTCATAAACCAGGCCACGCAGCGACGTCGTGATCGAAGGCGTCTCGGCATCCCACATGCCGGTGTCGCAGACCAGCGCGAGATCGCGCTTGAGCTCGTCCGCGTGATCGCGAACGAACGAAAACAAATGCTTTGAGCCGCACTCCTCCTCCCCTTCGATCATCATCGTAATGTCGAGCGGAAGTTTTCCGGTGACGGCCTTGAATGCACGGCACGCTTCGACAAAGGTCATCGCCTGACCTTTGTCATCGCACGCGCCGCGCGCCACGATGATCTTTCGGCCACCGTCGAGCGCCTCGATACGCGGCTCAAAGGGCGGCGTTTGCCACAGCGCGAGCGGATCGACCGGTTGCACGTCGTAATGACCGTAAAACAGCACGCGGGGCGACTTGCCATTGGCGCCATTGGTACTTTTGCCGATCACCACCGGATGACCCTCGGTCGCGCGCACGCTCGTGTCGAACCCTAAAGTGCGCAGATCGGCGGCGACGTGTTCGGCGGCGGCTCGGCATTGCGCGGCATAAGCCGGGTCCGTCGAAACCGATTGAATGCGCAACAATGCAAAGAGCCGGTCGAGGCTGGCTTCAAGATCGCGATCGACCTGGGCGAGTACGGCGGGTAGTGCCTCTGCTGCTGTCATATTACTACTCATCGCTCAATGAGCCGGGTGCAGAGCGACTTGCACAACTTACGCAACTGCGGGCCGGCATCGAAATTTTTGTAGTTTTATAATGCGCTAGGGCGGAAATTGCCACTTGTTGTCGCTGCATGCGTTGCAAGTTTGCAACGCTGCGGCGTGTTTCAACATCACCCAAGGCCGCGAATGGGTCTGGGAGCCTTGTCACCCCGCATTTGACTGTTCAATATGAACCGCACGCCAAGGCCGGGGGTGCAAGGCTGGGTGTACACGGGGGCTTGATGGAGGAGTTGATCGCGCGTCTGACAGCCGGCGTCGGCATAGACCGAGCGGCTGCGGAAAAAGCGGTTGGCATCATCTTCGATTTTTTGGCCAAGGAAGGACCGCCGGACAAAGTGCAGCCGCTTCTGGCCAAGCTCCCTGGAGCCGAAGCCATGATGCAGCAGGCCGCGGGCAGCGGCGATGGCGCAATGAGCGGGGTTATGGGGGCTGGAATGCGCATGATGTCGGCCGGTTTGAGCATGGGTCAGGTGCAAAGCGTGACCCGGGAGGTCATCGCTTACGCGCGTGAAAAAGCGGGTGAGGATGCGGTCGGCGAAATCGTCGCTGCAATTCCCGGCCTGGCGCAATTTGTTTGAGTCGAACGTGTTTTGGGCGACGAGAAATTGCGTTGAGGGGGAGGCGTGGATGACGTATCCCATTTCCGAAATCCAGGGAATCGGTGCCGATACCGCCGCGGCTTTGAAGTCCGATGGAATTCGCACGACCATTGGTCTGCTGCGCAGCGCCAAGAC
>JBAPZR010000473.1:0-2115 GCA_049285335.1 Xanthobacteraceae bacterium | reverse complement strand
GACGCGGAGCTGACCCCGCACTCGATGACTTGGAAGCTGACCGTCTCCGATTAGACGCCTGACCGTCTTTACGGACACGGCGAGATGATCGGCGACCTTGCGGATCGTGAGTAGCCGGGGCACTTGCACGGTCTTTGCGGCTGTCATGCGCCGCGCCCTCGTCTCGAAGCTTTCTGCTGCGCTTCGCTATCCGATTCAGTGCCATTGGTTCTGTTGCTTAGCCACTGCCGCGCTGCGACACGACCAAGCAGGCGCGCGAGTTGCGCCAGCACTGGTGTCCCATTTCGACTAGACCGGTCGTTTTCTGCGAAATCCCGAGCCGCCTGAATTTTGGCCATGCGAAATGCCTAGGTCTTGGCATTGCTGGGCCGGCGGGGCACAGCTTTGCTGAAAGATCCGTGCTCTCGCGGCGCGCGAAAGCGATTCGACACTTTGCTTGGAGTTTGGACGCCCGGCGCGGGCTCGGCGCTCCACGACGATTGCCCCAGCCGGAGCGATCATCCCTCAACACCCGGCACGGGTGTTGGTACTCAGCGCACACTCTGAATAACATATAGGGGGATTCTCTAATTAGCAATACTTAGCCGTAGCTGATGATCGGAGCTGGCGGCTGATAATCGTTTGGTTGGAAGTTTGAGTCCTCTGAACCCCACCACACAGTTTCGTACAAACAGAGATTTCCCGGTCTCCTACAAATAGCGCCGAGTTGGTGGGTTTTCGTGCGGGGGGTTTTGTCTCTGCTGACGATCGGTTGAATCTGACGGGCCTTTTCGACGCCGCTGTCTCTGCCCCGCAAAATCCCGTTTCCCGGAAACAGAGACCGACACGGGCGGAGACTCGTTCGAATGAGGTGCCTCGTGCAGCAGATCGACGCTGCCTACCGTCTATAGAAAATGGCTTCTCACGCGATCTGCACCGCCGGTGCTATACTGTGCCCCATGAAAGTCGAAGAAATCGCCGAAATTGTTGCCAAGCTGCCGCCGGATCAACTCGCCCGATTCCGCCGCTGGTTCACCGCATTCGAGGCGGGCCGCACCGACCACGCCGAAGAGCTCGACTCCACTGCGACCAAACTTGGTCGCCTCGCGGGCCGCGCGTTTGCTGAATTGAAAAAGCGCGCGAAGAAACCGTAAGAGTAGCCGGAAGTCGCTGGCACCCCCTCAGCGCCGGCGGCTTCGAAGAACCTCGATGGCATCATATCAAGTTGGAACAAGCCGGCAGAGCGGATATTTGGGTACACGGCCGCAGAAGTCATCGGTAAATCGGTCACAATTCTCATTCCACCAGAGCGGCAAGTCGAAGAACCCGCAATTCTTGCTCGTCATATTTCGACACGATGCATCGGTTCCTGCCTGCCCTAGTCCAGCATGAGGGACTTGCCGTCCGCTACCTCGACGTCGTCGACAGAGATCGGCAAAATGGTCGATCGAAATACGGGGTCATCGATCGTGCGATCGTGGGAGCCTTCGATCTGATCGGGGCTTCCAGCCCCACCACGCAGTCCCATACAAACAGAGACTTCCCGGTGTCGTGCGAGCGCGGCGGTGCGGTCTGCGAAAGTCGGATGCGTGGTCTCCGGCCCATCGAGTTTCGATTTGCACGTTGCGGCCGTCGGTCCAGCCCAATTGCTGCAACGCTTCAACAAAAGCCGCATAGCTGGCTCGGAGATCTGCATCGTCCGCAGGCATTAGCACACCAATGCGCCGCACGCGCTCGCTCTGCGCGCGTGCCACCAGCGGCCACGCCGCTGAAACGGCCACTCCTTGAACGAAATCGCGTCGTCGCATTGCCGCCCCAAGGCCCAGGACCACGCCAGGTGAGATTACAGCAGGGATTGGCCCCCAGCGAAATGGGGTTCAGCGGTTAATTTTGCGCCGCAAAAATCATGACCCGCCGATGTCGCCTTTGGGTCATTAGCGGACATTGAAGCGCCTTTACCCGATGTCCGCTTTACCCCCAAAAGCGGACATCCAGCGCACGTTACGGAGGTGCGTCACGTTGCCGGCAGCGTTCGGGTACGGGAGACTATAAAACCGCCTAGCCGCAAGGCGTCGCAATTGGCTAAATAAGCGGTTAGATAAATGCTTTATTGGAGACGCGATCATTGCGCAGCAC
>JBAPZR010000472.1:0-28441 GCA_049285335.1 Xanthobacteraceae bacterium | reverse complement strand
TTCGCTTTCGGATTCGGTCGATCAAGTCGAGCGTTTCAAATCGGCTGGCTGGTCGGCGGCGCGGATCGACGGTCACGATCCGGCGGCGATTGCGAGCGCGATCGAGGCCGCGAAGGGGTCCGACCGGCCGTCGCTGATCGCCTGCCGCACCACGATCGGATTCGGCGCGCCGAACAAGGGTGGCACCGAAAAGAGCCACGGCTCGGCGCTCGGACCCGAGGAGGTCGCGGCCGCCCGGCAGACGCTCGGCTGGAGCGCGCCGCCGTTCGAGATTCCCACCGATATTCGCGAGCGATGGCGCGCCGCTGGCGGAGCGAACAAGCCGGCGCGGCTCGCTTGGGAGCAGCGCCTCGCGGCGCTCGCCGCCGAGAAGCGCGCGGAGTTCGAACGGCGAAGCCGCGGCGAAATTGGCGATGCGCTTGCCCGCGCCGTGACCGGCTTGAAGCAAAAGTTCGCGCAAGACCCGAAGGAGATCGCAACGCGCGTGGCGTCAGAGCTTGTGCTCGATGCCCTGACCGCGGCGCTGCCGGAAATGCTCGGCGGCTCGGCCGATCTGACCGGCTCGAACAATACCCGAGCCAAAGGAATGAAGACGCTCGCCGCGCCGGTTCATTACGGCGTGCGCGAACACGGCATGGCAGCCGCGATGAACGGGATGGCGCTGCACGGCGGCATCATCCCCTATTCCGGCACGTTCCTAGTTTTCTCCGACTACTGCCGACCGGCAATTCGTCTCGCCGCTTTGATGGGCCAGCGTGTCATTCACGTGATGACGCACGATTCCATCGGACTCGGCGAAGATGGCCCCACGCATCAGCCGGTCGAGCATCTCGCGGCATTGCGGGCGATTCCCAACCTCAAAGTGTTTCGGCCCTGCGACATCGTCGAAACGATCGAGTGCTGGCAACTCGCGCTGCAATCAAAGCGTGGGCCGAGCGTACTGGCCTTGACGCGGCAAAACACGCCGCAGCTTCGGCAGGGTTTCGACGAGCGCAATCGCTGCGCGGCCGGCGCCTATGAGCTGATTGCGGCGGACGGCGGTTCGGCGCTCGTGTCGCTGTTTGCCACAGGCTCCGAGGTCGCGCTTGCCATCGCGGCGCGCAAATTCCTCGCCGCGCACGACATTCCGGCGCGCGTGGTTTCGGTGCCGTGTTTCGAGCTTTTGCTTGCTTTGCCGGAAGGCGAGCGCGCGGCCGTCATCGGCGCGGCAAAGGTCAATGTCGCGGTCGAAGCCGGTATCCGGCAGGGCTGGGATGCCATTATCGGCCCGAGTGGAACCTTCATCGGCATGACCGCTTTCGGTGCCAGCGCACCATATAAGGATCTGTATCGGCATTTTGGGCTGACGGCGGAAAAAGTGGCCGAAGCGGCATTGGCTCGGCTGGCAAAGTAAGAGACACATGACCGCCAAAGGCATAACCGCCAAAGCACCGCCGAAGAGACGATCATCGGGCGCCCACCCGAGCGCCGGGTGAGGTAGGAACAGGAGACCGGGAATGTCCGTTCGCGTTGCCATCAATGGCTTCGGCCGGATCGGCCGCAATATCTTGCGCGCGATCGTCGAAGCCGACCGCCACGACATCGAAGTCGTCGCCGTCAACGATCTCGCCCCGGTCGAGACCAACGCGCATTTGCTGCGGTACGATTCGGTGCACGGCCGCTTTCCCGGCGAAGTCACGGTCAAGGGCGACACGATCAGTTGCGGCAACGGCGCCATCAAGGTGACGGCCGTGAAGGACCCGGCGCAATTGCCGTGGAAGGATCTCGGCGTCGAGATCGCGCTCGAATGCACCGGGATCTTCGCCTCGAAGGACAAGGCCTCGGCGCATCTGAAAGCCGGCGCCAAGCGCGTCCTGGTATCGGCGCCGGCTGATGGCGTCGATCTGACCGTTGTCTACGGCGTCAACCACGACAAGCTGACGAACGCGCATACGGTCGTCTCCAACGCCTCATGCACGACCAATTGCCTGGCGCCGGTCGTCAAAGTGCTCAACGACGCGGTCGGCATCGAAAAGGGATTCATGACGACGGTGCATTCCTACACCAACGACCAGCCGTCGCTCGATCAGGTGCACAAGGACCTTTATCGGGCGCGCGCCGCGGCGATCAACATGATCCCAACCTCGACCGGCGCCGCCAAGGCGGTGGGCTTCGTTTTGCCCGAACTCGCCGGGCGGCTCGACGGCGTGGCGATCCGGGTGCCGACGCCGAACGTCTCGGTCATCGATTTCAAGTTCGTCGCCAAGCGCGCCACCACCAAGGACGAGATCAACGCCGCGGTGAAGCGCGCCGCCGAGCAGCAGCTCAAGGGCATCCTCGGCTATACCGAGGCACCGAATGTTTCGAGCGACTTCAACCACGACCCGCACTCGGCGATCTTCCACATGGACCAGACCAAGGTCATGGACGGCACGCTGGTTCGTGTCATGGCCTGGTACGACAACGAGTGGGGATTCTCCAATCGGATGGTCGACACGGCGGTAGCGATGGGCAAGCTTGCCTGACCGCGACCGGGACGTTTTTTCATCAGTGCTTTTCCATGGCGACTTTTCGTAGTCTCGACGACGCCGACGTCAAAGGTAAACGCGTGCTCTTGCGCGTCGACCTCAATGTTCCGATGCAAGACGGCAAGGTTTCAGATTCCACCCGCATCAAGGAAATCGTCCCGACGATCATCGAGCTCGCCGACAAAGGCGCGCGGGTGATCCTGCTCTCGCATTTCGGGCGGCCGAAAGGCCCCGACCCGAAATATTCGCTGTGGCCCGTGGTCCCCGAAATCGCCCGTCTCCTCAAGCGGCCGGTCGGCTTCGCCGAAGACTGCGTCGGACCGAAAGCGCAAAGCGCGATCGCCGCCATGAAGGACGGCGAGATCCTCTGCCTGGAAAACACCCGATTTCATCCGGAGGAGGAAAAAAACGACAAGGAGTTCGGCCGCAAGCTCGCCGCGCTCGGCGACATTTTCGTCGATGATGCGTTTTCGGCCGCGCACCGCGAGCACGCCTCGAATTCCGCGATCGTCACCGCCTCGCATTTGATCGCTTATCCGGGCCGGGCCATGACATCCGAGCTCAATGCGCTGGCGCGCGCCTTCGAACATCCGCGGCATCCGGTGGCGGCGATTGTCGGCGGGGCCAAGGTTTCGACCAAGCTCGAACTCCTCGGCCATCTTCTGACCAAGGTCGAAACGCTGATCATCGGTGGCGCCATGGCGAATACGTTTCTTGTGGCGCAGGGCAAGGCGGTCGGAAAATCGCTCTACGAGAGCGACCTAGTCGGCGACGCACGCGACATTATGGATAGCGCGAAGGCGCTCGGACGCGATCTCGTGCTTCCGGTCGACGCCGTCGTGGCGCAGCAACTTGCCGCGCACGTTCCCTCGCGCGTCGTCGCAGTCGACGAGGTCGGCGCAGATGACATGATCGTCGACATCGGGCCGCGCACCGTCGAAGAGGTCATTTCGGCGCTGGCGCGCTGCAAGACCCTGGTCTGGAACGGTCCTTTCGGGGCCTTCGAATACGAACCCTTCGATGATGGTACGATCGAAATCGCCGAAGCGGCGGCGGAACTCACGGCAGCCGGAAAGCTTGTAAGCTTTGCGGGTGGAGGCGATACGGTGGCCGCGCTGAACCTTGCCTCGGTGAAACATCGTTTGACTCATGTCTCGACTGGCGGCGGCGCGTTCCTTGAATCGCTGGAAGGCAAGACGCTGCCGGGGGTCGAGGTGCTGATCGTTCCGCAAAGCAGCCCCGTGCCGGGGGAATAGGACAGATAAACCGGCAGCCGCATCGCCGGCGCCGCACATGGAGGAGGATGCGATGAATTTGGCCGAATTGAACAAGGTCGCAACCGCCATGGTCGCTCCGGGCCGCGGTATCCTGGCGGCTGATGAATCCACCGGTACCATCAAAAAGCGGTTCGACGCGATCGGCGTGGAGTCGACGCCTGACCATCGGCGCGACTACCGCGAGATGCTGTTCCGCAGCGCCGACGGAATGGGAAAATATATTTCCGGAGTCATTCTCTACGACGAGACGATTCGGCAAAACGCCAAGGACGGTACGCCCTTGGTCAAGCTGATCGAGAAGGCAGGTTCGATTCCAGGCATCAAAGTCGACAAGGGCACGAAGCCGCTACCCTTCTGTCCGGGCGAAGTCATCACCGAAGGACTCGACGGGTTGCGCGAGCGGCTCGTCGAATATCGCGGGCTTGGCGCAAGATTCGCGAAATGGCGCGCGGTCATCGATGTCGGACAACAGCATATGCTGCCGAGTCATACTTGCGTTGCGGCCAATGCGCATGCGCTGGCGCGCTATGCGGCGCTCTGCCAGGACGAAAACATCGTACCGATTGTCGAACCGGAAGTGCTGATGGACGGCGACCACACGATCGATCGCTGCGTCGAGGTGACGACCTGGATGTTGAAGGAGACTTTCCAACAACTCTTCTACAACCGCGTTGCGCTCGAAGGTATGGTGCTCAAGCCGAATATGGCGGTGCCCGGCAAGAAGTCGTCGAAGCAAGTCTCGGTCGAGGAAGTGGCGGAAAAGACCGTGCGCGTGCTGAAAGATTGCGTGCCACCGGCAGTGCCGGGGATCGCGTTTCTATCCGGCGGCCAGTCGGACGAAGAAGCCACCGCGCATCTCGACGCCATTAACAAGATTGGCGACCTACCTTGGCGGGTGACATTCTCTTACGGCCGTGCGCTGCAAGCGGCGCCGCAAAAAACGTGGTCCGGGAAAGCCGAGAACGTCGCGGCGGCACAACGCGCCTTCAATCACCGGGCCATGATGAATGGCCTCGCCACGCGCGGGCAATGGAAAGCCGATCTGGAGCGCAAGGCGGCCTAATAACTCGCGCCTCAAACTTGGACGCGCGATCGCCCTCACCATGACGATGGCGAGGACGACCAAGCGCAGCGTGGAGGAGGGGCACAAAAGCCGTCGGACATGAGAGTGCCGAATAACATCCCCGCCCCCGGTGCGCGAGCGCAGATTCATCGCCAGCGGCTTTATCTCGTCACGCCGATGCTCGACGATCCCACGGCGTTGACGGGCGAACTTGAAAAAGCGCTCGGCGCGGCCGACGTCGCCGCGGTGTTGCTTCGGCTCGCCGACGGCGGCGAACGCACGCTGACCGAACGCGCCAAAGCTGTGGCGGCGATGGTTCAGCGCCACGATGTCGCACTCGTCCTCGACGGCCATCCCGAGATCGTGGCGCGTGCCGCGGCCGATGGCGCCCATCTTACCGGAATCGAAACTTTCGCCGCGGCTGTCGCCATGCTCAAACCCGATCGCATCGCGGGTGCCGGCGGATTGCGTAGCCGTCATGATGCCATGCTCGCGGCCGAAACTGGCGCGGACTATGTGATGTTCGGCGATCCGGATCGCCATGGCCGGCGGCCGGGATTCGAGGAATTGCTGGAACGGCTGACATGGTGGACGGAGCTGTTTGAAATTCCATGCGTCGCTTATGCCGCAAGCGAACAGGAGATCGAGGCGCTGGCGCGAACCGGCGCAGATTTTATCGCGCTCGGCGAGTGGATATGGCGCGAGCCGAATGGGGCGGCGGGCGTGGCCGCAGCCGCGGCGGCGAAGCTCGCCGAGCCTGCCGCATGATGAAACGCGCTAAGGCAATTTTGGCGGCCGTGTTGTTGGCCGTTTCGATAAGCGATGCCGCTTCGGCGCAACCCATGTCGCGCCCGTCCGCGAAACCTGCGCCGGCGCCGCAAAGCGTCACGCCGGTTCAACAAAAATCCGACGCTGCGCCAGCGCAAGAACCCGATCTCGCCTTCGGCGCCTTCCAGCGCGGTTATTTTCTCACCGCTTTCGCGATCGCGACCAAACGCGTGACCGACAATAACGACGTCAAAGCCATGACGCTTTTGGGCCAGCTCTACGCCGACGGGCTCGGCGTCGCGCAAGACGATAAGAAGGCCACCGAATGGTACAAGCTCGCCGCGGCGCGCGGCGACAGCAATGCCATGTTTGCGCTCGCGATGTTCGCGCTCAATGGCCGCGCCGGCCCGCGCGACCGCCAAGCCAGCGCTCAATGGCTCGCCGCCGCCGCCAAGCTCGGTCACCCCATTGCCGCCTACGACCTGGCTTTGCTCTATATCGAGGGTCAGTTGTTTCCGCAGGACTTCGGCCACGCCGCCCAATTGCTGCGCGTCGCCGCCGACGCCGGCAATCCGGATGCACAATATGCGCTCGGCACCTTCTACAAGGTGGGGCGCGGCGTGCCGAAGGACATGCACGAGGCGGTGCAGTTATGGGCGAAGGCCGAGCTTGCCGACAATATCGACGCCCAAGTCGAATATGCTATCGCGCTGTTCAACGGCGACGGGGTCGATCGCGACGAGGCGGCCGCCGCAACCTTGTTCGGGAAAGCTGCGAAGCATGGCAGCGCGATCGCACAGGATCGGCTGGCGCGGATCCTGGCCGACGGCATGGGTTTGCCGGCCAATCCCGTCGAAGCAACCAAATGGCATTTGATCTCGCGCGCGGGCGGCGAGACCGACCTCGAACTCGACGCCTTCATGGACAAGCTCGATCCCAAGACGCGCGCCGCCGGCGAAGCCGCGGCAAAGCCGTGGCTCGAGGCGATGCAAAAGGCGCGTCAGGCGCAAGAACAGGCTGCGCAGCAGGCGCAGCAAGCACAAGCGGCCCAAGGCGCGGGCAAGCCGTGACGGGCGGAGCGCCGCCAGAGGCGTGAAGGAGTGCGGAGGCGCGCCCATGCCCCTCCCCGCTGCCGCGGGGCGGGATATCCTTTTCGCAAAACCGCTTCCTATCTTTGCGGAACGCACTTTAGGCCTTATGGGATTTCGCCATGCTTCACTCCGCGCTCCTCAATGTCATGATCAAGGCGGCGCATCGCGCCGGCCGCGGCCTTAAGCGCGATCTGGGTGAAGTCGAGCACCTGCAGGTTTCGGTCAAAGGGCCGCGCAATTTCGTCACCGCCGCCGATCATCGCGCCGAGGCCATTGTGCGCGAGGAGCTTGCCAAGGCGCGGCCGGATTACGGCTTTCTCGGCGAGGAAGGCGGCGCCCGCGCGGGCAGCGACAAAACACATCGCTGGATCGTCGACCCGCTCGACGGCACCACCAATTTTTTGCACGGCATCCCGCATTTCGCCGTGTCGATCGCGCTTGAACGCAATGGGATGATCGTCGCCGGTTTGATCTACAATCCGGCGAACGAGGAAATGTTCATCGCCGAGCGCGGCAAGGGCGCGTTTCTCAACGACAAGCGCATCCGCGTCGCAGCGCGCGAGCGGCTCGCCGACGCCGTCGTCGCTTGCGGATTGCCGCATTACGGACGAGGCGATCTGGCGCTGGCGCGGAGCGAAGTCGCCGCCGCCCAGCGCCATTTTGCGGGGCTGCGCCGCTACGGCGCGGCAGCGCTCGATCTCGCCTGGGTCGCGGCTGGGCGGCTCGACGCCTATTGGGAACGCGACCTCTCGCCATGGGATCTGGCGGCGGGTTTGCTGTTGGTGCGCGAAGCCGGCGGGTTCGTCAGCGATATCGACGGCGGCGACGCCATCCTCACCAAAGGCAATGTTGTCGCCGGCAACGAGACCATGCATCGCGAGCTGCTGCGCCTGCTCAAGGACGCCGCCAAGGAGGCAGCCAAGGACGCCGCCAAGAACGCAGCGAAGCGGGCCGGCGATCAGCCGGTCCTGCCGTGAGCGATTTTCTGCTCCGGCGCTACGACGCGGCGCGCGATGAGGACGCTTCCGTCGCACTGTGGCTGCGGAGCTGGGAAGCGACCTATCCCGACATTGATTTTGCCGGGCGGCTCGAATGGTGGCGTGAGCGCTGGCGCTCGACGCTTGTTCCGGCCGCCGAAATCGTGATCGCTGAGGCCAACGGTGTCATGATCGGCTTCGTCACCGTCGATCCGCGCACGCTCTATCTCGACCAGATCGTGGTGGCGCCGGAGCATTGGGGAACGGGCGTCGGACCGGCGCTGATCGCGGAAGCCAAGCGCATCTCGCCGCTGGGCCTCGATCTCGACGTCAATACCGACAATGCGCGGGCGCGCGCCTTCTACGGCAGAGAAGGTTTCGTCATTATCGGCGCCGGAACAAATCCGATTTCTGGAAAACCGGTGTGTCGCCTGAGCTGGCGGCCTTAAGCTTATGCGCCCTCGAACTGCAGCCGCGCGAGGCGCGCATAGAGTCCGGCGGCGGCGGCGAGCGTCTGGTGCGTGCCTTCCTCGACGATGCGGCCTTCGTCCATCACCAGAATGCGGTCGCACGAGAGAACCGTCGCCAGCCGATGCGCGATCACGATCGTGGTGCGCTTGCGCATCAGATCGGCCAGCGCGGCCGCAACTTGAGTTTCGCTTTCGGCGTCGAGCGACGAAGTGGCTTCGTCGAGCAGCAGGAGCGGCGCGTCGCGCAGGAGGGCGCGCGCAATCGCGATGCGCTGGCGCTGACCGCCGGAAAGTGTGACGCCGCGTTCGCCGACAGCCGTGTCGTAGCCGTTCGGCAAATTCGCAATGAAGCCGGCGGCATGGGCAAGCTCGGCGGCCCGGGCCACTTCAGCATCGGAGGCGTCGGGACGGCCGAAGCGGATATTGTCGCGCACCGAGGCCGCGAACATGACGGCGTCCTGCGGCACGAGCGCGATGCACCGCCGCAGCTGCGCCGGGTCGAGCTCGGTCAGCGGCACGCCGTCGAACGTGATGCGGCCCGAGGTGGGATCGTAGAAGCGCAAGAGCAGATGGAAGATCGTGCTCTTGCCCGCGCCCGAAGGGCCGACAATGGCAAGCTTCTCGCCTTGGCGTACCTTAAATGACACGCCGTTGAGCGCCGAAACCGTGGGACGACTTGGATATTGAAAATAGACACTTTCAAAGGCGGCCTCGCCGTGCAGAGGCGACGGCAAGGCGACCGGATGGGCCGGACGGGAAATCGCCGGTTTGATGGAAAGGATCTCGAACAGGCGCTCCGCCGCCCCGGACGCCGCCGCGAGCTCGCCGCCGGTCTCCGACAGCGAACCGAGCGCGCCGGCGGCGAATACGGCGTAGAGGATGAACTGGCCAAGCCGGCCCGGCGTCACCTCCCCGCTGAGCACGCGATGCGCGCCGACCCAGAGCACGACGACCACGCTCGCCGACACGAGGAAAATCGCAAGCGCGGTAAGGATCGCGCGTGCGCGGATCGATTGGCACGCCGCTTCGAACGCGCGTTCGACCGCCTCGCGAAATTGCGCAATGCCGAGCCGTTCGTTGGTGAAAGCTTGCAGAACGCGAATGGCGCCGATCAATTCGGCCGCATAGGCGGAAGCGTCTGCAAGGGTATCCTGCGCGGAGCGGGAGCGCCGCCGCACGGCCCGGCCGAAAGCATAAAGCGGCAGCACGATCACCGGGATCGCCGCCAGCACGAAGGCCGACAATTGCGGGCTCGTCACCACCATCATCGCCGAGGCGCCGGTGAACAGCACCAGATTGCGCAGCGCGACCGAAATCGAGGAACCGACGCTCGCCTTGATCTGTGTCGTGTCCGCGGTGAGCCGCGAGACCATTTCGCCGGTCCTGGCTGCGTCGAAGAAGGCCGCGGACAAGGAGGTCAGATGCGCGAAGACGTCGCCGCGCAGGTCGGCGACGATACGCTCGCCGAGCGTGGTCACGAGGTAATAACGGGCCGCGCTCGCGAATGCGAGCACAGCCGCGACGCCGATCATCACCAGGAAGTAACTGTTGATCAGCGCAAGTCCTCGGCCGGTGAAGCCGAAATCGATCATGCGACGCACCGCGATCGGGACGACGAGCGTCGTCACAGCGGCGAGAATGAGCGCCGCGAAAGCCGCGAGCGCCCGGCCGCGATAGCGCTTGACGTAGGGCACGAGCGAAGCGAGCGGCCGCAAATTGAGCTTGGGCCGATCCCCCGCGGCATTGCCCCCGTCCCCACGCGGCTTTGCAATCGTCGTCAATTCGACCGCGGTTGCAGGCGCGACCGCTGCGGACGCGTCGGGCTGGGTGGGCAAATTCTGGACACGCACATCCATGTCGGAATCCCGGCAATTCTGGCGCCGGATAATGTCTTCGCCGCCCTGCCCCCGAAGTGGCGCGACAATGCCCCTTGAGCGTGTCTATGGCAACGTGCGCAACGGCCGCGGCGGCGGCTTGTCCGGCGCGGAGTGGCGCGTTATATAGCCGCTAAATTTGTCCGAAATAGCAGCATTTAAGGTCATGAAACCGGATACCCATCCCGACTATCACACCGTCAGGGTCGTCATGACCGACGGCACCGAGTTCACCACACGCACGACTTGGGGCAAACCTGGCGATACGCTGCATTTGGATATCGATCCGAAGTCGCATCCTGCCTGGACCGGCGGCCAACAGCACCTGGTCGATCGCGGCGGCCGCCTGTCGCGCTTCCAGAAGAAGTTCTCGGGTTTTCTGAAGAAATAGCCGCTACGCGAGCTAAGACGTGATCTGGAAAAGCATGCCCCGGACGCGATCCGGGGTGGAAACCGGTTTTCCGAAAAGGATCACGCCTCGTGAAATACCTAGGGCCGCAATCGATCCGGTCTTGATTGCGCCCTAAGGCGAATTTCGCGTCAGCCTTTTATCCGTCTCGGGTTCGGACTCGAAGGCGGCTTTCAATAGTCCCAACTGGCGCTCGACAGGGTTATCGGCGGCAACGGCTGGCATTATCGTAGCATGCATGGTGGCGTCGAGGCGCCGCACTTCGGTTTGCAGCTTGGTGGAACGCGCGATCAGTTCCTGCAATTTTGCCGGCAGCAACGCCAGCGATTTGGCGTCGCCCGGCTCGCAGGTGGCAAGCCTCACCTTGCTTTTTTCCTTGTATGCCTGGGCGAGCGTCATTTCGCCTTCCTTGACCGCCCGATGCAGCAAAAGCCATGACGCGAGCTGCATCAACCGTGTCGTCAGACGCATGCTTTCAGTGGCGTAAGCCAAGCTGGCGCCGCGCTCGAGTTTTTTAGATTCCTGACGTCCCGAGCCATCGAGATAGCTCGCGGTCTCCTCAACCAAAGCCATTCCGTCGCGAAATAGGACTGCAAAAACCTGAGAATTCGCGAGCCGCTCGCTGAACGAAACCGCGCCGGCTTCTATCGCACGCTTGTCGGACATAGTACGCCTCACACGGCGATCACCATCGCGCGAGTGCCGCGTTGAGTCCAGCACTCCAAAAGGTGGAGCGGTGATCCACGGCCTTTTTTGGATCAATGACTTATGATCTGCGTTCGGAAAAATCATAAATCATGGTTACTGGGGGTGCCGGCAATTGACTGAAATTGAAGCTAAGCAACGTTAGCCATGGCCGGCATGCGCTGTCCGAAAATGCAAACTGGAATGGCAGAGGCTATGTCCCAATTTTCGATGCACGCAATATTGGTCGATTGCCCTTGCCTGAGGAAGCATTGCCCGCGTGAGCATTGTCTGAGTGGGCGACAGTCGGTTTGCGCCGCTTCGTCTCGGACGGTGCCTAGGGAGCGTCCAAAACAAAAAGGAGCCGCCGGAAACGGCGGCTCAAGGTGATAACAGGGAGGCGTCAAACAGAGTGGACAGGAGCCACTCAATGTCCAGAAGATGGACATACGCACGTAATGAACGAGAAAGCTTAACAAAAGGTTAAGGAATTGCAAAAACTTACTGAATTCTTTTCCGATTCGGCATGAGACACAGCGGGAATCGCATTCTAAAGCTTTGAAAAAACTCACTTCTTAAAAAAGGTATCGGCCGCCGACTTCATCGCCTGTTTACGCGCCATGTCGGCTTCGAGGCGCGCAATCTCCTCTTTTAGTAGGGTGATTCGCTCCGTCAGCTCCCCGGCCGATAGCAGCGTGAGGTCTTGGCCGAGCTCGTGCACGATCTTCTTTTTGGGTCGGTCATCATCGTCAACGGCTGGCATGGCGCGGACTCCTTCCGTGGCGGGCTTCTAGCGAGGTCAACCCCGGTTGTCACATCGCTGTCTGGCCGGCTAAGTCGGCCGGAAACGCTTTGATCAATGTGCTGGATGAGGTGTCATGCCGACAAGCCATTTGCCGACTTCGATGACCTGCATCGCGATCCGCGAACCGGGCGGACCCGACATGCTGGCGCCTCAGCATCAACCGGTGCCGTCTCCCGCCGAGGGCGAAATTCTGATCAAAGTCGAGGCTGCGGGAGTCAATCGGCCCGACGTCTTGCAGCGCAAAGGCCTCTATCCGCCGCCCAAGGGCGCAACTGGAATTCCCGGATTGGAAATCGCGGGCGAAGTTGCAGCAATCGGGCCTAACGTCACGCGGTGGAAGCAAGGCGACAACGTGATGGCGCTCGTGGTCGGCGGTGGCTATGCCGAATATTGCCTCGCTTTTGAGGGCCATGCGCTGCCGGTGCCGGCGACGTTGCCGATGATCGAAGCGGCCGCGATTCCGGAGACTTTTTTCACTGTCTGGTACAACGCTTTTGAACGCGGCAAGCTCGCCAAGGGCGAAACCTTCCTGGTCCACGGCGGCTCATCCGGTATCGGCACGACCGCCATTCAGCTTGCCAACGCTTTCGGCGCCCGCGTCTTCACCACAGCCGGCACGCCCGAGAAATGCGAAGCATGCCGCAAGCTAGGCGCCGACCTCGCCATCAACTACAGAACCGAGGATTTCGTGGCTTTGACCAAAGAAGCAAGCGCAGGACGCGGCGTCGACCTGATACTCGACATGGTCGGGGGCGACTATATCGGCCGCAACTATGAAGCGGCGGCGGTCGAAGGCCGCATCGTGCAGATCGCTTTCCAGGCCGCATCGCGCGCTAACGTAGACATGATGCGGTTGATGCTTAAGCGCCTAACGCATACGGGGTCGACGCTGCGGGCGCGTTCCGTCCCCGACAAGAGCGCGATCGCGCGCGCCGTCGAAACGCATGTGCTGCCTCTGATCGCGGCGGGGCGGGTGCGGCCGGTGATCGACTCCACCTTCCCCTTGCGTCAGGCAAGTGCCGCCCATGCCCGCATGGAAAGCGGCAATCACATCGGCAAGATCGTGCTGACCCCTTGAAAGTAAACGGGAATATTCTTGCTCTCCCGACCCGCAACGGCTACTAAGGCGAGCAAATAAATTCGGCGTGACCGGGCGGTCGCGAATTTGGCGCAAAGCCCGGTAGGTAGTGCTCCTGGAACCTGTGTGACTTTGTGGTGGCGCGGAGGCGCCGGCGGCCGGCCTCGGAGGGGTTTTTTGGCATTCTTGCGCGCCACCGGTCTCGAAGCACGACACGTCTGCGCGGGCGCTTGCGCCGTCTTGGCAATGGTCCTGACACTTTTCGGCTCGTCTGCGGCACGAGCGCTGGAAGCCGTCAACGTGCGCACCGACGCCGCCGCCATCGATCTCACCGATGCCGTCGAATTTCAGCACACCGACGGCGATCGCATCCAGGTTTCCACCGCGCCGGGCACGGACGGGATCATCCGCCGCATCGAGGTGCGCGCGCGCGAAGCTGGAACGAACTGGGCGGTCTTCGCGCTTGCCAATAACGGCGACGAGCAGATCGACCGGCTTGTCGTCGCCCCGCATTACCGGATGGTCGGCTCGGGACTGCTCTGGCCCGACCTCGGCGTGTCGCGCATCGTCTACATCACGCCGTCGTCCGGCGATCCGCCGGAACGGCAGGACAATGCCGGCGCCGACGTTTTCCGCATCACGCTCGATCCCGGCACGGTGATTACCTTCGTCGCCGAGCTTCGCACCGATAACCTGCCGCAGCTCTATCTGTGGGAGCCGGACGCCTACAAAGACAAGCTTAATTCGCTCACGCTTTACCAGGGTATCGTGATCGGCATTGCCGGATTGCTGGCGCTGTTCCTGACGATCTTGTTCGTGGTCAAGGGCAGCGTGATGTTTCCGGCCGCGGCTGCGCTCAGTTGGGCGGTCCTCATTTACATCGGCATCGATTTCGGCTTCTGGCCGAAAGTTTTCGACTTGTCCTCCGGCGTCGAACGCATCTGGCGCGCCTCGGGCGAAGCGATCCTCGCTGCGACGCTTTTGGTGTTCTTGTTCGCCTATCTCAACCTCAATCGCTGGCATGTGCGCTACGCCCACATCACGGTCGGTTGGCTCGCTTTCCTTGGTGCGCTGGTCGCGGTCGCTCTCTATTCGCCTCCGGTCGCCTCCGGCATCGCGCGGATATCGTTGTTCCTCGTTGCCGTGCTCGGTTTCGCCCTCGTTATCTATCTCGCCGGTCATAATTTCGATCGCGCGGTGATGCTGATCCCGACGTGGCTTCTTCTCGTCGTGTGGGTGATCGGCGCGGCGTTCACGGTGCTCGGCTTTCTCACCAACGACATCGTCGGCCCAGCGCTGCTTGGCGGTCTCGTTCTCATCGTCATGCTGATCGGCTTCACTGTGATGCAGCACGCCTTCGCCGGCGGCGCGACCAGCGGCATCGTCACCGATATCGAGCGCCGCGCGCTGGCGTTAACCGGCGCCGGCGACATGATTTGGGACTGGGATGTCTCTTCCGATAAGGTGTTCACCAGTCCCGAGACCGAGGCGGCGCTTGGATTAAAGCACGGCACGCTCGATGGTCCCGCCGCCAAATGGCTCGACGTGTTGCATCAAATGGATCGCGACCGCTTCCGCGCCACGCTCGACAGCGTGCTCGAACAGCGACGCGGGCGGGTCGCACAGGATTTCCGGCTACGCAGCGCCGACGGACATTATCTTTGGTTCGCATTGCGCGCGCGTCCCGTCGTCGGGTCCGACGGCGAGGTGGTTCGGCTCGTCGGCACACTCACCGACGTCACCGAATTCAAGACCGTCGAGGAGCGGCTCCTGCACGACGCCGTACGCGACAATCTCACCGGCCTGCCGAACCGCGAACTATTCCTCGACCGCCTCAAGGCCGTTCTCGGCTTCGCCAAAATGGACCCGGCGTTGCGTCCGACCGTCTTGGTCATCGACCTGGACCGGTTCAAACAGGTCAACGATTCCGTCGGCATGGCGGTCGGCGATTCCATTCTGCTGACCTTGGCGCGCCGTCTCGGGCGGCTGGTGAAGCCCCAGGATACGCTGGCGCGTTTGGCGGGGGATCAATTCGGCCTAATCCTATTGTCGGAACGTGATTCGGTCCGTATCACCGCGTTTACTGAAACGCTGCGCAAGACATTGCGCGCCCCGATTGCTTTTCGCGACCGCGAGATCTTTATCACCGCTTCGATCGGCCTGACGCTCGCCGGCGGCGACCCGCAACACGCCGAAGAGGTGCTCAAGGATGCGGAACTCGCCATGTACCAGGCCAAGCGCGTCGGCGGCGACCGGATCGAGGTTTTCAATGACGCGATGCGCGCGCGAAAATCGGATCGCCTGTCGATCGAATCCGATTTGCGCCGGGCGCTGGAACGCGATGAAATCACGATCCTCTATCAGCCGATCGTCCGCCTCGAGGACCGCTCGATCGCCGGCTTCGAAGCGCTCACGCGCTGGAACCATCCGAAGCTCGGCCGGCTGTCGCCCGCCGAATTGATCAATATCGCCGAGGAAACCGGATTGATCGTCGAACTCGGCTTGTTCGTGCTCGACCGGACGGCGCGGCAGCTGAGCAATTGGCAGCGCACGCTGCGCCACCGCGAACCGCTATTCGCAAGCGTCAATGTGTCGTCGCGACAATTGCTCCGGCACGACCTGATCCAGGATCTGCGTACCGTTCTGGCGCGCGCGCCGCTCGCCCGAGGCTCGCTCAAGCTGGAGCTCACTGAATCGGTCGTGATGGAAAACCCCGAACATGCCGCGCAGATGCTGCACCGGATTCACGAACTTGGCGCCGGGCTTGCGCTCGATGATTTCGGCACGGGTTATTCGTCGCTATCTTATTTGCAGCGTTTTCCGTTCGACACGATCAAGATCGATCAATCGTTCGTGCGAACGACGACCAAGGGCACGCGACCTGTCATCCTGCGTTCGATCATCACGCTTGCGCACGACCTCGGGATGGATGTCGTGGCCGAAGGCGCCGAAACCGATTCGGATGCTGTCGAACTTTTTCAGCTCGGCTGCGAATTTGCACAAGGTTTCGTGTTCGGCGAGCCGATGAGCGCGGACCGGGCGCGGGCGCTACTCGAGCCGGAGCCGTCGGCCGGGCGAACTCAGGAGTCCGGGATCAGAGCGAAGGTTCTCGGATCCTGACGAGACATACTCAAAAGGAATTTCCTACGCGTGCCCCGCCTCGCTCGAGAGCATGCCGAGATCGATGCCGATTTTGCGCAACGCCTTTTCGTATTTGCCCCGGATATCGGGCCCGAAGATGAGCTCCGTATCGGCGGTGCAATGCAGCCAGCCGTTGCCCTGAATCTCGGTCTCGAGCTGCCCTGGGGCCCAGCCTGCGTAGCCAAGCGCAAGGATGGCGCTCACAGGTCCCTCGCCGCGCGCGATCGCCTTGAGGATATCGATGGTCGCGGTAAGACAAATGCCCTCGTCGATCGGCAGCGTCGAATTCTCGATAAAGAAATCCGCCGAGTGAAGCACGAAGCCGCGCTCCGTTTCCACGGGACCACCGCGCATAACCTTCACCACTCCGGCGCGCGTCGGCAGCTGTATGACGTCCGCCGGTGGGATCACATTGAGTTTAACCAGAAGATCGGAGAAATTGATGTTGGGCGCCGGATGATTGACCACAATGCCCATCGCGCCCTCAGAGGAATGCGCGCAAATATAAATGAGCGACCGCGAAAAACGCTCGTCCAGCATGGCCGGCATGGCGATCAGCATTTGGCCGTCGAGATAACCTCGGCGCCTGGTCTTGCCCGACGTGCTGCGCGGCGTTTTCATGACTGAAAGGTTAGCCCATCGATGCGCGATTGCAAACGAACGGCGCGGCAAAAAGTTCACTATATGGCCCGGGCAGCCGTTCAAGGTCATGATTGTGGCGGGAACAGACTGCGCCAATGGCTGGCCGTCCGCCGCCGACTTGCCGGCATTGTCAGCATCGTGGTCACGATCATGTCAGTGGCGCTCCTCAATCGTTCACTTTAGACAACGGCAATGAAATCCCCGCGGAAATTTCCCTTTGCAGGCCTGATGTTCGCATCGGTTCTGATCAATTTGCCCGGCGCGCCAGTCGCGTTGGCGCAGGATGCGTCGAGCTGGGACGCACAGCCTCATACCGCGTCGCGGCTGATTGCCGGCGTCGCGAGCAAAAACACCACCGCGACATTTTTGCACGCAGGCATCGAGATCAAGCTCGATCCCGGATGGAGGACCTATTGGCGCGATCCCGGCGATTCAGGCGCGCCGCCGACGTTCGACTTTTCCGGTTCGCAGAATGTGAAATCGGTGGATGTCCGGTGGCCTGCGCCGGAGCGTTTTCCAGATGGCGCCGGCGGCAATTCGATCGGCTATCTCGATCATGTTATTTTGCCGTTGCGCGTCGTCCCTCAGAATGCGGCCAAACAAACTCAGCTACAGGTTAAACTCGGCTACGACATTTGCTCCAATATTTGCATACCAGTCGAAGCCGATCTCAAACTTCCGCTCGGCGACGACGGCGCCGAGGAGGCGACGATCGAGAACGCCGAGATTCGCGTGCCACGGCATGTCGCGGTCGGCCAAGAGCCGGTCAAGAACGCGGCGGCCCAGGACGTGAGTGGTGAATCCGATCACCTCGCCATCCTTGCCGTGCGTCGCCAACCGGGCGACGCTCACGACCGCGTGGTCGTCGATGTCGCGGCGCCCGCGGGCGCGACGGTCAATCTCTTTGCCGAGGGACCGACTCCCGATTGGTCGTTACCGCTGCCGGAGCAGACCGGCGCGCAGGGCAACGTGCGGCAATTCTCCTTTGATCTCGACGGACTGCCGCCCGACGTGCAGGCCAAAGGGGCGACGCTGACGCTGACGGCCGTTTCCGGCGACGATGCCATTGAAGTTGCGGCCCATCTCGACTAATCCGCGCGAGACGCTAGTTTATGCCCCGCCCGCAACAGCGGACGGGATTTTATTGTGAACGCGAGAGGAAACGATCATGGCAATTAAAGTTGGTGACCGCGTACCCAATGGCACCTTCACGGTGATGACCGCCGACGGGCCGAAGGCAAAAACCACGGACGAAATTTTCAAGGGCAAGAAGGTGGTGCTGTTCGCGGTGCCGGGCGCCTTCACGCCGACCTGCCACAAGAACCACCTGCCGAGCTTCGTGAAGAACGAAGCCGCGATCAAAGCCAAGGGCATCGACACGATCGCCGTGACCGGCGTCAACGACGTATTCGTGATGGATGCATGGAGGAAGGCCTCGGGCTGCGACACGATCGAGTTTCTGGCCGACGGCAGCGGCAATTTCGCCAAGGCCTTGGGGATGACTCTCGATCTGAGCGAGCGTGGGCTTGGCGTGCGTTCGCAGCGTT
The DNA here is from genome assembly GCA_049285335.1 of Xanthobacteraceae bacterium. Classification (GTDB taxonomy): domain Bacteria; phylum Pseudomonadota; class Alphaproteobacteria; order Rhizobiales; family Xanthobacteraceae; genus BOG-931. Next base: position 10,108 of record JBAPZR010000472.1, on the reverse strand, counting down.
ATGCCATGATCGTCGATGACGGCATGGTGAAAACCCTCAACGTTGAAGATGCTCCGGGCAAAGCCGATATTTCCGGCGCCGACAATCTCTTGAAGTCTCTGTAAATCTCGTCATTCCGGGGCGCGGGTGGTGGCCCGCGAACCCGGAATCCGCGCACGACCGCCGGTCCTTCTTTTTCAGTTACCGCTCGTCCTTTGCCGCAGCGCGGATATCGGCAATCGCTTGCCGCGCAAGCTCATCGGCGCGCTCATTCATCGCATGCCCGGCATGGCCGCGCAGCCAGTGCCAGCGGATTTGATGCTTGCCGAGCGTGGTATCGAGGCGCTTCCATAGATCGATATTCTTCACCGGCTTTTTATCCGCCGTCCGCCAGCCGTTGCGCTTCCAATTTTCCAAATACGACATCACGCCGTTTCTGAGGTATTGGCTGTCGGTATGCAGGTCGACACGGCACGGCCGCTTGAGCGCTTCGAGCGCCGAGATCGCGGCCATCAGTTCCATCCGATTGTTGGTCGTGTTCGCCTCGCCGCCCTTCAGCTCCCTCTCATGATCGCCGAAGGTCAGGATCGCGCCCCAGCCGCCGGGGCCGGGATTACCCGAACAGGCGCCATCGGTGTAAATGACGACGTGCGAGGGCTGTTGCGACGGCTCTTCACTCACGATGCCATCGCTCCGTAATCGCGCACGTCTTTGACCTTCTGGTGGAAACGGAGCTTGCGCGCGTATTCGCGCGGGTCCTTCGGCCGCACCAGCGCGCCGGGCGGGACGTCGAGCCAATCGACGAGCCGCGTCAACAGGAATCGCAGCGCCGCGCCGCGCGCGAACAGCGGCAGCTTCTCCCATTCGTCGTGCGACAGCGGCCGAACCCTGGCGTAGTTCGCAAGCAACGCGCGCCCTTTGGTGACGTTGTAGGAATGATCGGTCTCGAAACACCAGGCGTTGAGGCAAATCGCGACATCGTAAACGAGAGTATCGGTACAGGCGAAATAGAAATCGATCAGCCCGGAAAGCTTGTCGCCGAGAAAAAATACATTGTCCGGGAAGAGGTCGGCATGGATGACGCCCTGTGGCAGTCCGCGCGGCCAATCGCGTTCCAGAACCTCAAGCTCTGCGCCGACAAGCACTTCAAGATTGCGGTCCACTTTGTGCGCGCGCTCACGGCAGCCTTCATAGAGCTGGCGCCAACCGGCGACCGAAAGCGCGTTGTCGCGGTGCATGGGAAAATCCGCGCCGGCGAGATGAAGCCGCGCCAGCGCTTCGCCGAGCGCGCCGCAATGCGCCGCGCTCGGGCGGCGAATCCACATGCCGTCGAGGAAAGTGACGATCGCTGCCGGCCGTCCGGCGAGCTTGCCGAGCACCTTGCCGGCGTGGTTCTTCACCGGCTGCGGGCAGTTGATGCCGCGGCTCGCCAGATGCTCCATCAACGCCAAGAAGAAAGGCAGATCGCGCTCGGCAACACGCCGTTCGTAGAGCGTGAGAATGTAGTGGCTCAGCGCGGTATGAACGAGAAAGTTCGAATTTTCGACGCCCTCGGCAATCCCCTTATACGAAAGGAGCGCGCCAATGTCGTAACCGGCAAGGAACTGGCCGAGGTCCTCTGCCGCGACATCGGTGTAGACTGCCATGAAACTCCCCTAAAAACGTGCCCAAGCTTTCATGAACGCGGCGATCGCGCGTCGGTCGGAAGCGTCCATCACGCGGTGGGCCCTCAACCGGCGCACCATAAGATAGCGTACCGACGACACGCAATTGCTCCCCTATGCGGAACAATTGCTCCGATTGACCGCTCATTTGGCCCATGCGGAAGTTGCCGCTCAAGAATCGTCGACCGGCGAGGTCGCCTGCACCGAGGGGCGCGCCGCGAACGACGCATGCCAATTCGAAAGGCGCGGGCGGCCCCGACGCCAATCCTGTTCGGCAAAACGAAAATCGAGATAAGAGAGCGCACAGCCGATCGCGATATGGCCGATGCTAAGCGGACTGGCCGCGAGAGTCTCGGCCTCGCGCTCCAAATGATCAAGCGTTACGGCCGTCCGCATGGCCGCGCTTGCCAAGTGGGCCCGCGAAGGCTGCGCGCGCATCCGTTCGTTGCGCGCCAGCACCAAAAGGTCGAGGAGTCCGTCGCCTAGCGCCTGACGGCGCTGCGCGACGATGCGCGCCCGGCCGTGTTGCGGAAACAATTTTGGATCGCCGTCGAGCGCGTCGAGATATTCGCAGATGACCGGAGAATCGTAGAGCGCCATGCCGTCATCGAGAATCAGCGTCGGTATCTTCGACAACGGATTATCCATCATCAGTTCGGCGTGCGGCGTAGTCATCTCGGCGATGGTACGTACGCAGCGTAGCCGATCGGCAATGCCGCGCTCGTGCGCAACGATCATGACCTTGCGGACGAATGGCGAGCGCGGCGACCAATGCAGTTTCATGAACAAACCTCCGGCGCGACCGCTCGGCCGCACTATAGCTTCAAGGCCTTCGCCATCGTCACGGCGCCTTCAAGACCCATCGCGATGCGGCAGCCGGCGGCGGCAAGAGCCTCGAGCTTTGATTGCGCGCTCTCTCGCCGATGGCCGATCAGCGCGCCAGCGTGGCCCATCTGCTTTTGCTCCGGAGCGTGACGCCCGACAACCATGGCGATGATAGGCTTTGGAAAGCGCCGCGCCGCCTCGGCGAACGCGTATTCCTTGTCGCCGCCAATCTCGCCGCAGAACAACACCGCCCCGCTCGCCTCATCATCGGTGAGCGCTTGCAAATATTCATGCGGATTGCGCCCGATGACGGCGTCGCCGCCGATATGGGCGACAATTCGCTGGCCAATCCCGGCATTCGTCAACTGCCGCGCCAGAGCGAGGGCTACGGTTCCGCTGCGCGCAATCACCGCAAGGCGGCCTTCGGTACAGAAGCTCGGCGCTATGGAGCCGAGCAGTCCGCGTCCGGGCACAAAGAGGCCGAGCGTGTTCGGACCGACGAGCCAACTACCGGCCGCCCGGGTTAGCGCCACCGTCGCAAGCGTATCGTGCACTGGCACATACTCGGCGACCGCCATGATGGTCGGGATGCGCGCATCGGCGCACTCGGCAATCGCATCGCGCACGCCCTCGGCTGGCGTGTAGATCAGCGCGATCGTCGGCGGCTCGGGAAGATCGCCGATGCGGTCATAGAGAGGCACGCCGTCGAGGCTCGTGCCGCCGCGGCCGAGCGCGACGCCGCCGACGATCGGCGTGCCCGCCGCGGTCATGGCAGCCACCTGGTTGCGCGCGTAGCGTCCGGTCGGAGCGATGATCGCGACCCGCCACGGTTGCGAGGTTAGAAACGGCAGGCGCAATTGTCGCGAATTCAATCGGCCCGGCATGCGATAAGCTCTCGGAATAGCGCGCCTGACGGCGCGCGGGGGGAGCGAACGATTATGCGCCTGGCGGAGGTCGATGGAAAAGCCTTGCTGCGCCGGCACGGCCTTGCCTCCCCGCGCGGCGTCCTGCTCGGCGCTGGCGACGATCCGCCCGAGGAGCTGATTCGTCATTGGCCGGGATACTTTCTCAAGGCGCAGCTTCTCGAAGGTGGGCGCGGCAAGCGCGGTTTGGTTCGCCGCTTCGATCAATGGACCGATTTTCGCGACGCGCGCCGATTGATCCTGGCCACGCTCGACGACGCCGATACGCCGCTCCTTCTCGAAGAGGCCGTACCCATCCGTCGTGAAATTTATCTCGCCTTGCGCATCGACGGCGGCGAACAACGGCTTGAACTCCTCATCGCGCCGGAGGGCGGCGAGGATATCGAGCAAACGGTGAGGCTCGCACGCGTTCCCGCCATCGATGGAATGATGACGGCCGAGAGGATTTACCCGGCGATCGCCAAACTCTTTCCGTCGGAGCTCGCGGTGCGCGTTGCCCGCTATGCGGCGCGGTTGCCGGACATCGCGCGGCAGGAGGACTTGGAGCTTCTTGAGATCAATCCGCTGGCTTTGAGGGGGGACGGCCGTTTGGTCGTGTGCGACGCCAAGCTCATCCGCGACGACAGCGCCGCGTTCCGTCACGATACCGATGAGTTTCCGACCAGCCGTATGCTCGGCGAGCGGACCACGACGCCGCTTGAACGTTCGGCGCGCGAACTCGGCTTCCAGCTCGTCGAGACGCAAGGCGATATCGTTCTTGTCACCTCGGGCGCCGGCCTTGCCATGATGATGATGGACTTACTTGCGGACCATGGGCTTCGCGCCGCGAGCTTTATGGATAATCTGCGCGGCGCGCCCGACGAGACGATGGTCGAACGGCTCAAAATCGCGCAATTGCTGGCCGCGCGGCCCAACATCAAGGGCATCGTTTTCCAAACCGTAATCGCATCGCGCTCGCTCGCCGAGCGGATCGACGCCCTCGTCGCTTGGATTAAGGCGGAGCAGTTGCCGAAGCCGTTATTCGTCGGTCTCGCGGCCGGTCATGCCGCGACGCGGATCATGAGCGCCGACGAGGCGATCACCAGGCTGCAGGAGCTTGGCGTTCCCGCCTTTACCGACCCGGTCGCATTGGTGGAAGCAGCGGCCAAAGCCCTGCGATAGATTTATCGCGGATAGACCTATCGTGCGCCCTGCCCTCGCGCCGCATAGAAAGCGGCGTAAAATCGCTTGCACGCTTCAAGGAGGCTATTGGCGGCGCGCTTGCCGGGACTGGCAAGGTCAAAGGTGTAGTCGCATCCGTCTGCGGAACAGGCATAGAAACGCAATCCGCGCAGTTCTTCAGCCGGTTCCGCGTTTTCCTGGCCGCAATTCGGACAGATCATCACAATGTGCGCGGCGGACTGTAATTTTTTGATGCCATAGTTGCGCATGGCCGTCGCCCCGTCGATCGCCGCGTGAATCAATCGGGCGGCGAATCAAATGCATTCTAGCAAACAGGCGAAGCCGCATTCAGGCCGAACGGCCTATCCCGGCGATTATTCCCTATCCTAGCGCTTGTCCGGCACCGGGCGGCGCGGCAGTATGACGGGACGGCAATTGAGACCCCGACTAAGGGGCGGGCGCTATTGGGAGCGGCTGACCGTCGTCGGCACGGCCGAAAAACGTGGGAGAGCGCACGCAGATGAAGACGATTCTTGTTCCGACTGAGCAAAGCTCCACGATGGTGTCGGCTTTGGATACCGCGCTGCTCCTTGCGCGGAAATTCGACAGCTGCGTCGAAGGGTTCCCGCTTCGTCCCGCGGTCGCCGACCTCGTGGCCATGGATCCTGATAGCGGCCTCACCATGGTGGCGGTGAAAGAGAACGATGCCGAGATGGTCCGCCAAGCCGAGGCCTTGTTCCACACCTTCATGAAAAACAATCAGGTGACGCAGCGCAGCGGCGACGGACCGGCATCGCTGTCCTGGTCCTGGCTGGCGGATGCACCGAGCGGGCACGACTTTGTCGGCAGCTATGGCCGGGTCTTCGACATGATCGTCCTGGCCCGGCCTGGCGACGAGTGGCAGAGCCCGTCCATGATAACGCTGGAATCGGCCCTGTTCGAAAGCGGTCGCCCGGTACTGATCGCACCGCCGACTTCGCCGCGTACGCTTGCCACCAACGTCCTAGTCGCCTGGAATAACAGTACCGAGCAAGCGCGCACAATGGCCGATGCCATGCCGCTTCTTCGTCTCGCCGAACGGATCACGATCCTCACCGTCGAGGGCGCCACAGTGGCGGGACCGAGCGGCGAGCAAATGGCGCGCTCGCTGAAGATGAACGGCCTCGCCGCCGATACGATGACGCTCAAGCCCGTCGGCAAGCGCAGCGCCGGCGAAACTATTCTTGCCAAGGCCGATGAGCTCGGCTGCGACCTCATTGTCAAAGGCGCCTACACGCAAAGCCGGTTGCGGCAGATGATTTTCGGCGGCACCACGCGTCACATCCTCGCCAATGCGAAACTGCCGGTGTTGATGGCGCACTGAGTTCGCACGGCCCAGCACCTTCGCCATCGCCTTCGCACCCGTTGATCTCGCAAACCCGTGTCATCGCTGTACCAGACCCTATCGCCATTCGCCGATGCCCTGTTGCGCATCGCGGTCGGACTTGCGCTCGTACCACATGGGCTGCGCAACACTTTTGGCTTTTTCCCCGATACCGGTGTGCGCGCCCTCAACCTGTCTGCCTTGGCAAAGCAGCTTGACGAGAGCGGCTATCGGCCGGGCAAATTCTGGGCTCCGGCGATTTCAATCACCCAGCTTGTCGGTGGGCCGCTTCTGGCGCTGGGTCTCTTCACGCGTCCCGTCGCCGCGGTGGTCCTCGTTTTTCTCCTCGTCGCCAATATCGAGCGCTGGCATGTCGGCCGGTATTTCTGGAATCAACTCGGCTTGGAATATACGCTGATGTGGACGATCGCGACGTTTTACGTTTTCATCCACGGCCCCGGACCCTATTCGCTCGACCGCGTCATCGGTTTCTGAGGAGAGATGCGCTTGTCATTCACCGATGCTTTTTTGAACGCCAACGGCGTGAGTCTTCACTACGAGCTCGCCGGCAGTAGCGGGCATTCCGTCGTCCTGCTGCACGAACTTGGCGGCACTTTGCATTCGTGGGATGCCGTCGCGCCGCGGCTTGCCGGACGCTTTCGCGTGCTGCGCTACGATCAGCGTGGCGCCGGATCGTCGGAAAAGGTGCGGGCGGAATTCACCAACGATGTGCTGGTTGCGGATTTCGAGCAGCTTGCGGCCGCGGTGAACCTGCCGCCGCCCTATCACTTCGTCACCGTAGCCGCCGCGGCCACACAGGCGCTGCGTTATCTTGAGAAGCACCCCGATCGCGTTGGCGCGCTTGCTCTTTGCAATCCGGCGCCCGGCGTCGATGCGAGCCGCGCAGCCGTGCTCGACGAACGCGCGGCATTCGCGGCCCGCGAAGGCATGCGCGCATCACTGCCGACGACGCTCGCTTTGTCCTATCCGCCAAGCCTTGGAGACCGCAGCGCTTACGAGGCCTATCTCGGACGCTATCTCGCCAATGATCCGGTGTGCTTTGGGTTCGGCTTTCGCGCCTTGGCGCGCACCAACATGATACCGATGCTGTCGCAAATCCACTGCCGGGCGATGGTCGTGGCCGGCCGCCATGACACGGTGCGGCCGCACGCGGGCTCGGCCGAGCTCGCCAAAAAGATTCCCGGCGCGCGTTTTGAACTGATCGAAGAGGCCGGCCACTTTTTGCCGACACAGGCGCCGCGCCAGCTGCTCGCGCTCTTGGAGGATTTTCTGCCGCGTTGAGAATGTTGCCACGTCATGGCCGGGCTTGTCCCGGCCATGGGCGTCTTTAATGTCACGGCCCTCAACGACGAATGGATGAATCGGACAATGAAAGCCACCGCAAACGGCATCAGTATCAATTATCGGATCGATGGCCCCGAAGGCGCGCCATGGCTCGTGTTTTCGAATTCGCTCGCGACTTCGCTTGCGATGTGGGACGAGCAGACGGCGGCGCTGAAAAACGTGTTTCGCGTGCTGCGCTACGATCAGCGCGGCCATGGCGGCACGGATGCGCCGGCGGGGCGCTACGCATTCGACACGCTCCTTGCCGACGCGCTCGCGCTGATGGATGCGCTCGCGATCGACAAGGTCAATTTTGCCGGGCTGTCCATGGGCGGCGCGACGGCTTTAGGTCTGGCGGAGCACCATCCCGACCGCTTCGAACGCATCGTTATCGCCGACTCACCTTGTCAATCGACGCCGCAAAGCAGCCAGCAATGGGGAGAACGGATCGCAGTGGCGCAGAAGCAGGGCATCGATGCATTAATCGAGCCGACCATTGCCCGCTGGTTTCCGGCCGAAACAGTGGCGCAGAATCCTCCCCATCTCGCCAAAGTGCGCGCCATGATCCGTGCCACGCCGGTCAATGGCTTCATCGGTTGCGCGGCGGCGCTTGCCGCCCACGATTATGCCTCCGCCGTCACGATGGTGAAGTGCCCCACCCTTTTCATCGTCGGTGAGAAAGACGGCACAACGCCGGCTGCGATGGCCAAGCTGCACGAAAAACTTCCCGGCTCGCAATCAGTGACGCTTGCCGGCGCCGGGCATATTTCCAACATGGACCGGCCCGCGGAATTCAGCCGGGCGCTGCGCGATTTTCTTCTCGCCAGATAAAGCGATAGCCGGGGGCGCTATGTTTTTTCAGCGGGGTATGCTGCATCTCGCGCAGCCCGTCCCGCTTTGCAAACAAGCAGCAGAGCACTATACCTGCCGCCAAGGGATCGCTTTAAGGCATCGCTTTAAAGATATGGCTTTGGCGCATTTTGCCAAATCGGCCATTCGTTTGATGGAAACGCGAGACGGGCGCTCCGCCCCAAGGAGATGACCTCATGGCCACCGTGACAATGAAAGCCCCTGCCCCAGGCGGGCTTTCGAACAAGGCGCGGGAATTGATGGAGGCCATCAATGCGGAAGCCGGTAAGCACAATATTTGGGTCCGCACTCAGGCCAATGCGCCGGCGCAACGGCCGTGGTTCAGCGAAACAAGCGGCGAGGGTTCGGGACAGCTTGCCACCGGGCGCGTCGCCGTCAATCAGATGAAGACGCTTCCTCACATGTGGAAGTGGGACGAGTACAACGCTTATCTAAAGCAAATCTCCGAGATCGCCAGCAAGGCCGACGTCTCCCCCATCGAATTCGCCGACCGGCAGAGCATCCTCCTGCTCAATCCCGGATTGAACGGCCGCCTGCAGGTGACCAACACCATTCGCTGCGCTATTTCGATCTATAATCCTGGCGATGTCGCGCCGGTCCATCTGCATTCGCCGAACGCCAGCCGGACCATTCTGTCCAAGAAGGGCGGCTATACGGTTATCGAAGGCGAGCGCTGCACCGCGAACCGCGGCGACCTTATCCTGACGCCAAATGGCACGTGGCACGATCATGGCAACGATTCCGATGAGCCGGTGGTCTGGATCGATACGCTCGATTGGCCGCTGATGGAGTTCCTCGACGCCGCCTGGGTCGATCACGACATGCCGGGCGCGCATGGCAACACCAATGTTCAGGGCATCACCCATAGCGACGGCTATTCACGCCATCTCTACAGTCACGGCGGCATCAAGCCGGCCTTCGTCGACCATCAACGCGGCGTCGGCCACGAACCGGCGCCGTTGTTCCACTATCGCGGCGAGGACGTGCTGGAAATGCTGCACAGCCTGCGCAAGGAAAAAGGCGATCCGTACGAAGGCATCAAGGTCGACTTCGTTAATCCCGTCACCGGTGAGCCGGTGTTCAAGACGCTCAACTATTCGGCGCAACTGTTGCGTCCCGGCGAAGAGACGGAATTCAAACGCGAGACCGCGGGAACCTATTATGTGGCGATCGAAGGCAGTGGCGTCACCGAAGTTGGCGGCAAGCGCTTCGAATGGGGTCACAACGACCTGTTCGTGGTGCCGAACTTTCTCTGGCGGCGGCACATCAATACCGGCAAGTCAGATGCGGTGATCTATTCGGTGTCCGACGCCGCGCTGATGCGCAATATCGGCCAGTATTATGCGCAGGGCCGCGGCAAGGACGGCAAGGTCGCCGAGCTTTCCGTGCATTAGAGCATGATCCCGAAAAAGCCTGCCCCGGACTCGATCCGGGGTGGTACCGTTTTTCGGAAAAGTCGTGCCCCGGACGCGATCCTGGGATGCTCAAACAACGAGCTAAAGCAAAATGCCGATTCAACCTAAAATCATTTCGCTTTAGGCCATGAAGGCTTGCTGAAATGAAAAACGGAGCGCCGATGCCGCGCTCCGCCTCGCTTGTCCGATGCACCGATAGCTCAAGCGGCGCCCTTGAGCTTCTTTGCGCACTCGCTGTAGTAACCGCCGCCCTTCTGGATCCATTTCAGCCCGCCATTGGCGTTGTTGGTCTTGTTCGTCCTGTACTGGTCGAGGCAGGTCTCTCTGCGCCCCTTACCGGCAGAATCCTTTGAATATTTGGAATCGACCACGCTCGGAAACACCGCATTTGACGCAGTTGCCGACGCCGCCGGTGCGGCGGGCGCGGCAGCGCTCTGCGAAGCGACCGGCGCAGCGCTTGCGTCCGAGCCGCATTGTGCTTTGCGGAAATCGTTCCACGTCATGCCGTCGAGTTTCCCGGCGGTTTTGGCTTCTTTGTATTTGGCGCTGCACTCGGTCATCGTG
>JBAPZR010000471.1:0-2022 GCA_049285335.1 Xanthobacteraceae bacterium | reverse complement strand
CGACAGGACGAAGGCCGATAAAGCCTGGGAGGCGCGGCAAGAGACTGCCCGCTACCGCATCTTCAACGCTGCGACTAACGCAGCCGAAGCGACCGACGAAGCAGATGACGAGACCTATTTTGCAGTCTTGGACCAAGCTGGCAACGCTGCCGAAGCTGCTGCCGCTGAGATCGGCGGGTACAAGACTTACGGCGACCTGTTAGAGGCGTTGGACACACGCCGCAAACAGTCCTAGCGCAGCGCAATGACGGATGTTAGCGGCATCGGCGACCTGAGAGGCGGCATTCGATAAGGGCCAATTCTTTTGAGAAGGGCATTGCGCGACAACGTGATGTCTCTTTAAATCAACTGATCTTGCGTATCTCGCTCTGCAACACGGCGCGACGCGACCCAAGACGCTGCCGTACGAGATTGATGTGGGTTTTGAGTTCAAAAAACAGGTCAGAATGCCGTATCGGCACGCCCAGATGGTTTGCCGACTGTTCTATTCTATCCAGATCGGATTGAAGTGCATCGAGCTGTGCGGCGGTGAGGTTTGTCTGCATTTCAGCCTCGACCAACCTGAGCCGACGGTACAGATCGCGCATGCGATCGCGAACAACCCATGTGGAGAGATTGGGCACAATTCTTGAAAACGGCACAAGAACCAGGGCGCAGGACAGTATCACCGCGATTATCTTTTTGATGAGGCTGACCGTCCCGTAGGACAGATATTTGTTTAAATAGGATGGACCGTTTTTGTAGAACTCACGTGCGCCATTGGCCATGGCGAATTCCGGATCGGTTTGCGTAGGGAATTCACCGACTCGTTGAAAAATCCCCGCTCCGCTATGAACCTCAACAAGCGTCTTCGCCAATAGATCGATTATCGCCGGATGAAGATCTTCACGCACGACCACGGCGTTGGTGGTCCCGATGAGATTTACGTCGTTGGGCGGGATATTGTGCTCAAGATCGATCACCCCTTGCGGCAGGACCAACCGGACAAGATAGGGGAAAATCCGGGTAAGGGCGTCAGTCTCAGAAACGCTCATCAATCGAACATTGGGGTCGCGCACCAGGGGTTGGATGATTGAGGATTCCGATGCCAATGCAAGAAAAATGGCGTCGACTTGACCGTCGAGCAGCGCTTCAACCGCGGCCGATCCGGTGAACGGGAGCAGGGTTGCGCTCTGAGAATTGACGCCGGCGGCGTCGAGGACGTGCGTTGTGACGACGCCTTCCGGCCCTACTCCAATGCGTTTGCCCTTGAGTTGCGTCAGGTAGTCCAAAGTCCCCGTCCCGCGATAAAATAGCCAAAAGACCTGGTAGTTGACGCGCCCCAATGACAGCAGGCCCGCTGCCTCCTGGCTATTCGAGGCTCCTCCCACCACGAAGGCGACCTGAACACCGGACTTCGGGTCCTCAAGAAGCCTTATGTTTTCCGATGTGCCTTCCGTTATGCGTATGTCGAGCCTGACGTGAGCGCGAGCGAGTTTTGCCTGATATTGCTGAGCAAAGAACTCATAGGCTCCGCCTTTGGGCCCTGTTGCGATGGTAATGGTCGATGGCAGCGCGGGATTGAAATACTCCATGATGAGCCAGACTACGCCAGCAAGACAAATTATCGCGCCGAGGGCTCTGAGCAAAGTTGGGTGCCAATAAATACTGCCGAATATTCGTCCCATGAAGCTCTCGTCGTCGATCGCCATGGCATCACGCTTTGCCGGCATGTCCGCCGTCACTCATAAAGTATCGTCTGCTGATGCGCGCCTGCCGCCAGCAGCCTATCCTCTCCGGAAATCATATCCGGGCGTAGCGATGATGCAATCCGGATAGGATTGATGTGGTGACGATGGTCCCGGAGCTTTGGACGGCGCGTCCCAGTTGCGTGCCGATTAGGCGCTTGACATAACTAATCACTACCGCACTCTGCAAAAATCTTGTGGCATTTTCCCTGATCTACATTGTCGGCTTACGGAGACGTTCCGACAATGAATGTAAAAACCAGCGATTTAGCGGACGTTGACATCGAACCAAGTG
>JBAPZR010000470.1:0-1778 GCA_049285335.1 Xanthobacteraceae bacterium | reverse complement strand
CCGGTTCTGCTCCGCGTCGGCTATCGTCATCGGCAGCACTTTCCCTAATAGACTCATGAACGCCGCCGGATTGGCAAGCGCCTGAACCCGAAGGTAACCAACAATGCCTTGCTCGCCGCAAGATAGCTGAGCAGTCTTCGCAGTGCTGCGCGATCTTCACCCACTGACTTGGCCAGCAGATAGTCGATCACCGGCACGAACTGCTTCGGCCGTATCCGCGGCCGCTTCAGCGCTGACTGCAGTAGCTCGCAGAATTCGGGGTCAGCCGCCTGTTCATTAGATCGCATCACACCATCGGTCCGTCGCGAGGCTCCAAGATAGCATAGCCAACGCCCTCAATCGCCGCCAAACCGGCCGCTCGCGCGCTACAAGCTAACGACGACTAACCGCCTCAGAGGCCAGACGCAGCGCCATCGCCTCGACATCGCCGGATGAATAATCACCACTGTCGCCAGTCGGCCCCGCGTGCCGCACTCTTGCTGGCGAGATTGGGCCAAATCGAGAGATATCTTTCTCGTCGATGAGGCGATTGAACGAGTAACGGCTCTTTGTTGGTTTGAAAATCACCTCGACACCGGCACTCGTCACGTTAATCTCGAAATCGCTGCTATTCGGTCGTTTCATGCGTTCCCCTTTTTTCAAGTGAACCCCAAGCTCCGGCAGCTTCGCCACGTTGGCCGCGGTCCGCCGCCTTATCGCGCCTCGCCAATGTCGTCCCTCTCACCGATCCTCGTCCTCCGATAAATCCATTGCGGCTCCAAACTGTTGGTTGGGCCGTCAGTCCATCGCCGTTCTACGTATTGGAGCCACACCAGGGAGCGAGCTCCGGTTTTCGTTTGGAGAAAAACCGGACGCCACGCGAACCAGCGATGCCACTCAAACTGTGGGAGACTCGTCGGCATCTCCCACAACAACGTGCGCGTCGAGGCGGTTGTTCCCTTAGGGACCATGGCGGCGAGATGGCGGCATGCGTAGTACTGTCACTCATTTCGTTTCAGTTCCTTACGAACGCTGGCCGCAGAATTTCCGACCTTGTCGACGATGTTTTGCAATTGCTCGCGCGTAATTTTGAGGTGCTTGATCCAGTATTTAACTTCGGTCTCATTTTCCATGGAAATCTTACTGCGGTCGGATGCCGCTGGTTTCGTTCTAGGTTTCGCCATGACAACCTCGAATGGCCAAGTGGTCTCAGCCGAGCGGACTCATCTTCAGATTAGACCTAGTTTTCCGGCACAGCTCGCCGTTCGTCGTTTGTAACGCGAGTGGAACAATTGGTGGTTTGCGGATTTAATCATCAGCGGGCCAGAGAATTGGCATCAAATGAAACTCGTAGCTCAATACCGACAATTCGCCGAGGAGTGTCGCAAGTTGGCGGTCACCACTGACAAGCGAGGGGGAAAGCAGATGCTTCAATCCATGGCGAGAGCTTGGGAAAGAGTTGCCAACGAACGAGAGCGTCAGCTGCGTAATCAGATTGATATTTGTAGCGGCTTCGTCGTTTTGCCTGACAAAAGCACGTCCTCAGTGACACATCCGTAGCGACCGACTCATTGAGGTTCACTGGTGAGTCGCTCGACCCGCCTGCTAATTATCTCGTAATCTTGGGCGATGGTCGGTGATGTGCACCGCCCCGGGCACGAGCGCCGCGAGTTCGTTCTGGGCCGCCGAGTTCGTTCGGTCGACGACCGCTCCGAAGTCCGGCGGTGTATCCGGCGGCAGCTCACCGGCCTGGATGAGCTTCGGGACGACATCGATGAACTTGTCGCTGGCCGTGAGCA
>JBAPZR010000469.1:0-2012 GCA_049285335.1 Xanthobacteraceae bacterium | reverse complement strand
CGCCGCCGCACGATATTCTTCAGCGTAGCTACGAATAGCTGCGTAGGTCGGGTTCATGAGCAGGGAAACCTGCGTGAGCCTGGGAACGGCCTCTTTGAACAGCGCCAAGCATTTGCCACTCACATCGACCGGGAGAGTTCCTACTCCCGTCATGTTCCCGCCTGGACGAGCCAAACTATTCACGAATTTTTCGCCCACGGGATCGGCGACGACAACGAACACCACCGGGATTGTCGTGGTGGCTCGCTGGGCCGCTCGCGCGGCCGGGGTGGTTACAGCCACCAGAACGTCAACGTTGGCTGCGACGAGTTCGGCCGCCAAGGGGTCGTAGTGTTCGTATTGCTCGGCCGCGTAGCGATTTTCTAAGACGAAGTCCTTGCCTTCGATGTAACCGATCTCGCTGAAACCCTGGCGCAAAGCGCCGAGGTATATCGCTTCTTCCTGCTCATTGCCCGCGTGCCACAACACCCCGATCCTTGGGATCGGTTTGGATTGCTGAGCGCGAGCCGCCAGCGGCCATGGGGCTGCGGCTGCGCCCACAAGCTTGATGAACTGCCGTCGCCTCATGGGCTAAAATGCCTTGGCTGAGAACCAACTTCCTGAAAGTCTAATACGATCTTCGACCCGGAGCTATGCACAGGATCGCAGTAACAGGCGCGCGAATGTCCGCTTTGGGTCATAAGCGGACATCGGGTTTACTCCCAAAAGCGGAGATCAGTTGAGTGTGCTCGGATGTCCGCTAAGCGCCAGAAACGGACATTCAGTGCTTTATTCGATCACCTCATCGGCGGTGGCCAGCAGTGACGGCACTACCGTAAGTCCGAGCGCCTTGGCGGTCTTAAGGTTGACCACGAACCTGGAGTAGTTAGCTTGATCGACGGGAAGGTCGGCAGGGGTAGCACCCTTTAGTATTTTGGCAACGTAACTCGCCGCTCGTCCATATTCATCGGTCAGGCTCGCCCCGTACGCGGCAACCGCACCGTCAGCTGCCTCTTCAGGATAGACGTGAAATGTGGGTACCTTATTGCCTAAGCTGAAGTCGATGATTTCTCGTCGATGATCAAACGTCATGGGATCGGCCATGACAAGAATTGCGTTTACGTGAGCTGCAAGAGCCCTTTCAAGGCCCGCTTTTAGGTCCGTTGGTCCGTCAATAGGTAACGAGAGCGTTGGCGTACCTAGTGACCTTCCGGCTTCTTCGGCAATCGAAACCAAAGGAGCCGCCGTCCTATTCTTTGCGTTCCACAATATGCCAATTGTCGAAGACGCAGGAAGCATCTCGCTGAGCAATTGCATGCGCTTGCTGACAATATCGGGCGATAACGTGTAGGACGGACCGGTAATATTTCCTTCAGGTCGTGCTAGGTTTTTTACAAAACCATTTTCCAAGGGGTTGGCCACGATCGCCATTACAATTGGAATGCTTTGCGTTGCGTTCTTTGCTGCAGCCACGCCCGGGGTCGTTACTGCGACAAGCACGTCGGGATGCGTACTGACAAGCTCAGAGGCGAGTTTTGGAAGCTGTTCAATGTTTCCTCGGGCTTCACGCACATCAATAACAACGTTTTGGCCGTCAATGTACCCGAGTTCGCGCAATTCGCGCCAAAACCCCTGTGCTTGCGGGCGGAGAGAAAGGGTACCAGCAAAGAGGAATCCTATCCGTTGAACCCTGCCGCTTTGCTGCGCACGCGCCGCGAGGGGCCATGCAGCAGCGAGGCTACCAAAAAGCCTGATGAATTCTCGCCGTCTCACGGGCTTCCCCGAGCCGAGGGCCAACACAAGGCACCTGAAAGTATATCACAATTTGGGTTGGGGGTGTGTCGCCGGTCACGCTCAACCGCGTTGCTGCTCAATGTCCGCTTCGGGTCATAAGCGGACATTGAAGCGGGTCCAATCCATGTCCGCTTTACCCCCAAAAGCGGACATTGCGCAGGGCAACTGTCATGTCCGCTTTGTGCCAATAGCGGACATTCGCTACTTCATTCGATCACGTCACTGGCGAACCCTAGAAC
>JBAPZR010000468.1:0-1578 GCA_049285335.1 Xanthobacteraceae bacterium | reverse complement strand
AATTTGTTCATGAAAAACCTCACGCGAGACCGTGTGGTGCCGATCATTTCCGCGAGGGTCTCTTGGCTGACCTTCGCGATGACCGGTTCGGGTCGGTGGGCGACGTTTCCCGGCTCAGAGCCTGACCGGAAAGTGGCCCAGGCCTGCGCCAACCTCCTGAGCCAAACGAAGTAAGTTTGGATTTAAGAGAGCCCCGGCAGTCGGACTGCCGGGGCTCCGCACTTACGGAAGGAGATGTCGTGTTGCGAGAAGCAACACGCTCGTTGATTCAAATCGCGGGTTCGGCCTCCGTAGATTTGCGTTCGGAGCAGGTGCCATCAGCATCCATCTTTTGCGCCACCGTGCGCGCCTATTCGATTGCCTCGTCAGCGGTGGCGCGCAGCGCTTCCGTTCGCCCTGCAATGCCAAGCCCACGCAATTGTCGCTTGAGTTTGCCGACGATGAGCCGCACCCTGGCAAGGGGCTGTGATAACTTGTAACAAACTAAGGACGCTAACTGAAGTGGCCGTGCTGGAAGTTTGCGGAAGTGTGGGAGAGTAGAGTGAAAAAAGGTGAAACCATTGAAGTCACGTTTTTCGGAAACGATTCTGTGGTTGGGGTTGTGGAGGCTGTCGATAAAGCCTCCGCCACAGTTCTCTTTGGCAAGATTAGACCCGGTTGGACCGTGACCGTTCCGCGCGTCTGGATTCGCAAAGGTAAGGATCGCTGGTCCCTTGAACTCGCTTAGTTTGTCAGGCCACCAACTGAGGCGTCCTATTCGCGAGCTATCGGGAACATCTGAATGTCCAATACTTCCCTCTCACGTTGTTCCGTGTTCGGGCACAAGGAAGCAGACTCGGTGATCAAGGCGTTGGTAATCTGCGATCGAGAGTCTACGACGAACTCAGGCGACTGACGCGTCCAAGCGTCGTCGCGCGGCGAGGAAGATGTTCGGCGCGTGAGTGATGCCCGTCCTGTCCTTTCCGAAAATTATATCCGTGCATAGCGATCCGACAGAATGGGCGTAGCGGCAATGGTTCCGTATCGTCGCGATTTTACGTGCTGTCCAGTCGCGCGGTGATGGTCCAGAACCACGACTTACCATCCGGTGCTTGGGTTGTGAGGATAATGCGACCGACGTTTTGATTGCACTTAGTCGTCGGCCAACCATTCGCCGTCTCGGCCTTTGGAGGCGCGTGTGAGGGTCAGATTGCTCATGGGCTGACACAATGGACCAACCTCGATCTCGTTGCGAGGAAGCGTAGGTTCGCTGCTTATCTCAGCAAGTCGGAATACAGGTTTGCCGTCTTGGTATTCGAGAACATATTTGCGGCACCCACGACTGGGCGCGGGTAACGCGAACTTACGGAATTGGCCCCAGTGGGTCCGGCATTGTTTAGCAGTCGGAGCTACTGGATTTCGTTCTGGTCGGACGCCAACGCGGCCCGTCCATCGCGCCATCATTCGTTCATTTTTTTTGGTTCTCGGTTTCTCCATTCTTGCTAGGTCGTGTGAAGCGATGATACTGGCATTTAAAGGCGCAGAGTATTCGGCTGACTAGAGGTTTACGTGGTGGTGGCTTCCTCTCATTGCTTTCGT
>JBAPZR010000467.1:0-27085 GCA_049285335.1 Xanthobacteraceae bacterium | reverse complement strand
CCGTTAGAGTGCCTCAACCGCGAATGCCAAGGGTGCCGGACGGGGTCTTGACGCTATATGATCCTTTGCTTTGCGAGCCCGTAACAAATCGGAAGGCGCCGCGCGAGGCTTCGACGGCCACGCCGCCGGTACCCCTGTTCGGATCGTACACAAACTTGTCGAGGCGGACGCTTGAACCCGGCCCCGCCGTCATGTTGCTGTTGTCAAGAAACCGCAGATCAGCCTGGCCGGCGCTGCCAGTCCGTCTCGCGTGCACGCCGCTGCCAGCCGAAAGTGTGCCGCCGAAACTGCCTGAGGCTTCCGGCTTTACCGAGCTGGCTGTCCCAATTCGGGTCTGAGCGACTGAAGCGGTTGGTTGCAATCCAAATAATACCGCCAGCGCCGCCGCTGGCACCAAAATGCCACTATGCATGGCCTGTCTGCCCTAAATGTTTATTCTTGAGATGAGAATTTACATACAACTTAGGTTCGTCAAGCCTTGTTCACCATTTATTCCGCCCGTTCTGATGTGATTTATTCGCTTTATTTAATTTAAATAGTGAACCAGGTTCGGTTGCGATCGCCGACGCCGAACTGGGCATCACCACCAACGCTCGAGAAGCGCCATTTCGGCATCAGCTGATAGGCTGGTTCGCCAGAAGTCGATCCGCTAAACCGCACGCAGTACGAGAACTTGAGTCAAGAACGAGGCCAAGACATGATCCAAGATTACGACAGACCCGTCGCCGCGGATGCCGGGATGACCATTCCGTATCGAGCCGAGCGCAGATGTCGCGATTGATTTTCGTCAATAGATTTTTCTTTCCCGACCATTCGGCAACAAGCCAAATACTCTCCGATCTCGCCCGTCACTTGGCGAGTGCAGGACGGGACGTGCATGTCGTCACCAGCAGGCAAATCTACGATGATGCTGAGGCTGCCTTACCGGTGAGCCAAATTATCGATGATGTACATGTCCACCGTGTTTCGTCGACCGGTTTTGGGCGGGACACGTTGCTGGGTCGTTCTATCGACTATCTTTCCTTTTATAAGTCGACGTGGCGCTGCCTGGTCGCACTCGCGGAGCCAGGTGATACTATCGTCGCCAAGACCGACCCCCCACTAACATCGGTCATTGGCATGGTGGCTGCCGAGCGCAAACACGCCCGGCTGGTAAATTGGTTGCAGGATATTTATCCGGAGACCGCCGCTGAGCTAGGTGTACCGTTGATGCGCGGCCCCGTCGCGGCGGCCCTGACCATGCTTCGCAATCGCTCTCTCCGGCGGGCGGAGGCCACGGTTGTGGTCGGGAACCTGATGGCGCAAAAACTTGAATTGTTAGGCGCTTCACCGTCACACGTTCACGTCATTCCCAACTGGTGCAATGACCAGGACATCCGGCCGATCGCGCAATCAAAGAATCCGCCGGTCAGGCCTGGGGCTTGGCCGGCCAATTCGTCCTTGGCTATTCGGGCAATCTCGGCCGCGCGCACGAATTCGAGACTGTGCTTGCCGCTGCCAATCAGTTGCGCAATGAGCCCCAAATCATTTTTTTGATGATTGGCGGCGGCAAAGGCTTCTACGAGCTTTCGCAAGCGGTCAAGGAACAACGACTCAGTAACTCACTTCGTTTCATGCCCTATCAAGATCAAACCACGCTGCCCTATTCCTTGACAGTTGCCGATGCGCACTGGCTGTCGCTCAATCCAAAACTTGAAGGCCTGTTGGTTCCGAGCAAATTTTACGGTATCGCTGCTGCCGGCAGGCCCATAATCGCGATTGCCGATAAGAAAGGAGAAATTGCTCGGCTTGTGAAACAACACGGCTGCGGCATTGTCATCGCACCGGGTGATGCCGAGGCCTTGGTTGACGCCTTACGGCTATTGTCGAATGCGCCAGAGAAGGTTGCAGAAATGGGCATGCGGGCACGGACCATGCTTGACGCGCATTTTACGCGACAGAAAGCGCTCCAACGGTGGAGCTCGCTACTCGATCAGCTTGATGAATCACCCAACCCAGCCTCAGAATGATGCCTGTTCAATAACAGAGTCCCAACTCCCAGTCCAAATCAGCCACGACAAATATTCAGACTTGCTCGGCGAAAATGATGCTGTGGTTCCTAGACAACAGTCAAAGATTTACGATTGAGCTAAGATGAACGGCGTCAGGGTTGTTGGGAGACGATGTCAGAGCTTCGACGCCCCAAAGTCGAAGCATAACCGCAAACGCAGTGACTCGCCGGGGATTCCAACCCCGGCGATTTCTTTTGGTGTCAATTCGTAAGCCAAAAAACTCGACGGGACGTCGTCGGGGCCAGATCAACTAACCTCCTCCGGTAAATGGACAGGCCAGGGCGCTGAACTTATGGTTGGCCTCCTCCAGTACCTGTGACAGATAGCGCTTCCGTTTTCTCAGGAGCTCAGACAGCAAAGCCGCCGGCCCAGACGAGGCAACCGGCGGCTTTGCCTTGTCCCCCATACGCCTTTAAGACATCGTGCGGGTTGTCAGGGCTGGTGTGCCCCCTCGCTGGGAGTCGCCTCCCGCGCGGTCCTTAGAGACAGCACAGCCAGACGCCGGACAATAACATGTGCTCGCAGCGTGAGCCCACGCATTTGTGCTTACCCTGCACCGAATTTTGAGAATGAGTGGAATATGTCCCCAAAATCCGCAATAGCACCGTTAAGGTTTTGCGTCAGTTTCGACTCCCTCAAGGAAAATTGCCGGCAAGTTCAGGGACTCCCCTGCAAGGCGATCCAGTAAGAGTGTGCGATCTCTCACGAGAGTTGCCGGAAAGCCACAAAATGCGAGCCAGCAGCATGTGTCGCGTTTGTTTGTGTGACGTTGGTCGATATCACCGTTGTTTTTGGGAGTGTCGGGCCCGTCAACGCGAGGACTACGCCCCTCCTTTTCAATCACGTGCATACAATGCCGCGGGAGCTGGATCATTGCCAGTGTGGCCTACCGGTAACGCTGAACAGAAATTGGAGCCGCGCATATTGACGGCCCACGGCCCTGGGCAGACGATGCTCGCGCTTAGACGCGCACCCTCTGCATTGCCGTCGAAGCAACCTACCGGAGACAAGAGGAACTCGCCGGAGTCACCGCCGGCGAGTTCCTTACTTTGCCGATATCTATATTTGGTGGGCGAGCGCCGCTTCTCGCGCGCTGGTTTGTCGAAAGTTTAGAACGATTCCTTATCTATCTTCACTTCGGCAAGCTAAGCGCGACGGCGATGCAAAGGACAGGAAGTGTTGGCCATAAAGTGCTGCCGCCGGTCCAGAAGCGGCCGCCTATGACGGGGGCGTAGCAAGCCGTCCAAATAGCCAATACAGCGCAACGATCACGAGGACAGAGCCTACAAGAACTAACGGCGTCGAAATGATATACGCTCGTTCTTCTTCTTCCGCTGAAAATTCTTTTCGCATGATGAAGTATGAAAGGATGGTCATTGTCGGAAACAAGATGACACCGCCCAGCCTCAGCCAATCGTACCAGTTGGAGAATGTCGGTGGCTTATAAAATAAGTCGCCGATCCAAAGGGCGGCCAAGATCAGAAAAGCCCAAAATGCAAAGCGCCGCTCGCGTTGCAGCTTTGCAACGGGTTCGGTCGGTGACGCTTCCACCGTCGCCTTGCGTATGTGGTCCTCCGTGTTATCGCTTTGACTTTGCAAATCATCAGGTATCGACCATATCTCTTTGCCACGTGTCGCATCAGCTTCAACCTTGCTGATGGCATCCTCTAAAGCCAGACGTTCTTGTTCAATAATTGTCTCCGACAACGGCGGGGCGGCCTTCCTGAGCTTATCAGCCAAGATCGCGCGTGCACGATCATAGAACGCACGACGGGCTTCACTGGTTTTTTCGTCGAGAACAGCGATCGCGTTGCTTATTAAAGGGTAATAGTCGGCCATACACTTCTGCGCCCATCTGCGATAACGCAGAACGACCTTAGTAGACGTGAGCTTGTGCTGCAAGCATGGGTGGGGGTTGAGGAAATCCGTAATGAATTTGCGACGCGCCATGCGGCATGATTGACGTCGCGATCTTGCGACGAGTCGCGGGAAAGCGGGATCAACGCAGGAGAGAAATTTCTGATTGATGTTGGCTCATGGCTCTCATCATTGTCATTGGAGGCAACGAAATGGCCCTTCCTGCAGTGGTGAGACGTGCTGACCATTGAGATGCTGTAAGCTGAGCTCAATATCTCAGAAAGAACATTTTTAATGCCTCGGCGAGGGCAGTAATTCGCCATAATTTACATCGGGAATGCGGATCCCAACCTGGTCAGAGGAGGCCCCGAATTCGTCAGAGGGGTGTTGGGGGATGGGGGACTGAGAAGATCGGGGCCGCGGCTCCCGTGCAATGAGAGCGGCCCCGGTTTTATGCTAAACACAAATACACTCGACTGAAATTTTAGTAATGCAACGATATTGATCACGGCAAATCGTTGTTTTCTCGCGTCCGCCTGCAAACTCTTGTTTCATCAGACCGCCGAGATCCCACCACGCCGCGCCGGACACAGGGCGCTCCTACGCTGGCGCTAAATCGCCCGTAGACCAAAGTGCGTGAGCGCAAAAAAAGCCCCGACGGGGACGTTGCCGGGGTGAAGTCGTTGCCTCGTGCCAGCCAAGGAACAGTGCCAGCGACGTAAAACCTACGCTTCGTTTAGCACTGCGCCTGTGACGGACGACACAGAAATGCGTTCGGTCGCAAGCCGAGACAGCAAAGCCGCCGG
Source organism: Xanthobacteraceae bacterium (assembly GCA_049285335.1). Taxonomy (GTDB): domain Bacteria; phylum Pseudomonadota; class Alphaproteobacteria; order Rhizobiales; family Xanthobacteraceae; genus BOG-931. Next base: position 22,371 of record JBAPZR010000467.1, on the reverse strand, counting down.
GGGGTCACCACAGCGGCTTTGCCTAGTCCCCCATACGTGCCGTTGAACGGCATCGTGCGGGCTGTCGAAACTGGCGGTGAAGTGGCTAATTTCACTTTCGCATCCCGTCCTCGGTGCGGTGAGGAGGATGTCCAGTTCGACGCACAAAGCATAACGCTCATTAGGCCGTCCTCAAGCTGCTTTTATGGGCACTCACGCAAAATTGCCGTTTGCGGAGTTGGCGGAACGCTCCGAACAACAAACGTGCCGTTCAGGTTTGCATCAGTAGCCCGCACAGCGGCGATGATCACCACCGAAATGCCGGTACCCCATTTTCTGGTTGATGAATCTGGCCCACACCAAAGGCAACGCGTGCTCGCTCGGATAACACTCAAAAATAAAACGCAGTGCAGTGGGCGCCGACGTGCGAGATGAAGAAGGTCAAAGAACGCTGGAAGGCCGTCTATGCGCTTGTTGCGTCAACCGCGAATGCCTAGGGTGCCAGAGGGCGTCTGCACGCTATATGAACTCTGGCCTTGCGAGCTTGTAACGAACCGAAAAGCGCCCCGCGAGGCCTCAACGGCAATGCCGCCGGCGGTCCCCTTGTTTGGATCATACACAAATTTTCCGCGACTGCAGGCGACACCGCGCTCAGGGCCAGGAACATGGCGCCTAAAAGCGCCAAGTAAATATGATACCTGACCATAGCGACCGCGATCTATCTGGCGCCACACACCACTAAGCCGCTAAGCATTTATTTTGGAATGGCGTCCACGAACGTTGGCTTCGCGCGCGACCCAACGTTCGTCGCTCGATGCAGGTTAGGCTCACTCCTTGCGAGACCAGCGCCCAGGCGCGCCGCATAAACTTGCAGATTTTCCATGACTCGCTGAACGTAATTGCGCGTCTCGGCTATCGGGATGCGCTCCACCCAATCCACCGCATCGACTTTAGGATCGCGTGGGTCGCCGTGTTGGGCTACCCATTGCTGAACCCGACCTGGGCCGGCATTGTAGCCGGCGAACGTCATGATGTAGGAGCCGGTGTACTCCTTAAACAGAGCACTGACCTCGGCAGCACCCATTTGCGTATTATAGACTGGGTCAGACGCAAAACGTTTCCAGTCATAAACAACACCGAATCGTTTCGCGGTGTCGCGACCTGCCTCAGAAGTAACCTGCATGAGTCCGACCGCATTGGCCGGCGAAGTGTCACGCTGGTCAAAAGCGCTCTCAGTACGCACGATCGCGTAGACTATGCACGGATCGATCGGGGTTGCGATCGGTGTATAGGCCGGCACCCCGATATCAGGAAAGGCATATCGCTCCATCGGGAGGCCTCTAGCGAGGGCCGTCTTTCCAATAATGAGCATCGCCTGGGCATCATTATAGTGCGCCGTCAGCTCGCCAAGCGCCGTCAACGTGTCAACGTCGTCGCTCGTCTCGGCGAGATCGCCGACGAAGGTTAGAACAACGTCCAATTCGCCCATCGCATAAAGCATGTCCGCGGCGTGCAAAAGGTCGGTCCCGGCGCCTTCCACCTTCACCTGCGGCGGCGGAGGCAGGGCAATCTCCTTCAGACCAAGCCGGGCTCGCGCCAATTGACCGTAATAGGCGGTGGGATAGTGCGCGGCTTTCTCGTATTGCGTTTGCATCTCATCGAATCGGCCGGCCACCTCGAGCGCGCGGCCGCGCCAATAAGCGGCGCGCGCCAGCACGATAGGATCGCTCGAACCTTCATCGATCTTTGCGAAATGCCCAAGCGCCGTGATCGGATCTGATAAGAAGCGCAATGCAATCCACCCAGGCATAAAGTGGAATTCTGCACGATAATAAGGATTGGCTGGAACCGGCGCCTCGCGCACCACCTGGTAAGCAGTCTTTGCATCACCGAGATCAACGAGCCGGCGCGCTAATGTGCGACACACGCGCCACCATTCATCGGTGTCCTGACGCTGCAAATCGCCGCTTGACGATTCGGCCAGGAGCTTGACCGCTGATGCCACGTTGTCGTGTGCCAGCAGCCAGTGAAGACGGCACAGGGTATAGCCCAAATCACTTCGTGATTCCCTTGGTACTGCCTCAAGCAGCATTTCGCTTTTGGTTGAGTATGCCTCGACGGCGTCGCAAGCCTTCACGATCGCGACCTGAGGCACGCCAAGGCGCTTAGCAGCGCGCATGGCAGCCTCAAAGTCCTTTTCACTGAGGCGCCGATCCATACGCACAACATCGTCGTGGGCGCCCAATTCACCGGGGAACGCATCGGTGATCTCAGTTTCCAACCCGGCTGACAATTCCGCCGACTGCCACACCGAACGTACTTCGCTCAAGGCTCTTGCGAGATAGCCCTCACGCAGCAAAACACGCGCGATCGCAAGCCGACCAACCGCACTAACAGGTTTCTCGCCGATGAAGCTGCGCACGGTAACTGCGCCGCGCCGCTCCTGCCATAGCCTTGCTTCCGCCCGCCGGCGCAGCAGAGGTATGCTCGGCCAGTCGGCATTAGCTTTGATGAAGGCATTGTATCGATCGAAGCTGGCTGGGCTATCGGGATCCCGCAGAAGCATCCAATCGATCAGCTTGCGCGCCACCGGATCGCTAATCGACGCCGCGAGGGTCGCCGCATCGCTAAACTTGTGCTGCCGTTCAAGCTCGATTGCCTGCTTCACTGCGGCAAGATCTGGTGACAAATTCTGGGTTGCTGGCGCATCAGCTGTTCCATTGCCGTCGGTCGGCAAGAGAATTCTGGGGCCAGGCGCCCGCTCGGAACGCTTCTCCTCCGCTGCCCCCCGGTGCTTATGATGCTCCGCTTTGGCTATCTGGTGTCGGTTTGGAGCAACTTCCTTGGCACCGAGTTTAGGCTTGTGGTTTTGATTGGCCTTGTGGGCGGGATTGGGCTTGCGGTCCGGATTGGAGAGTGCACCGGTACCAGTGAGTGCGACGGTCGCTGAGGCTAGCAGGCAAACAAGCGTGCTCCGCCACCGCAGTCTTGTGACGTGCGCTTTCTTGCGATCGAGGGCGATACGGCCTCGATTTAAATCGGCGTCCGAGGAGTGAATGTCCCAACCCTCCCCCGCTCCGAGCGGGTATGCCATGAAATAAAGGCACATTGCGGGCAGATATGAAATCTTGATGCGTCTTTGTTGCAACACTGTACTTTCGGAGAGGTTAACAGGCTGACGCGGAGGCGGCTTCAAATGTGACCGGCATTGATCCATATCAACCTGTTAAGCCCTGTTGGCCTATATGCTGAGGGAAGGTTTCTCTCTCTTCCAACAGGTCAAAACATGTGCCGAGTAATCTCCACGAGACATTTCCGTAGTCTGATGATTGTTTCTTTCTTGGCGGCGATCCTCGCTTTTCCCGTGAGAGCGCAAACCAGTTCGGACTCTCATGGCGCCGGCGCCGCCGGACCTACCAGCTCAACTTCGGTGGCGCCAAATGCTGGCTCCGGTACTGCTGCCCCAAGCACAGAGTCTAGTACCACGGCCGCGAAATCGGAATCCGAGCCGCCGGCGGGCTCGCCGCCTGAATCCAATTCTGGAGCTAAGGAGACCGGTTCAACTATTCTCATCAACATCAACAAGAGCAAACAAAGAATGACGATTTTTCTCGACGGGATAGAAAAATATGACTGGCCGGTATCAACTGGTCGGCCGGGCTATTCGACCCCATCAGGAACTTATACTGCCACCTCTATGAACGAAATCTGGTACAGCAAGCAGTGGGATAATTCCCCCATGCCGCATTCTATTTTCTTCATAAAGGATGGTCATGCGATCCACGGCACCTACGAGGCGAAGAATCTCGGCAAACCCGCCTCGCACGGTTGCGTGCGAATTTCGCTCGAGAATGCCACGACGCTTTATACGCTGGTGGAGAAGGGCGGCTTAAAAAATACCCAAGTTGTGCTGACCGGCGTTACTCCCGGCGGCGATTATAAGTTTGCGAACATCGCGAGGGCTCAGGTACAAGTTCAAGCTCAGGCAGGTCCTGGCTGGGGCTTTTTCGGGCCAGCGCCCGGAACCGCCAATTACAACGGGTCTCAAGGCTACTACCGGCCGTCAGGCTATTCGCGCTGGTGATGTCGAGCACCATTTCATGTGATTGCGCTGCATTGAAGACCAACCGGATCGCCCGTGTTGTGTTGTCCGATTTCCTCATCTCCTTGCGGGACAACGCTTGATTCTTCTTTGAACAACACAAACCTTTAGCGTGGCTAGGTCAAAGACAATCGAGTATTTCGAAAAACTGTTGAGCGACCAGAATCTCCGTGAGTCCATCATTCACGACCGTGGCGCCGACGCGCAGCCAGGCTTGGTAGCCTACAAGCGTCATTAAAAGATCGGGAGTTGTGCAAGAACTCGCGTCTTTCTCTTATACCGCGAATTTCGATTGCTACAAAAACAAATTGGCGCGCGCGATCGGTTTGGCCTCGAGCGACCATAACTCGCCGCACACAGTTCATCGCTCGTAATTTTCAGCTTGGCCCAGCCAATCAGCAAACGCGGTAGGCTTATGATGAGATCAGCTCCAAAGATTGCTAAGCAGCGACATGAGAGGATTTCGCCCACTGTTGAGAAACTTTCATCTGGCATTTTGCTTCACTGTCCTCGTTCGTTGTAGCAAGATCGCAAACTAATAAGGAACTTAGCAATGCTGCTCCAGTTAAATGACAAAGTCTGCCAGTGCTATCAGCGCTCAAAAAACTGCGCACGAGAATCAATGACCCAATCAGATCCCCTCCAACAGCAGAGCTGGTTAGATGCAAGGGAAGCCTGGCTGCGACTGGCCAAGCGGCTAGCTGGTCTTCCTCACTGCGAATCGCACACAGAGGAAGGATGACAACGGCTCGGAGGGAGTAGGCGCGCTGAGCGCTCCCGCAGGCTGTCGCGAATCCGGTGCTGCGTGTTCGCAGTTGTTATCTGTTGAATAACGACTACAGCGGGCAAATCCTTAGGAGTGATCCAACTGCGTAGCCATGTTTCCCGCATTTCCGGGGTCGCGTTTAACTGATGGCGAAGAGACTGAGGTGATTTCACAACACCAATCGAGGTTGAACCCGTGCGGATTGCGATCTTTGCCGATATCCACGCCAATCGTGAAGCATTTGCCGCCTGTTTGGCGGATGCACACCAGCGCGGCGCCACGCCTGCCGTTCTGCTCGGCGACTATGTCGGCTACGGCGCCGATCCAAATTGGACTGTCATGACCGTCATGGGTTTGGTCGACAACGGCGCGATAGCCATTCGCGGCAATCACGACGATGCGCTCGCCAATCCACGCGACACCATGAACGCGCAGGCGCAGACAGCGATTGAGTGGACTCGGGGAGAGCTTGGAACAAACGAGCGTCAATTTCTGAAGAAATTGCCGTTGACGGCAACCGATGACGACCGCCTTTATGTGCATTCCGATGCAAGCTGCCCGAGTGCTTGGCACTATGTCGTCAGCGCCGAAGATGCTTGGCGCAGCATCGAAGCGACGTCCGCGCGCGTTACACTTTGCGGTCACGTACACCAGCCGCAGCTTTACGCAGTCGAGCCGACGGGCCGAATCGCGGCGTTCAGTCCGATAACGGATGCGGCTATTCCACTGTCTGCCGACAAACAATGGCTGGCGGTCATCGGATCGGTGGGTCAGCCGCGCGACGGAAATCCGGCGGCTTCTTACACGGTGCTCGACACCGACCGTGGTGAATTGACTTACTGTCGCGTGCCTTACGATGTCGCTGCAGCGGCCGCCAAGATCCGCAACAAAGGCTTGCCGACCTGGCTTGCAGACCGGCTGTCGCTTGGGAAATAGACCATGGCCGAACCGTCACTTGCTGAGGGATGATCTTTTCGGGAAACCGGTTTCCACTTTTTCCGGATCGTTACTGCAGACGCAATCCCAAGCTTGCGATCACATTCGCCCAGCGTCTGCGCTCCGCTTCGGTGAACGCGGCGAATTCTTCCCGGCGCATACCGTGGATTTCGATGCCGACTTGTTTCATGCGCGCGATGAAGTCGGCGCTCGTCATCAAAGACTCGGTTTGCGCGCGCAGCCGTTCGATCACCGCTCCCGGCGTTCGCGCCGGCGCGTAGAGCGCAATCCATGCCGAGGCGACAAGATCGGGATAGCCGAGCCGTCGCATCAACGGCACATCGGGAAGAACGCCCGAGGCTTCGGCCGATGCCAGCGCCAGAGCGCGGACCTGATCCGCGCGGATCGCCTCGATAACATCGGGCACGATCGGGAACATCACGCCAATCCGGCCGGCGATGAGATCCTCAAGCGCCTGACCCTGGCCACGATACGGTACGTGGACAATGTCGACGCCCGTGCGCACTTTGAACATCTCGCCAAACAAATGGGTCGACGATCCGATCCCGGACGAACCGTAACTCAACAAGCCCGGATGGGCGCGTGCATAAGAGATAAATTCCTCGAGGGATCGAGCCGGTACCGATGGATCCACGACAAGCAGATGCGGTGCCGACCACATCATCGCAATCGGAGCAAAGTCGGCCGCCGGATCATATGGTAGTTGCCGGTAGAGACTTTGATTGATGGTCTGTGTTCCGTTGGTGCCAATGAACAATGTATAGCCGTCGGGTTCCGCGCGCGCGGCTTCGGCGGCTGCGAGATTGCCGCCGGCGCCGGGTTTGTTTTCGACCGCCGCTGGTTGACCAAGCGCGACCTTGAGATTCTCGGCCAACAGCCGCGCCGAAAGATCGGCGCTTCCACCCGCCGGAAACGGAACAAGAATAACGATAGACCGGTCGGGCCAATTCTGGGCGAAGGCTGCTGCGGCTAGCCCTTGCCCGGCAAAGGCGGAGATACACAGGACGAGGCGGCGGCGATCAATCGACATCGCGCCTTTTATAGCCTGTTGAAGCGTTTCCATGTGGCCCCGCAGTAACACTTCGTGAAAATCGGCTGCGACGTTGGCGGGGTCGCATGGCCGCTTTCTCCCATCTCTGATTGAATGCCCTTCACGCAAATTGCCCGGCATTGCCGCTAGGCGTCGGCTGGGACCGTTGAGTGATCTTTCGACGCGAGCCTCGGGGCGAGGGTGCCGATGACGCAGGTTTCCGTTTATTCCGATGTCGCCGGTCCCGCCGAGCAAATCCAGGATCGAATCCCGGGCCATATCGGCCGTGGTTTTCTTTCTTTGGTCGAATGGGTCAAACAGCAGCGCGGTTGGATCATTCTGATCGTTGTTGCCGCGGCTTACTATCCCTGGTTCGGCAGGGGGTCCGACACCGCTCCTTTTTATGCCGACGCCGGCCGCTGCATCCTGCGCGGAGAGCCGCTTCTGGCCTGTTTGCCGGCGTTTCCCTATCAGCCGGCCTTGGCCGTATTTGTTGTTCCTCTCTCGTTCCTACCTGTCGTGCTGGAGCGCGTGATCTGGTACGTGATCTGCGTCGGCTCTCTGGTCGTCACCGTACGGCTCGCGGAGGCCGTCGCAGAACGGCTCTATCCCGGCGCCACGCGCGGACCAAATTTGTTTTGGTTACGCACCATCGTGTTGGTGACGTGCGCCAAGCATATCATTGACGTGCTCGCTTATGCCTCGCACGATCCGCTCGCTTTGGCGCTGATGACGTTCGCGATTTGGGCGCTCTATGTCGGTCGCGAGGCGGTCGGCGGAGCATGGTTGGCGGTGGCCGCGGCAATTCGCGCGTCGCCTCTGATTTTTCTGCCTTATCTCGTGCTCAAGCAGCGTTTCGTGGCCTGCCTCGCCTTTGTCGCCACCTTTCTTGCCGTGAGCTTCCTGCCCGACATGATCGGCGCGTTGCACGGCACCCATACGGGCTATCTCGCCGATTGGGTGCGGCAGGTGGTGAGCCCGGCGATGGTGCCGGGAACTTCAACAAAGCTTGTCTTCTGGGACATCTGGAACGGGCAGAATCTGTTCAACCAATCGCTCCGCGGCCTCGTCAATCGCTTCGCGCCCGGCCCGGCATTCGGACTTAGCCCCACAGTCATCTTGATCATCGTTGACGGCTTATTCGCGCTGGTGCTGGGGATGCTGCTGGTCAGTTCGCCGCGGCGGAAGGAATACGTCGCCATCGACGGGGCCATGCTCTTGATCGCAACGCTTGCCCTGTCACCGATGACCAGTCGGTATCACTATATATTCGTGCTGCCGCCGGTCATTTTCGTCACCGCGGCCACCATCGCCGATCCGCGGATGCGCAAGCTTGGCGCCTGGGTGCTTGCCATAAGCTTTTTGCTGCGCGCCGGCACGTCCAACGATCTCGCCGGCCAGACCATTACCGATTTTGCGTATGCTTACGGCTTCATGCCGATCGGCGCGATTGTGCTTTATATCGCCTTCGCGGCCATGATGTGGGTTTGGCATCCGCCGGGCATCAAGGAGCAAGGTAACGAAGCCGATTGCGCCGGCACGACCGAAAGCATGCCAGCGGCAAGGCTTGCGGACTAATCGCCCCCGCGTGCGGAAACGATCAACAAAATCGGCAAGCAAATAAAATTATCCATGAGGTAAATGTTATTGTCTGGCCGAGCGCGGCGGCCTCCAAAGCCGCATCGGAAACCTCGTCGGTGAAGAGGCTCGCGACCGCCGGGCCGATCGAAGTCTTCGCGACGATCGTTTCGCGGCATCGGTTTGTTCGCGGGTGAAGCAGTCGCGGTTCATAGCGCGCCCGCGTCGTCGATGCTCCGACCTTCCGGAATCTCCCCGACTTCGTGCGCCAGGAACACGGTGGCAAGCGCCCCTAGAGCGCTGACCATGGCCATCATCATCAGCACCTCGGCAACGCCGCCACGCGCCTTCACGAGCGGCAATATGAAAATGCCGAGCGTCGCGCCGACTTTGGCGGCGGCTGCAGCGAAGCCGCCGGCGGATGCACGAATACCGGTCGGAAACAGTTCAGGCGGCAGCCCAAACGTGGTCGCGTTGGGACCGGCATTCATGGCCAAGTTGAACAGAATGAAGCCGATGAACACAACCGACACATGCGCTGCAGCGCCGCCGGTTGTCAGCTCCGGCATCAGTAGAATGAGCATGCCGATCGTCATGCCGACAAAACCGGCGACCTGCATATGGATCCGGCCGAAACGCGGCACCGCCCACAGTCCGAGAAGAAATCCGAGGAGAAGAAAAAGATCGATGACGGCGGCGCCTTCGGCGTTGGAAAATTCCGCAGCCAAAGGCCCCGTCGTGTCGGATGAAAGGCGGATCGCGCCAAGAATGATGGCGGTAAACAATCCGATACCATAGGTCGCGATATCCATGAGGAACCATGGCAGCGAAATCAGCATCGTGCGTGTGCGATAACGCCGCGAGAACAGCAACGCGAATCGATGTACGAGCGACGGGGCGCTCGCACTTGGTCTCGCGGCTTTGCGTTGTTCGTGATGACTAAGCCATCGCGGACTTTCCGGAAGCCAAACGCGCAACAGAAGGAATACAAACGCCGCAGTGCCAACTGCTGCGATCATCAATCGCCAGTCCGCCGTATTGCTCGAGGTGCGCAGAATCGCAAGATCGATGGCCGCGCCGAGCAGCATTCCGACCGATTGCAGAGCAATGGTCGCCACCACCATCCGGCTACGAGCCCCCTTGGGCATCGTCTCGGACACGTAGGATGCGCTGACGGGAAAGTCGATGCCAATACCGATGCCCACCAACAATTGGCCGAGCAAGACCCATTGCGGCGCGCTAACTGCAGCGCTGATGAGTGCGCCGGCCGCAATGATCATCATGTCGATCAGAAAAGCAGGCTTGCGGCCGAAGCGGTCGGCGGCGGGTCCGCCCAGCGCCGCGCCGAAAACCGCGCCGAGAACGAGCGCGGAACCTATGAGACCGACCATCAGCGGGCTCAATGCAAAGCGGCTCGTGACGAGCGGCATTGCAATGCCCAGCGAGAAAATGGAGAGGCCGTCTATCAGTGTTCCGCCGCTCGCTAAAAGCCAAAACCAATATTGCCGGCGTCCCATAGAGGCGCCGTCGAGCAATGTGTGGTCTCTCGTACGTGAATCGATCGACCGCATGGCGTCTCCCCGCCGCGTCATGCCTTGGCCCGGTCCTTCACGTTCGTTTTTGCACCTTTCGGCAAGCCCTTTTCCTCGCGTTTCGCAACGTGAAATTCGCGGCGGATTGCGGCAATGTCGACGTGCGTCGGCGGCAACTTGAGGCCCATACCGTCCATGGTGTCGGCGATGATCTGCGATACGGCAAGGCTGCGAAACCATTTGTGGTTTGAAGGAATAATGTACCAGTCGGCTTGCCGCCGCAATTGTTGGTTCGCAAGGCTTGCGCTCTTGATGCTTGATGCTTGATGCTTGCCGCTTACACGGCAGAGACACAACGACAAACCAAAAATGCTAGTGCGGCGATCGGTCGACGGATTTGATTTGCATCAAGATTTTAGGTTTCCCCCACGGCGAGGAGTCGATCAGACGCGGCCAACCGGCGTTCGAAATTACATCCCGTGATGCGGCGTCGCTTGCAGCAGTTCGCGAAGCTGCTCGACGTAAAATCTAGCGTTGCCGGTGGTCAAATGGCCGCTGGTCTCTGCGGTCGCCGGTATCAGATAAAGCGCGCCGTTCTTGACCTTCTTCATCGCTTCTGCGGTGATTCCGGTCTCGGGCGGATTGCGCTCGTCGTCCGCGGAATTGATCGCCAGCACCGTTGCCTGAATCTTGTCGAGGTCGCGCGAATCCCACCCTGTCGCAGCATGATGCAATCGGACGCAATCGGCTTGCAACCCCCAGGTCAAGGGGGGTCCAGGCGGGCGAACCGTGCGTGTCCGACGGCATGCCGCGACGACCCAGCGCCTCGCATTGGCGATGCGCTTTGTGTAATGTCCGCGCCCATGTCTCAAAAGCTCCAGAACAAGGTCTTCGCGCGCGCCGCCGCATTCTGCGAAATGTTCAATCTGCGAGCGCCGATCCTGATGGCGCCCATGGCCAGTGTTTGTCCGCCGTCGCTGGCCATTGCCGTTGCCAATGCCGGTGGCCTCGCTGGCTGTGGCGCGCTCGCCATGCCGCCGGACACGATCAGAAAGTGGATGGCGGATGTCCGCGCCGGCAGCAATGGCGGCTTTCAGGTCAATTTGTGGATTCCCGATCTGCCACCGCGTCGCGATCCCGCTGCCGAGGAGGCGGTGCGAGACTTCCTCGGCCAGTGGGGCCCGCCGGTCGCACGCGAGGCCGGCAACATCACGCTCCCCAATTTCGAGGCGCAATGCGACGTGTTGCTCGAAACCGGGCCGGCGGCGGTCTCTTCGATGATGGGTCTGTTCCCCGATCGTTATGTCGCGCGAATGAAGGACAAGGGGATCAAATGGTTCGCGACGGTCACGACGTTGAGCGAAGCCAAGGCCGCCGTGCAGGCGGGCGCTGACGTCATTATCGCGCAAGGCATGGAGGCCGGCGGGCATCGCGGCGCTTTTGATGTTACGCAAGCCGAAGCGAGGATGGTCGGCCTATTCAGTCTGTTGCCGGCCGTCGCCGATGCGGTGAAGGTGCCCGTCGTGGGCGCTGGAGGCATCGCCGACGGTCGCGGCATGGCGGCGGCGCTGTTGCTCGGCGCCTCCGCCGTGCAGATCGGTACCGCCTTGCTGCGCTCTCCGGAAGCAAAAATTCCCTCGGCCTGGGCAGATGCGATCGGCAACGCCGCTCCGGAAGACACGCTCCTCACGCGCGTCTTTACCGGTCGTCCCGCGCGCGGCCTTGCGACTGACTATGCGCGCGCAGCGACGGCTGCGGGCGCGCCGCCGCCGGCGCCCTATCCCGTACAGCGCGGACTGACACAGCCGATGCGCGAAGCGGCGGCAAAACAAAACGATATTCGTGGAATTCAAGCCTGGGCCGGCCAATCGGGCGGGTTGACTACGGCGGATTCGGCTGGCGACATCGTCCGACGAATGTGGGAAGACGCGCAAGTCCTGCTCGGCTAGGTCTTCCATCCGGATCGGTTCCTTCGGCCGAATGCCGGCGATCAAATAATGTTGCGCAGGCAACGCGAGAACACCCATGACACCGATCGATCGCCGTGACTTCCTAACACTCGCTTCCGCAGCCGCAGCCGCCCCCGCGCTGCCGAGCAGTGCTTTCGCGGACGCGTGGCCGTCGGAGAAAGTCATCAGGGCCGTCGTGCCTTTTGGTCCCGGCAGCACGATCGATATTATTGGCCGTGTCGTGCTCGATCCGCTCTCGGGCGCGCTCGGCCAGACGATCGTGGTGGAAAACCGCGGCGGTGCCGGAGGCACCATCGGCTCCGCCATGGTCGCCAAGGCCGACCCCGACGGATACACGCTTCTGATCAACGCTTCGGCACGCACCGCGGCGCCCGCGGTCTATCCGAACCTCACTTACGATCCATCCAAGGACTTCGCCGGAATTGCCCTCTTCGGCGTCGTTCCGAACGTGCTGCTGGTAGCGCCGACGAAGGGCATCAAGAGCGCGGCCGAGCTTATCGAGCGCGCGAGAGCGAGCGGCATGACGTTCGCGTCTGCCGGTGTCGGCAGCGCCACCCACTGGGCGGCCGAGCGCTTTCTGCTTTCGGCCGGAGTAAAAGCCACTCACGTCCCATTCAGCGGCGGACCCGCTGCGTTGACTGAAGTGATGACCGGCCGCGTCGATTTTTGTTTCATCGGCATTTCATCGGCCATGCCGTTCATTGCCGACGGCCGCTTGTTGCCGCTCGCGGTCGGCACGCTCAAGCGCTCGCCTGCCCAGCCGAACGTTCCGACCACCGTCGAGCTCGGCTTTGCCGATTCCGATTATACGTTCTGGAACGGGATGCTCGCGCCGGCGAAAACGCCGCGGCCGATCGTCGAACGCCTGAATGCCGAGATCGGTAAGGCGCTAGCGCTCCCTGCGGTGCAGAAAAGGCTCGCAGCACAGGGCGTCGAGCCCATGCCGCTCAGCCCGCAGCAATTTGACGCTATGATCGCCCAGGAAATCGTCTCGAACATCAAGCTCGTGAAAGCGGCCGGCCTGACATTCAACTGAACCTGCGATTCAACTGAATCTGCGACGGTAAAATAGATAACGAGACGCCAGGTTGTCCGGCGTCTCGTGGCATTAAAGTAACCTCAGTCCGACAGTTAGGAGACTTAAGCCCGCACGCTGGGGCAAGTGTCGAGACCAGAGCAGAACGCGAGCGTGAAAGCTCCAGCCTTCTCTTTTACCGATCCCGCCGCCATTTCCAGCGCCTCGTCGGAAACCTCAAAGCTGAGAATCTCTTCTTCCCTCTCGATATACTTGTCAGTCATAGCCTTGTTCCTTTTGCTTGCCAGCGGCGCCGGCATCACTAGGCAGGACGATAGGTAATGGGTGCACCCCCCGCCAACAAATCCATTAAATCATCGGCTGCAGACAGTGTAAAGTGTATCGAACGAACGACATATTACTGAAATATGAGGACAAAACTTCACTGCGCCGAGTTGTTTTGGTCCATTAACCATTACCCGGAAAATGGTCTTTCGTCGACCTATCGCCGGACGCCAAACGCCCTGCGATGCGACACGTGAAGGCTCCAAAACGCGAGGACATCGTTGGACGACCTGTTTCAACGCCCGGCTCTGCGCGCCGCGACCATCGACGAGCTTCTCTCCGATGGGTTCGAAGCCTTGCCGAGTCCGAACGGCGATGCCGATTTAGCGGCGCGGCGCTTGGCAGCCTGGCGTCATGCCAGCGCCGCCGGAGAGGCGTCTTTGTTCGCACGCCGCCTCGAACGCGACGGTTTATCGCCGGTTGAAGCTGAGAGGCGATTTGCCGGCGCCCGTTTGCATCCGTCGGCACCCCTTCCGCCGCGGCTGAGTGAATGGCTAAACGACGCGATCTGGATCGAAGCAGCATTGAAAGAAGCCGCCGGGGCCCCACACGCGGGGGATATGGATGGACAAGTCTACCCGTTCGAAACGCTGTTCGCTCCGTTGATCGAGCGGGCCGATCGGCTCGCCTGGTCCGATTTCGACGCTGGCGCTGCCGCCATTTTCAGTGAACCCGCCAACGTGCGCCTGCGGCAGTCCCTGCGCGCCGCGATCGCCGAGCTATGCGCACCCGCCCTTTACGAAGGCTTCGCCAAAAGGCGGCATGCCGGCGCGACGCCGGACGACGGCAAGCCGCCGGCGCCAAACGCCGGGACTTCACGCTATCGGCAGTACGTCGCCGAGATGAGAGCCGGCGGTTTCCGGCGCCTGTTCGAAGACAAGCCGGTGCTGCTTCGGCTCCTGGCGACGCTCACGCGGCAATGGATCGACACGACGCGTGAATTTGTCGCGCGCCTCCTCGCCGATCTGTCAGCCATTCGCCGCGACATCTTGCAATCGTCATCTAACCCCAAGGTGGTCGGCATCGAAGGCGATGTCTCCGACCCGCACAATGACGGCCGTTCGGCCCTCATCGTGCGCTTCGCCGACGGCGCGCGGATTGTCTACAAGCCTAAGGATCTGCGGATCGACGCCGCGTGGCGCGCTTTAGTCGAACGGCTCAACGACGCGGGCGCACCGGTTGCGCTCAAGACCGCGCGCACCCTGGTGCGAGACGGCTATGGCTGGACCGAATTCATCGAACACAGCGGCTGTGCGGACGCAGCGGGCTGTGCAATGTTTTTTCGGCGGGCCGGCGCGTGGCTCGCGCTGCTGCACTGTTTTGTAGCAACCGACATCCATCAGGAGAACGTGATCGCAGCCGGCGACCATCCGGTGCCGATCGACCTCGAAACCATCCTTCAGCCCTCGCCCGAGGAGCACAAGGTTCACGAGCCCGAGGGCGAGGCCTTCGACGCCGCCATGGATATCATCGGCAATTCGGTGATGACGGTCGGATTGCTGCCGGCCTATGGACGATCGGTTGATAATAATGTCTTCGCCATGGGCGGCATGACCGCCGAATGGGGCGCGAGAACGGTCATCAAGTGGAATGACATCAACACCGATGCAATGCGTCCTGCGAAGGTCGAAGAGCCAAGCGCAGCCACGCCGAATTTGCCGCATGTGAACGGCCGCTACGCCAAATTCGGCGAACACATCGACAGCTTCGTTTCGGGTTTTGCGGATTATGCAAATTTCCTGTCGCGCCAGGTGCGCGAGGCGACGCCGGCATTTTTGTTGCAAGATTTTGCCGGGCTCGACGTTCGCAAGGTCGTGCGGCCGACGCGGTTCTATTACATGCTCCTGCAGCGGCTGAAAAATCATCGCAACATGGCGGATGGTGTGATCTGGTCGGCGCAGGCCGACTTCATCGCCAGGCTTGCCGATTGGGATCGGCAAACCGATCCGCTCTGGCCTTTGCATCGCGCCGAGCGCAATGCGCTCCTGTCGTTGAACGTGCCGCATTTTCTCAATGCCAGCGATGGCACGGTCGTGCATGACGCTTCCGGCATCGCCGTACGAACCGCTGCAATCCCGGGGCTCGAGCGCGCGCGACTGCGGCTCGACAATCTCGACGCGGCGGAGATTGCCTGGCAGGTCGAAGTCATTAGGGAAAATACCAATCCGCAAACGCCTGCGCAGGCGCCGCAAAGGCCGCGACGGGACGAAGCGTTCGGCCGCCGCGCGCTCGCCGCGCCCGATAAGCAATTGTACCTAGCCGAAGCTGACAAGATCGCCGCCGAGCTCTCGCAAATTGCCATTCGCCGCGGACCGGCCGCCGCCTGGATCGGCCTTGACTGGCTCGGAGACTCCGACGTTTTCCAGCTCGTTTGCCTCGGGTCCGATCTCTACAACGGCG
Source organism: Xanthobacteraceae bacterium (assembly GCA_049285335.1). Classification (GTDB taxonomy): domain Bacteria; phylum Pseudomonadota; class Alphaproteobacteria; order Rhizobiales; family Xanthobacteraceae; genus BOG-931. The sequence continues at coordinate 6,697 of JBAPZR010000467.1, read as the reverse complement.
CAACCGGCATCGCTTTTTTTCTTGCCGCGCACGGGGCAGTCACGGCGAGCGCGGCGTCGTCCGCTCTCGCGCTGGCTGGCGTCGCGCAGATTCGCAAGAATTTGAAAAGCCGCAATGCCCCACGGCTTGCACGTTCGCTCGGCGTCGGCGCCGGTACCGGCCTGGGCTCAATCGTCTACGCTCTGACCGTGATGACGCAGTGGCTCGACGACGCGGCCTTGCGGGCGGACGCGGAAAATGCGTCGCGCCTTTTCACCGACGACTTGATAGCAGCCGACAAACAATTGGACGTGATGGGCGGCAGCGCCGGCGCGATCCTCGCGCTGCTGCGGCTGCATCGCGACATTCAATCCGACGACGTGCTGGCGCGGGCGGTCAAATGTGGCGAACATCTTCTGGCGCAGGATCGCGCTGGATCGGCGGGTCGCCGCAGCTGGGCCGGGCAAGGCGTTGGCCGATCCGCGCTCAACGGCATGTCGCACGGTGCGGCGGGATTTGCCTATGCGCTGGCGTCGTTGGCCGTCGCCAGCGACCGCGAAGATTTCGCGGACGCCGCCGCTGAATGCATCGCGTTCGAGGCTGCAAGCTACAATGCCGACCGTCACAATTGGCCGGACTTGCGCAACTCCGATAAATCGCTGTGGCCATGCCAGTGGTGCCATGGCGCGCCGGGCATCGGACTGGCCCGCATCGCGACCGCCCGCCGCATCGGCGCGAACGCGGCGTTCAATGCCAAGTTCGGCGGCGATGGAATTGCCGCGGATATCCATCATGCCGTGGTCGGCGTAAAGCAAGCGTGGCCTAACCAGCTCGACACGCTCTGCTGCGGGGCACTCGGCGGCATTGAATTTCTCTGCGACGCCGCGAACGCTGTCGACAATGGCGATCTGCGCGTGCTTGCATCGCAGCGCTTGGCGGCGATCCTCGATGAAGCGGCGGCGTCAGGCGATTATCGCTGGAACAGCGGCAAGGGCCGATTCAACCTGGGTCTGTTTCGTGGCCTCGCCGGCGTCGGTTACAGCTTGCTGCGGCAAGCGGATGCATCGCTGCCGAACGTCTTGATCTGGGAATAGGGTTGCGACCGGTTGCCCGCGCCGATCTTCATCACGCGGTGCCAATACTGGGCAGTCCTTAGTCGCGCGGCCACGGATGCCATTGCGGTCTTCCAAACAAAAAAACGTGAATAAGAGCTGGTCCGCGTTTCTTTCTCTATTCGCTTTCTAAGTGAGATCATATGCTGCGAGGCACGCCGGGGGGAATTCGCATGCTGCCTCGTTTGCTGCGTCTTGACTTACTATTCATTTGTCATCGAACGTTCATAAATCTCGTTCTTGCGCTCGTGGTGGCGAGCACCGCGATCGCCGCACCCCACAAAACGCCACCGGTAAGCGCGCTATACATTCACTATGATAGTGGCGGCCAGATCGGCAGCTACTTGAGCAAGTACAGCGCGGTCCGGACGTCGGGGCAGCACGTCATTATCGACGGCACCTGCGCGTCGGCCTGCACAATGCTGTTAGGTGCCGTCCCCCGCAATCGCATTTGCGTCACAAAAAACGCCGTGCTGGCGTTCCATTCGGCATGGAGCCTGACGCTCACCGGTGTGCATGCCAGTCGCCCCGGCACTCTTTATCTATGGGCGCATTATCCAGACGGCGTGCGCCACTGGATTTCACGACACGGCGGTCTCCGTCCGGAAACGATCTCTATGCGTTGGCCGGAAGTCGCGACGCTGTTTCCCGTCTGCCGCTAACCGATAGGCGCACGCCCCGTTTTCTATCGACACGATTCGATTTCGTGCGGCACAGAATCATTCCTCGCTGCGATGCCGAGGAAAAATGATCGCTAACATGCGATGTCCCTCGCTGGCGTCAAAACCCGATTGCACGCGGCGGGCGAAAGTCGCAGACTGACGCCAAGCGAAGCGAGCTGGCAGAGTCTGCTGCTTCGCACTGGGAGGTAATGCCATGATTCCACGCGTATCGACCGGCCCGTTGCTGGCCGGAACTTTATGTTTATTGGCTGCGACCGCCTCGGCGCAGCAAACGGCACCGACGCCCGCAGCCCCCGCGCCGACCGCAGCGACGGCTCCGCAAACTTCGCCGGCCGCGCTACCGCCGGGCTCGCCGCTGATTGGCCGTCCGGAAGATAACACAGCCGCGGCAAAGCTTGCGCCGATAGCATCTCCGCCGCTCGCCACTCCCGCCGACAAGATCGCAATCGATCAACTCAAAGCGCCCAAGGGCTTCAACATCGAACTCTACGCCAGCGGCATGCCGAATGCGCGTTCGCTAGCGCTCGGCGACAAGGGCACCGTTTTTGTCGGCTCGCGCCTGCAAGACAAGGTGTATGCAATCGTCAACAAGAACGGCAAGCGCGAGGTCAAAGTCCTCCTCTCCGGACTTTATCGGCCGAACGGCGTGGTCTTCAAGAACGGCACGCTTTACATCGCAGAGCTGTCGCAGATTTCCAAAATCGACAATGTCGAGGACAAGCTCGACAGCTCGCCGAAGCCGACCGTCATCTACAGCGACTTGCCAAAAGACGAGGCGCACGGCTGGAAGTTCTTGGCTATGGGGCCTGACAACAGGCTTTACTTCAACATTGGCGCGCCGTGTAACATCTGCATGCCGCCCTCGACCAATGCTCAGCTCCGCAGCATTGCGACCGACGGCAGCGACCCGCAGATCATCGCCCGCGGCATCCGGCAAGTCGTTGGCATGGACTTCAATCCAAACTCGAAGGTCCTGTACTTTACCGAGAACCAACGCGACTGGCTTTCGGAGGACGCGCCGCAGGACAAGCTCAATCGGCTTCTCAATCCCGGAAAAGATAATTTCGGCTTCCCATATTGCGACGGCGGCGATATCGAGGATCCGCAATTTGGATGGGGCCACGCCTGCAGCGAATTCACCAAGCCGCTGGCGCAGCTTGGTCCTCATGTCGCACCGCTCGGCATGCGCTTCTACACCGGCCGCGCGTTCCCGGCGAAGTATCACGATGCGATCTTCATCGCCCGGCACGGCTCCTGGAATAAAACCAACAAATATGGCGGTGACATCTACGTCGTCTATCTCAACAAGGACGGAACGGTGAAATCGCAGGAACCGTTCATCACCGGCTTCCTGCAAAACAACAACTATATCGGTCGCCCGGTCGACGTCATGAACATGCCCGACGGCTCGATGCTGGTCTCCGACGATTATAACGGCGCGGTTTACCGCGTCTCCTACGGGCCAAAATCCGTTGCAGGAAATTAGTCACTGGTTGCCGAAACTAGGCAGCCGAAGGGCCGACGGCGCTTTCTCGCCGTCGGCCGAACTTTACGAGGGGCTGAAAGTGGTCGGGCGAAGTTTACTTGCGGCGCTGATCGTAGGAATGATCGCAGTGCTTCCTGCGGGCGCCCAGACGATCAAGGAACGGCTATCGACATGTCTCGGCTGCCACGGCGAGAATGGGCAGTCGCAGAATCCGGATATTCCTTTGCTCGGCGCGCAGCAGGCGTTCTATGTCACCGTGCAACTGGTGATGTTCCGGCAAGGCTTACGCGCTTATGCGCCAATGAATGATGCGACCAAAGGCTTAAGCGACGACGATGTGCGCGGTATCGCCGACTTCATCGCGAAACTGCCGGCGCCGCCGCCTCCGGCCGGCCCGGTGGATCAAGACCGCATCGCGCGCGCCCGCGCCTTGGTTCAACAGAACCATTGCGATATCTGCCACACGCCGAATTTCGCCGGGCAGCAGAATGTTCCTCGTATTGGCGATCAGCGCGAGGACTATCTGATAAAGGCGCTGCGCGGCTACAAAGATAATTCCCGCCATGGCTACGACACCACGATGGCGGAGACCATCGCGTCGGTCAGCGACGATCAGATATTGGATCTCGCCTATTATATTGCCCGGGTCAAATAGCGCGACATTCGCTCCGCGCGACGCCGTCGTCTTAGCTCAATGCTTTACCCGATCCATCTCATAGCACGCGGCGACGATCGAGCCACTCGGGCTCGCGCCGTTTTGGGTGTAGCACTTCTCCATACGGTCGGGTGCGATAAGCGTGATATTGAAGTATCCGTCCATATCTGCGCCGAGGATCGTCTTGTTGTCGCCTGAAATCGCCCAGGCGAACGGCTCCTGAGTATTGGCGACCGCGGAAGAAGAACGGCCCCAGGCGACCCGGCCATCTTGGCCTTCAACGACGTACGTCGCCTCGATTTCGTGCACACGGGGCGGATCGGTCACCGTTTGCGAGCCGGGATGATGCAGATTGTTGCCGAAAACAATGGCGTTGCCCTTTCCCGACCAAGTCCCCTTGAGATCCGGAATTGCGTCCTGTGCCCACACAATTGTGACCAGGGCGCCAAGCAACACCAACGCGAATATGGAGCGCTTCATTGCTTTCCTCCGGGTTATCGCCGTGAACTCGAAAACTTTAGCACAGCTTGAGGAGGCGGGTCTTATTAAGCGAATGCGCGCGCGGCCGAGGTCAGGCGCCCGGTTCGACTCGCACGGTTTCCCGTTAAATTTTTCGTTCACTCGTCTTTCGCCGGCTTGCGTGTCGAGATGATTTAACGTTGCTATGGACGGCCAAGGGGCCGATAGTATTCCGACGCCTGTATGTAAGGAGGGGCTTTCATGTCCACCTCCGACGACTACAGCAAATTGGCCGAAAAATGCTACCGCTTGGCCAGCGAGGCCAAGACCGAGGCAGATCGCGTAGCGTGTCTCGATCTTGCACAAAGCTGGCTCGAAATGGCGTCGCGGCAGGACGAAGCGATTGCCGCGCAGATCGCCGAGGCCGGGAAACTCTTTCGCGAACGGCAGGCGTCTGAGGAGCCACAACCCGAGGCGCCCGCGGGATGGCTGCAACGGCTGTTAGGCTTGTTTCGTTACAATCCATGAGCGAGCTGAAAAAAGACGCCGAGCACTGGCACGGCAAGATCACCGAACTCACTAAAGTGATTTATCAGGTGAAGGACGGCGCCTTGCGCAGTCCATTCGGCGAGGACGCCAAGTGGCACGAGAGACTATCACATGTGACGGCCGAGCTGGGACTGCTTGCCGCTTGGCTGTCTCGCTTGGGCGCGCCACAGCAACATGATGACAAATGATCGGCGATCTCTCACCTTTACCGCGACGGCAAGCGGCGCCCCATTGGGCGGCGCGCGCACATTATGTCAGAATAAGCAGGATTGTATTCGGACGATCAGGTCCATGGCGCACAGGCACGTATTGCATAGGCCCGCTTTGCAAAGGCCCACCCTGTATCGGCTGATCGTCATCGCGGTCGCACTTCTTTCCGGCCTCGCCCGCGGACCGGCCGAGGCTCAACAGGCGATCGGCACGGTCAGCCGCATACAAGGCGAGGTCAGCGGAACGCGCGGCGGCACCACGGGAACGCTTGGGCTCAACGCGTCCATCTTTCCCAACGAGATCGTGTCGACTGGCGAAACGGCGCGGCTCGAAGTCACCTTCACCGACAACACAAGATTGACGCTTGGCGAGAAGGCAAAGCTCACGCTCGATCGGTACGTTTTCAACCCGGCGGCCGGCAGCGGTATCCTCAAGTTCGGGGTGGCGGGCGCCTTTCGCTTTCTCTCAGGCCGGCTGTCGAAGCTCGCGCGCGCCGACGTCAGCGTGACAACGCCTTTCGCAACACTCGGCATCCGCGGAACGCAATTCTGGGGCGGCCCGATCGACGATCAAGTGCTCGGCGTATTCCTGATCGAAGGCGTCGTGAGCGTTTCTAACGCCGCCGGCCAGCAGGTACTGAACCAGGCCGGCCAGGGCACCAATATCGCCACACCAGGCACAGCGCCCGGGCCCGTGACCTTCTGGCCTCAGGACAAAGTCAGGCGCGCCATCGCCACCGTGACCTTCCGATAGCGCGCGATCTCGATGCGACGGCGACGTAGCGTCGGATTCGCTTCGTCACCCTGTCTCGCGCAATGGGCGCCCATGCGATAACCTTGCCCGCGGGAACGCAGTACTACAATCGATTGAGGAGAATGCTATGATGCCCTATTCGCGCCGCCAGTCATTCTTGCTGCCGGCAATTCCTTTTCTCCTATCGAGCGGACTCGCGAGCGCCGTCGAGCTGAATTCAGCCGCGGTGACTTACGAGCTCCCCGACCAAATCAAGTGGGGACCGCCCAACCCGGCAGGCGCGCAAAATGCGGTCCTCACCGGCGATCCGGCGAAGGAAGGGCTTTACGTCGTCATGGTCAAATGGCCCGCGGGCAACCATTTCAGCCATCCGCATTTTCACCCGCGCGATCGTTTCATCACAGTGCTGAAAGGAACGTGGTGGGTTGGCACCGGCACCAAATTCGATCCTGATGCCACGGTGCCGATGCCCGCGGGCACGTTTGTGACCCACTACGGTCAGCAGGTGCATTTCGACGGCGCCAAGGCGGAGGACGCCTACCTCCTCATTGTCGGCGAAGGACCTGGCACCGCGACGCCGGCGGAGGTCAAATAGCGCAACACGATGGCCGCGGATTACAACATGCTTTGCGATCAAATTCCGTATTGCTCAATTCCGGTACGGGAACAGACATCAAGGAGATGTTGCAATGCAGATCAGGATTTCACCGGCCAATTTCGAAGGCAGCGACGCGGAATGGCAGGCGCGAATCGATCTCGCCGCAGCACATCGGCTCGCATTCATGCACGGCTTTAGCGAGGGCATATTCAA
>JBAPZR010000466.1:0-4711 GCA_049285335.1 Xanthobacteraceae bacterium | reverse complement strand
AGATCGCTTTGCGTTCGTGGATTGCAGCGGCGTTTCGACTCGACCCTTAGGGCAGTAATTCCTGGTAGGGCTTAATTGCCGCACAGCCTTACTCAAGCGGAACGAACCTGACGCGATCTCGTTTCCTCAAACAGTCCAGGCCACAAAAATGATCAGTAAAACAGTCACTCCTGACCGCAGCAAAATCATCATCGAGCATGAGGATCATATTAAGTATTGGACGCGGCATTTTGGGGTTACTAAAGACGAATTGACACGCGCAATCGCAAGAGTTGGCAACTCTGCCGCTGCAGTTCGCAAACAACTTGGCGCGGCGAGGCAAGACACCGTACTAACTCCGTGAGCACTTCTGCCGCAGTAGCTCTATTCGTTATAGGCAGCTTCTTGCTTGGGGTGGCGTTCATCGTTGCGGCAGCTCACTTCGGGCAAAAATGGTCACGCAACTAAGTTCGCGATCGAAGATCAGCGGTTCAAAAGTTGAACTGACGCGCCCATTGCGCGTCAAGCTTTAGCGCGTCCTCGGTCCCTAACCGAACTCGCTGGGCTTTGCTATCGCAGTCTTCGCTCTTGCTTTGCTGTTCCACTAAGACAAGTTGCCTAGCTCGGCAGCGATATTTCCGTACAATCGCCCAAGCTATTTCACGCTCGAGTCTATCGTCTTTGGTTTGCACGTTTGCGTTCGATTCGCGTGTTGCTTGCGCACTACTTGGTGCGCGCATAGGGCAATCCATCGCCGATGCATTAGTTCCGCATAGGGAACCGTTAATGCGCTAAAGCGCGATGAGAATTGCATAATTGGACCGTCAATGAACGAAGTCGATGATCCATTGGCGCGGGACGGGGCAAGGGAAATGGAGCAGAGGGGGCCAAATCTGGAAGTCAGCATCACCGCCGTTACCGCAGGAAATTTGACCTGAATGCATCGACGTTTACCGGCTCTCAATGCACTCGGGGCCTTCGAAGCCGCCGCACGGCTGGCCAGTTTCAAGCAGGCCGCGGCAGAGCTTCACGTGACCCACGGTGCAGTGACCCGCCACGTCCAGTTACTCGAACATTGGTTGGGCACACCCATGTTCCGGCGCCTGAACCGGCGCGTGTTATTGACCGACGCGGGAAGTGCCTATCTCGCCGAAGTCAGAGCGGCGTTCGATCGCGTTGCATTAGCAACCAGTCACCACATGGCGCGGGGGCGCCCTCGCTTTTTGCGCGTGAGCGCAACAGCCACCTTGACGCTGCGTTGGCTTATCCCACGGCTCTCATCTTTCCAGCTCAGCAATCCTGCTATCGAGGTCCGATTGACGACCTCCAATGAGCCGGTTGAGTACGACGCTTGCCGGGCCTGCAATCACGCGGTCCTATGTGAGGCGAAATCGTACTCCGCTGAAATGTCCCTGCCAGTATAGTCCGGCATCAACGCAGTAGATATCAGACTGATTACGGCGCACAGCGCGATGTAGATCGCGACCGCATAACCGGTGTGAAAGGCCGCGAACAGCGCCGTGGCGATGAGCGGCGCCGGGCCGCCAGCGATGATCGAAGCCAGCTGGTAGCCGAGGGAACTGCCGCTATAGCGCAAACGCGGCGTAAACGCCTCGGCGATCAGTGCCGCCTGCGGTCCGTATTGCAGATCATGTGGAATGAGAGAGAGCACGATGGCAAGGAAGATGACCCATGGAATTGCCGTATCGATCATCGCGAAGTAAATGAATCCGAACACGCCCATCACGGCTGCGCCGATCAGGTACATGTTCTTGCGTCCGATTTTGTCGGACAGGTGCCCGGCAATTGGGATCGTGAAGAATGATACGACCGCCGCCACCATGACGGCCGCGAGGATGAAGTCGCGCTGCATCTTCAGCGTGCCGACTGCATAAGCGAATATGAAGGCGGTGAAGATATAGAACGGCGCTTGTTCCGCCATCCGCAGCAGCGCCGAAAGGATGATTTCCTTCGGCTGTTTCTTGATGACCTCGGCGATCGGAGCTTTCTCAATCTTGTTTGTGTCCAGCAGTCTTTGGAAAACCGGCGTCTCCAGGATGCCGAGTCGAATCCACAGGCCGATGCCGACCAGGATAATTGAAAGCAGGAATGGAATGCGCCAGCCCCAAACCGCGAACTGGTCTCCCGACCATGCGCTGAAGCCAAGGATGGCCAGATTCGACAGGAAGAGTCCGCAGGGAACGCCAAACTGCGGCCACGAGGCCACTAGGCCGCGCTGGCCGTGCTTGCGCGCCCATTCCATCGACATCAGCACGGAGCCACCCCATTCGCCACCGACGCCGATGCCTTGGATCATCCGCAGGATGGTCAAGAGTATCGCACCCCAGATGCCAATTGAGGCATAGGTCGGCACAAATGCGATGAGGAACGTTCCAATCCCCATACACAGGAGCGTCGCGATTAGCGTCGCTTTACGGCCAATGCGATCGCCGTAATGGCCGAAAATCGCCGCACCGATCGGACGGCCGACGAAGCCGATGAAATAGGTTCCGAAGGCCAAAAGAGTAGCCGAAAGCGGGTCTTCATTGGGGAAGAAGAGCTTGCCGAAAACCAAGCCGGCGGCCGTGCCGTAGATGAAAAAATCGTACCATTCGATAGTCGTGCCGATCGTCGACGCGATCACCGCTTTGCGCAGTTGCGCGCTATGTTCGGCCTGGGGCGTTGCCCCATAGGGTGTCGCTATTGCCATGGCGTATCTCCTCGTTTTTGGTTCTCGCGCTTTTGATGCGCCGCAACGCGACGCACGAAATTGTCTGAAAACAAGGGCCAGATCGTGCGCAGTTGCGGTCACATGCGAAGAGCTAAAAGTGTGGACCGCCGTTGGAGCACGCCGTCCCAGACGCTGCGCGCACCTCCATCATTAAGGCGGCTGCGCCGATGGATGAAATTTACGAGTAACCCCACGTCGGGAGAACGTTTCTGCGAGACTCGTGATCTCGTCCTCGGCTCTCGCACGTCGCCTTACCGTCGTGCGCGCCTTATCTGATCAATCAACCTGCCGCTTTTATTAAAGTTCCGGCTTAAGCGAAGCCGTCAAAGCAGCTCGGTAGAATAACCCCACGTCGGGAGAACGTTTCTGCGAGACTCGTGATAGAACTTTGACACGTTCCGTTTGAGCTGCGTTGAACGTCCGCTACCGACCTAACTTGTTCAGTCGAGGATATTGGAGCCGTCTAGAAGTCATTGGCGCCGCTGCTTGGTCGCGCGCTTGTTTTAATCGTATAACGACCGGCCACTATGCAGCTCGCTCTTTGCGATAGCAATTTATCAAACCGCCCGCCAGGATCAGATCCGTTTGTTTTGCTGTTAAGTCGTGCCTGACGACAATCGGGCCGTTGCATTCGAGCGCGAAGTCCCGGCCGCTTCGGATTGCGCGATGCAGGTTGCCCACGCGCAGGACGTCCTCTTTAACCAGTCGATCGTAGTCTTCGGGATGGACAAAGACCAGCGGCAGCACGCCGTAATTGATTAAGTTCTGGCGGTGAATGCGAGCAAATCCTTTTGCCAATGCGAGACGCAATCCCAGGTCCCGCGGCGCGATCGCGGCGTGTTCGCGCGAAGAGCCCTGGCCGTAATTGCGGCCCGCGACGACTGCATGTCCGGTCGTTTCTCGGACCGCTCGCGCGCGTTTCACATAGGTTGGATCAATCCTCTCGAATGCGAATTCCTCAATTTTTTGGATGTTCGAGCGGTAGGGCAAAACCTTGGCTCCTGCCGGTAGGATTTCGTCGGTTGACACATTGTCGTCCATCTTCAACAGCACCGGTACGGCGAGGGTATCTGGAAGCGGATCGAAATTTGGCAGCGAACGGATATTGGGACCTTTGACCAGTTCGACCGAACGCGTCTCGTCGAGCGGCAAGGGCGGCGACAACAATCTCGGCGCAAAATTGGTGATCTCCGGTTGGGTGAGCCGAGGATACGGCATTTCCAGCGACCGCGGATCGGTAATCCGGCCGAACAGCGCAGAGGCAGCAGCCGTTTCCGGTGAGCAGAGAAAAACCGAATCCTCCTCCGTCCCCGAACGACCGGAAAAATTGCGTGGCGTCGTGCGCAGTGAATTTTGTCCGACTGCCGGCGCCTGCCCCATGCCGATGCAACCATTGCACCCCGTTTGATGAATGCGCGCGCCTGCCGCAACGAGTGCGCCGAGCCGGCCATCTGCGATCAGCGTTTCCAAAAGCTGTCGGGACGTCGGATTGACGTCGAACGAGACCTCGGGCGGGACGGTCTTTCCGCGAACGATTTCAGCAGCAACAGCAAAGTCGCGCCAACCCGGGTTAGCCGACGACCCGATGTAGGTCTGATAAACATCTTTACCTTCGATATCGGCGACCTTGACGATGTTTCCGGGACTTGACGGCGTGGCTATCAGCGGCTCAAGCTCAGATAAGTTGATTTCTTCTTCTTCGTCATAGCGACAACCGTCGTCCGCGGCGATCGCATGCCAATCGCCACTGCGGCCTTGCGTGCGCAGGTAACGGCGGGTTTCCTCGTCGGACGGGAATACGGTGGTGGTAGCACCCAACTCGGCGCCCATGTTGGCGATCACGTGTCGATCCATGGCGCTCAGACAACGCAGTCCGGGACCGAAATACTCCACGATCTTGCCGACGCCGCCAGACACACCGTGTCGTCGGAGCATTTCCAGGATGATGTCCTTGGCGCTGACCCAGTTGGGAAGCTGGCCCTCTAAGCGTACACCTAGAAC
>JBAPZR010000465.1:0-1946 GCA_049285335.1 Xanthobacteraceae bacterium | reverse complement strand
GGGTTTGTCGTACGACGAGCTGGTTATTCGCATTGGTCTCCAGTCCGTCGATGTTGCTCAGGAACGCCGGCGCCTTTACGCCGGCTGCCCAAACGACCAGGTCGGCGGCGATGGTGCGGCCATCCGCGAGCTTGATCTCATTCGGCATGACGGCAGAAACGCGCGCGGACGTGAAGACCTTGACACCAAGCTTGCGGAGCAGCTCCGTTGCCGATTCAGAAATGCGCGGCGGCAAAGCCGGTAGAATGCGGTCGGCGGCTTCGATGAGGCACAGGGTGATGTCTCTGTCGGGGTCGATGCGATCGAGCCCGAACGCCACCAGTCCCCGCGTCGTCTTGTGCAGTTGGGCGGCAAGCTCGACGCCGGTGGCGCCGGCGCCGATGATGACGACCCGCACCCGCCCAGGCTTCTGCGGGTCAGTTTGATTTTGGGCGCAGATGCAGGCATTCACCAGCCGGCGATGGAATCGGGCTGCCTGTTCGGGTGTCTCCAGGCTGATCGCATTGTGCACCACGCCCGGCGTTCCGAAATCGTTGGTCAGACTGCCGACCGCCAGCACCAGCGTGTCATAGGGATAGGTTCGCGCCGGCGTCACTTCCGTGCCATTTTCCTCCACGACCGGACCGACAAGGACTTCGCGGCGGGCGCGGTTGAGCCCGATCATTTCTCCGATTCGATAATTGAAATGATGCCAGTGCGCCTGCGCCAGATAATTTAGCTCATGATGGCCGAGATCCATGCTGCCGGCGGCGATCTCATGCAGCAGTGGTTTCCATAAATGCGCACGGGATCTATCGATGAGAGTAATATCGGCGTTGCCACTGCGGCCGAGCTTGTCGCCGAGCCTGGTCGCGAGTTCGAGCCCGCCAGCGCCCCCACCGACGATGACGATCCGGTGCAAGCCGGCTGCACGGTCGGCCGTGCTCGCCTGTAAAACGGGCAGTGCCGCATCCATCGTTCACCCCCTCACTTGGACACACAAAGTCACACGACGACAGAACGCTGACAAAGCTCGCTCATCCTGGATGAGGAATTTCCTTGGTCCGATAAAGGCACCAGAGAAGAGATACTAGACCCTAAAATCTAGAAAGCAGAAAACGGGCCGACTCCCTCACCTTGATCAGGTAACCTGCCGATTGCAGGTTTGATGATATGAGCGTTGGAGGAGGACAAAATGACGGAATTTCGCGCGCTATCAACCGCAATCCTCTTGGCAGTGGGCGTCGTGCCCCAGGGGACATGGGCAGAAGGGCCTTTGCCGCAGAGCGGGTCTTACCAGCTCACCGCTCGCCTTGAATTGCCGCATCTCGAACGCTGGGCCGTCGACAAAACGACGATTGTCTGTCTGCCGAAGGTCCGAAGCGGGGATGAACTTCCAATTCCCGTGGTCAGCGCCAATAATCCGTTCGCGAAATGCACCGTTGCAAATCTCGCTGCGGACGGCCGCAAGCTCGAATACGACATCGTTTGCCCCGGACGCGGATCAGCGAAAGGCCATGCCACTTATATCCTTTCGGCCGACAAATTCTCGGGCCGGGTGGCAATGGTGATGGGCGGAAAAAACATGACGATGACGGAGATTCAGCAAGCCCGCCGGATTGGGGAGTGCGGCCCTGCGGTGCTCGGATCAACAGCCAAATTTTAGCCTTGCGCCTTCACTCATCGTGCCGTTAAGCATTATTGCGCATGTCTGGGTAAGTGGTCCGGACGGCGTAGCTATCCATCTGGCTGAAAAGCGTATTTCGCAATATCGTTGGTCGTGCCGCGAATCTTGGGGACAGGGTTCCGCTCAGGCACACGGCGGAATTGGGATGAGTGAGGAGAAACAATCAATAAGGTGGCTCGGGAGCAGCCGCAAACTGCTCGGCACGGTTGCTATCGTCGCACTGGGCTCGCTCCTGGTCTGGGGTTTTTTTGCCGGCCGAGACCGCGCTGCGGTCGAGGGT